>CAZCLJ010000192.1:0-8927 GCA_964499465.1 uncultured Hyphomicrobiales bacterium
ATTCCTCACTTCGTTTCGGAATGACAAGAAATGTTTATTAGGTTTTCAATAAATAATTACACTAGTATAATTATTCATTGAAAACCTGATAATAAATTCTTGTCATTCTGAAGCGTAGCGAAGAATCTATCTTGTTGATTTTAAAACTAACTGGATTCTTCACTTCGTTACCAATGACATCGTAGTTTGTCATTCTGACATCCATCAGAATGACTTTTTCATTATGTCATCTACATTTAAATAAAGGTCTTGCTTTATCAGGGGGTTCAAGATGACAATTTTTAGAACCCCCCTTAATATACTAATAAACTAATAACTTAATAACAATTAATAATTAACAATTAATAATTTTTTTTATAAAAAGGAGTTTAAAAATGATTTGTTCAAAATGCGGTTATAATGAATTTTTTGCAAAAAAAATTAAAAAAGTATTTGATATTGATAACAAACTTGTTGTTATGGATAATTTGCCAGTTCTAATTTGTAAAAAATGCGGTGAAGAAAATTTCTCAAAAGAAACTTTGGCAAACATTCAAGACATAGTTTATAGCGATACAAAATGTGAAGTCAAATCCAAAAATTATGATTATTCGAATAAAGTGTAAACTAATTTTTTTTTTACCTTATTTAAATCAAATTAAAATTAATTTATGAAAACAAAAATTACTATTTTCTTTTTTATTTTATTTTTATTTAACAATTCTTTATTTTCACAATCAAAAGAAGAAGTATTTTCTCAGATTGCAAATAAATATAAGAAAATCAGCAGCATTTCATTCAACTTTCAAAATGAAGAAATTAAAAGTTTTTCTGGTAGCTTAAAAGCAAAAAAAAATAATAAATATATTATTGAAGCAAACGACAGAATTATTAAATGCAATGGAAAAACTCTCTGGAACTATTCAATTACAGATAATAAAGTTATTATTTCAGATTTTGAAGAAAGCTTTGTAGAAGAAAATTCCATTGAAACTATCTTTTTTAGTTTTCTAAACGATTATGAACCAAGCGATTTGAAACGGGAGCAAAGTTCAAAATCAAGTTCTTTGTTATTAATATTGAAAAAGAAGAAAGCCGACTCAAAGAGTAATAATGAAATAAGAATATGGCTTGAACCAAAAACTTTAATTCCAGTAAAATTACAAATAAATAACAATAATGAAAAATCAATTTGGCTTGTTAGCAATCTTAAAACAGATTCAAATTTAAATGATAGCCAGTTTAATTTTTCAGTTCCCAAAGAAGCAGAAATTATTGATTTAAGATAAAGGAAAAAAATGAAAATAGAAGTAAAAAAATTGAGCGAAACTGAAATTAATGAGTTAGGTATTAAGTCCTGGCCCATCTGGACAAAAGAAAAATCAACATTTGATTGGCACTACGATTCAAAAGAAATGTGCTTATTTTTAGAGGGTAAAGTAATAATTGAAGCAAATGGCGAGAAAATTGAAATAGGCAAAGGTGACTTCGTTACTTTTCCCAAAGGATTGTCTTGCGTTTGGAATGTAATTGAGCCGGTAAAAAAACATTATTTTTTTGAATAATTTTTCAACTTTTTCGTCATAAACACGAATTTAATATTATAAAATAATATTACGTGAGGTTTTAATGAAGAAAAAATATGTTTTCGGAGCAGGATTCTCAATAATTTTTATTATTGCAGCAATCATAATCATATCAAATTTAAATTCAGTATCAAATTTATTTGCTCAGGACAGCATTGGAGCGAGCAAACCGCCGGTAGTAATCAGTCCGCAGGTTGATGCAATGAATAATGCTTTCGTAGCTGTGAGTGAAGCAGTGCTTCCAACAGTAGTTAGTATAAACGTAGAAATAGAAACTTCTACCGGAAAAAATCAATTCCAAGACCAATTCAAAGATTTCTTTGAATTTTTTGGGATGCCTCAGGAAGAAGGCGAAGAGCAAGGGAAAAGACGTTCAGAAGGAAGCGGCTCTGGGGTGATTATTTCAGAAAATGGGTATATTGTAACAAATAACCACGTAGTCGAAAATGCCGTTAGCATTAAAGTAAAAACTTATGATAAAAAAGAATATAAAGCAGAGCTAATCGGAACAGACCCACTTACTGATTTGGCTCTAATCAAAATAGATGCTAGCCCACTCCCTGTTGCTCATCTTGCCGATATGGATAATGTGAGAATTGGCGAATGGGTCGTTGCTGTCGGCAATCCACTCGGTTTAAACTCCACTGTTACTACTGGTATAGTCAGTGCTATTGGAAGAGGTGAGCTATCGCTTTCTCGTGATAGAGACGGATATTCGATTGAAAACTTTATTCAAACTGATGCAGCAATTAATCCGGGTAATAGCGGTGGCGGGCTTTTCAATCTGCACGGCAGTTTGGTTGGTATTAATACTGCTATAGCCACAAGAACCGGCACTTACATTGGGTATGGGTTTGCTATTCCTATTGATTTAGTGCGTTCTGTAGTTATGGATTTGATGGACGATGGAAGAATCAATCGCGGCTATATTGGAGTTAGCATTAGAACTGTTGATGAAGTCGTTGCAAAATCGCTCGGACTTGATAAAGTAGAAGGCGCTTTAGTTCATAATATACTAAAAGATTCTCCGGCAGAAAAAGCTGGTGTTGAATCTGGAGACGTAATCCTTGAAGTTGATGGCAAAAAGATTTCTACTTCCAACGAATTACAAAGCACAGTTGTTATGAAAAGAGCCGGCGATAAAGTGAATTTAACTATTTGGCGCGATGGCAAAAAAATCAATAAAACTGTTAAACTTGAGCCAAGAGATAAAGATACTGAAATTGCCTCGGCTTCTAAAGGTGACGATGAAACTGAAGAAGTATCATCGTCAGTAGAATTTGATAAACTTGGTTTTACTGTTGAGACTTTAAACAAAGATATAAAAGAAAACTTCGATGTAAAACAGGGTGCTTACGTTACAAAAGTCAAACGTTACAGTTTGGCAGAGCAACGCGGCCTTGCTCCTAATGGAGTAATTACAAAAGCAGACCGAAAGGAAATAAAATCTCCTTCTGATTTGAAGAAAATTGTTGATAGCAAAAAATCGGGTGAAACAATTTTATTGCATTTAAAATACAAAGACCAGACCCGTATTGTTGCTTTTGAAATTCCTTAATATACTTTGTTTCTAATTTTTTCAAAATAGTAAAAAAATAAGAAAGCCATACGATAAACAAGTTTATTGTATGGCTTTTTAATACAAAAAAGCTAACAAGCAGTATTATACAAAATTCAGAACTCCTGTGCCTCGTAGTTTGCTATTTCGCATATTTTATAATAAGAAGTTAAATTTGAATGTAAATATTTCCAAAAGGTCATTCGTTACTCGTTACTCGTCATTAGTCATTAGTAGTTAGTCATTAGTCATTAGTCATTGGTTATTAGTAGTTACATACTAATAACCAATGACTAATGACCAATAACGAATAAAATATTAATCGCTAACTGCACAATCATTCTTTACGAAGCAACCCTACTAACTCCTTTATTTTCGTTATAAGGTCTGGAGTTCTGAAATCAGTCCTCTCTCCTATTTCTTCTTATTCATCTCCATAAAATCTTCCTGTATTGTCTGACCGAATAGACGTGAAACTTCCGATGAAGCATTGCGAACTGCTTTTCTAATCTCGTCTTCTGTTAAAGAAGCAAGCATTGCTACCTGTGTTGCATCATTGAGAGTGCGTTCTAAACCGGATTTGCTATTGTAATTTGTTGTAGAAAAGCGTAATTGAATATTCTCGTTTTCTGAATCTTCCCAAACAATCCCGCCGGTTTTTCTATCTGTAATCCTTGTTGTAGCACCAACATTTAAATACACTCCAGCCGAACCAGATGTTATCTCGCATCTATCCAAAGCAACAACACAAATATAATCATATTCACCGGCTACATCATTTTCAGCTTGAATCTGAAAATACTTAATCAAAGTATTCTCTATACCTTTCGATATTGCTGTTGCAACTGAATCTGGATTTACCGCTTTCGTAAATTTATCTTCAATATCATTTCCAATAAATGCACTTCCAATAGACAATGCCGTTCGGGAAAAAAACTCTGAATCGCTTTCTTTCTTGGAATTAGTATTTGTTGAATATTGATGGACTTTGTTAATATCTGAACCGAATGCTTTCTCAAACAATACTTTTGATTTTGCCATATTATACTGAGAAAAATTGTTTGTATGCGAACAGGAAGATATAATTAATGCTAAAAGCATTACAAATATTGATAGTTTAAATGTTTTCATAATAAAACCTCAGATTTAATTGTTAATTGTTAATTGTTAATTGTTAATTGAAAAAAGATGAAAAATCCCTTTTTATATATAATATTTATAGTAAATCATTTAAAAAATTATTTGCAAATTTACAAATAATAAATAAAGAAGTAGCTTCTGACGAATAATCTCATATATTTATCAACTAATTGTAGTTAATCTCTTATTATAATTAACAATTAACAATTAACAATTAACAATTAACAATTAATAATTAATAATTATTATTCGCTTTCTTCAAATTCGTCGAATAAGCTAAGGATTTCATTTTTAGTTTTTGCTTCAATAATATTAGAGCGTAAATATTCATTATTGAGTAGTCGTGAAATTTTACTAAGCAATCTAAGATGATTTCCTACGTTATTATCTTTCCCAATTAAAAGAAATGCAATATTGACTGGTTTATCGTCTAAAGATTCAAATTCGACTCCTTGCTTTAAAACGATTAAAGCACCCGTTTCATCAGAAATATGGTTGGTTTTGGCATGAGGGAGAGCAATTCCTTTTCCAACTCCTGTTGACATCAGCTTTTCTCTTTCCCAGACTTGCTTTTTTACCTCTTCAATATTTAAAATTTTGCCAGTTCTTGTAGCAATTTCAATTAGTTTATCTACCAGAACAGCTTTTGAACTAATATTTGGTAACAATTCAATGTTATCTTTATTAATAATTTCAGTTATTTTCATAATCCTCCCAATTCATCAAATTTCAAAATCTATTCATCACGCCATTGAGTTAAAAGTGAACTGTATTTTCTGGCAATAGCAACAGCAGAATCATACTGGTTGCTTTCAGCGAAAATTTTAAATGCCCCTTTTTCTTTGTCTGGCAAAAGCAAAACAGAGCTGTTATCGAAGAATATTTTGACTCCTTCAATCAGTTCTCTTTTAAATTCAGAAGAATGTTCCATAGCTTTTCTCATTACAGTTCCTTTTGATTCCCAAGGACATTCAATTTCAGAAATGTATTGGAAACGGCGTGGGAGCATTTCATCAAGTTCAGAAATCTTATAATTTGTTAGTGCAAGCATTTCTAAAATTTTCCCTACAGAATACATACCGTCAGCAGCAAATAAGAAATCAGAAAAAATGAAACCACCCCAAACTCCACCAACAAACAAAACCTTCAGGTCATCTTCATTTTCAACACGAGTTGCTTCCATCATTGCAGAATGAGAATTTTTCACGCGAAATACTTCTACGTTATAATCTTTGGCAATTTCTTCAATTTCGTTGCTTGCAACAATAGAAATTCCAATTTTATATGGCTCACGGTCACGGTTTGTTTCAAGGAAAAGTTTAGTAACAATACTCAATAGACGAGCTGATGAATAAAGAACTCCTCTTTCATCAACAACAGAAATTTTTTCTGCTCCCGGCTCTAAAACGAAACCGAGTTCATACCCGAGAGAACGCATTATTTTAACAACTTCTTCACCTTCCTGTGGTTTTAATGTCGTTGCTGATTTATATTTATGAGCATCAACATAGTCGTGAAGCGATAGTGCCTCAATATTTAATTTTCCTAGAATACTGGGATAAATATTTGTAGCAAGTCCATAAGAATAATCCATCAATACTTTGAAATTCTTCTTTTTTATTGCATCTTTGTTTAATGAATCTAAGAATCTATCAAGATAAATCTCATTTGTTCTTTCCGGGTAGCGTATTTCGCCAACTTCTTCATAATGAACGCGCCTAATATCTTCACCATAAAAATACCTTTCTATAGATTTAGTCCTTGCAGTTCCAATATCGCGACCTTCGTTGTTAAAAATTATAATATCAGTCATATCTGGATTTCGTGGCGAACGCCTGACGTGAAGCCCACCGGCATATTTTCCGGTTCGGATTTCCTGACGAGTCTGTGGAATTGAAATCGTTTGCAAATCATTTACATTCACTCCCACTGAAGCAAGACCGGAAGTAATTGTTCGTTTTAAAAGACGTGATAAGCTGTCCGGGTCTCGACTTGCAAGAAAATTGGAATTTGGACCAAATGCCATACCAATAGCTGCACCAAGTTTGGCACCAAATTCCGGGTGTATTTCAATATTTGAAATTCCGGAAATACGTGCATCAGTAAATAGCTCTCCCATCCATTTTTCTTCTTGAACTAATGAACGTGAAAGAGTTGCTCCGTTATGGACTTGTTTGTTAGGCCAGAGTTTAATATTTGGCAATAAGTTTGTATTTTCACCTATTACGCAGTTATCAGAAATAAAAACATTTTCAAAAATTGTTGCAGAATTTCCAATTTTGCAATGACTGCAAATTACATCGTCAAACGATTCTACAAAATCTCCAATTTTTACATCATTCCATATAGTACATCTTTTGATTTTTGAACCAGTGCCGATTGTAACATTTTCATCAATTACAGAATCGGTAATTTCAACATAGTCTTCAATAACAGTGTTATCACCAATTATGACATTACCGTAGAACTTAGCTGTAGGAGCTATTTTCGTGTTATTTCCAAAAGCAATATTATCTTTCTTTTTGCCTTTGACTTCCAACTGAACTTTTTCGGCAACTGCATCGAATTGTCCTTGCTGGTATTCATTCAGATTGCCAATATCACGCCAATATCCTTCTGCAATAAAGCCAAACAAAGGAAGACTCCTGCTAAGCATAAGAGGATACAAATCCTTGCTAAAATCGAATTCTGTTTTTTGTGGAATTAAATCTAAAACTTCCGGCTCAAGTATATAAATCCCAGTATTTATTGTATCTGAAAAAACCTGTCCCCAAGATGGTTTTTCGAGAAAACGAATAATCCTTCCATCTTCATTAGTCATTACAATGCCGAATTGAAGTGGATTTGGAACGCGTGTTAAAAGAATCGTTGCCAGTGATTTCTTTTCTTTGTGAAACTCAATTGCTTTGGTTAAATCGAAGTCAGTTAGCACATCACCACTTATAATAATAAAAGGTTCTTTTAAATGCTGTTCTGCATTTTTCACGGCACCGGCAGTTCCATAATCGGCTTTTGCCATCTCATATTTCATATCAACCCCGAATTTTGTCCCATTTTCAAAATAATTTGTTATGGTTTCAGGTTGAAAATAAAGGACAGAAACAATATCGGTAATATTATGTTTCTTCAATAAATTAACAATATGCTCCATCATAGGAGTATTGAGTATTGGCACCATCGGTTTGGGAACATTCATTGTAAGGGGCCTTAAGCGGGTTCCAAATCCTCCAGCCATTATTACTGCCTTATTCATATTACACCTTTATATTTATTATTTTTTTACTTTTATATCAAAATTACAATTTATTACTTTTATTTAATTTTTTTTATTATTTTTTTATTGTTAATTTTATTCTTTTACAAATATGCTAAAAAAATTATTAATTTAAAGGTGAAAAATGAAAAATGACCCAGCAATGAAACTACAAAATTACTTAGTTTTTGGTGAATATGGTGAAGTTAATCCTTCTATTTCCGATTCATCAACATTTACTTTCCTAACATCTGAAAAAATGACAGAGCTTTTCGAAACAGAAATCGAAGGTTGTTTCCTTTACTCAAGGCACTTAAATCCTTCAACTGATTACCTTTCGAAAGCACTTGCATTAATGGAAAATACTGAAGCAGCTATTGTTACCGGCTCCGGTATGGCTGCTATTTCCTGCGCTATGCTTCAAATCTGCGGTTGCGGAGATGAAATCATTTCTGGTAGAACAATTTACGGTGGCTCTTATGCCTTTATGAAAAATTTCCTTCCAAAACTCAATATTAAGACGCATTTCGTAAATATTCTTGACCTTAACGAAGTAAAATCAAAAATAAACGAAAAGACAAAAATTATTTATTGCGAAGGTATTTCTAATCCATTGCTTGAAGTTGCAAATATTGCTGAACTCAGAAAAATTGCAGACGAGCATAATTTGAAACTCATTGTTGATAATACTTTTTCACCAATGATGATGCAACCTTATAATTTTGGAGCCCATATCGTTGTTCACAGCTTAACAAAATTTATAAACGGAGCAAGCGATTGCGTAGGTGGCGCAATTTGTTCAGACAAAGATTTTATAGCTTCTCTTCGTAGCGTAAATGACGGGGCAACTATGCTGCTTGGTCCAGTACTTGATAGCATTAGAGCTGCAAGCATTTTAAAGAATTTAAGGACACTTCACATTAGAATGCACCAACACTCAAAGAACGCAATGTATGTTGCTGAAAACTTAGAAAAATTAGGTCTTAGAGTGATTTATCCCGGACTTCCTTCTCATCCCCAGCATAATTTCATTAAAACTATGCTAACCCCCGGATATAGCTTCGGTGGTATGATTACTTTTGATGCTAAAACTAAAGAAACTGCTAACAAACTTTTAGTTATGCTTCAGGAAAGAAATGTTGGTTATTTTGCTGTTAGTTTAGGTTTTTATAAAACACTTTTTAGCTCCCCCGGTAGCAGCACTTCTTCTGAAATTCCAAAAGAAGAACAGGAACAAATGGGACTTTCTGATGGTTTAGTCCGATTCTCAGTTGGTTTGGATAATGATATTGTAAGTACTTTTGAAATAATCAAGCAATCTTTAAAAGATGTTGGATTGATTTAATGATTAATGATTAATGATTAATGATTAATGATTAATGATTAATGATTAATGATTAATGATTAATGA
>CAZCLJ010000193.1:0-8926 GCA_964499465.1 uncultured Hyphomicrobiales bacterium
CATATTTGGAACGAATATTTTTTCTTAAATAATTCGATTTATTTCACCCCACCCTATGGGATATTTTTTTTCTACATTAACCCAATAACTCAATAACCCAATAACCTAATAACCCAATAACCCAATAACCCAATAATTTAATAACCATTAATGCAAAGTAACTGTAATTTCTTTAGATTTCATACTCGAAATAATTGAGCCACCGGCTTTAGGAGCAGATTGGATTGGAAATACTTTTGACCTCGAAAGGTGTATTTTATAATTTCCGGAAGACATATTAGCTAACTCACTTTGAGGAATCGTTATGCTGCTTTGTCCGGTAGAATCAATAAAGAAAGATTGAATTTTAATGCTATCAACCATACTCAATGAAAGTTCAACTCTTTCACCTTCAGAAATACTAGTGCCATCCCAAGTTACTATCCAGTCAGTTGAACGATTTACGCTTTTACTCATCTGAGAATTGAAATCAATTGTGCTTAATGAGTTTACAGCATTAATATATTGCTTGCTGTTTAAATCAGTGAAAGTATAAATTGCTTCGTTTATAATTCCGGTTTTTTCTTTATGGTAACAAATTCCGAATGGGTCATAGAGTATATCGTTAATTTCATCCATCTTTTCGTTGTTTACATAAGAAGAAGCTGGAGAGGATAATTTTATACGCTTTCCTGTAACTCCACCATCACTATATGCTGCAATAAGAGAAGTGTTGTTATTTTGCAAAGAATACTGCAATGTTAGAGAAATATAAATTTTACTTTGGTCAACTTCATTAATGCTTTCTTCTCCGCAGGCGATAAAAAATAACGATAAAAGTAGTATTGCAAATTTTTTCATAAAAGTATAAAGAATTTAATAATATGATACTATTTCAAATAGCAAATTACTTTGAAAAATTTGAATATACAAATGAATTTTCAGTAATCATTATGTTCAAATTCCTCAGACTTCTAATTCATTAAAAAGCAATACAAATTCTTAACTTCAGAACTCCTGACCCCATAACGAAAATAAAGGAGTTAGGAGATTTGCTTCGTAAAGAATGATTGCGCAGTTAGCAAATATTATCTTATTAGTTATTTGTCATTAGTCATTGGTCATTAGTTTGTAACTACTAATAACGAATGACGAATAACGAATGACCTATTGGAAATATTTACATTCAAATTTAACTTCTTATAATAAAAAATGCGAAACAACAAACTACGAGGCATCGGTAGTTCTGAAATTTACTTATTAAACCTATGGACATAACCAATTTGGAACATTAATTGCGGATTTGAGTAACCTCCATCACCAACTGACAAGCCACCTTCAAGAAAGATACCATAAAGATTCAGATTATAACTTAGAGAAAAATATGCCCATTCTCTTGTTTTTGTATATTTATAGTATAGCAAGGTTTCTTCAGTTTCAATATGGGAGAATCCAAGTGCAAGGGCTATAGCATGGTAAACATTTTCAGATTCATAAAATTTAATTGGCAAACTTACTTGAACTCCATAAGCAGAGCTGAGATACATACCAGAAAATCTAACACCTGTTCTTTCTGAGTGAAATCCTAAAACAATATTGAAACCAGCTGGAGTTCCAAAGTTCGCTCCAAATTCTGTATAATTCTTTTTAATATTCTCATTATTGGCGGCTTTTTCTATTTTCAATACTTCATTAGCTTTATAAACGAAAACACTGCCATCTTTTGTTTGTATTGAAACGGTAGAATCCGGAATAAACTGAGTTATTGACCCAATAATTTTCGAACCGTTCTTTAAAAACAGCACATCTACCTTTTCTTCTGAAAAAGCACTAATTGAAGAAATAACAAAACAAACTGCGGTTGCTAACAAAAAATAAATTACATTTGTATTTTTCATAAAAATCCTGTTGATAAATTTTAATTTTTTTATTTCATTGAAAATAAATCTTTTTGACCAATTTTTTAAGTAAAATAAGAAATGTTAATTAAATAACAAAATAAAAATTTATATTAAAGCCCATTCTATCAACAATGATAATTTATTTCCGAGTAATCGGAAATAAATTCACTGCTTGGGTTATATATACCCTTTTTCAGGGGTTTGACACTTTTTAGAGTGGGCTCATTATTCTTTAACAAATAAAATGTAAACCTTATTTTTATAATGATACTTAATAGAAAAATATTCATCTGTTGAAAAATCTGATTAGCTTATTTTATATATGCTTAATAGATATAGTTTTGAAATATTTAGTAGCGATGTCATTGGTAACTCATTATAAAAAAACTTTATTTAAATGTAGATGACATTACTTAAGCGTAATTCTGACGGATTTCAGAATTCAGTTTATTATTGTTCAATGCTATTCGATTTTAACTATTTTAAAGAAGCCCTAATGAAAAAGACAAAGAAAGCAACTACGCCGACCACGGTGCGTGCAAATACGATGAAAAAGTTGGGCGTTTTAAAAATATAGACCTGATGCGTGTGGGTTTTTGTAGAATGGAAAGATGTGCCACACTTTTGAAGTGTGGCATATCTTAATAGGCATTATTGTAGAAAAATCAAAAAGCGAAACCAACTTATCCCGAATTGAAAGAAACAGTCATCCGATGACTGCGAGTCATCGGATGACTTGAAAAGGGATTATATTATGTGTTTGCAAAATTCAATCCATGGCGGGATATTCTGGATTTCTTTTGTCTTTGAATTGTGATTTTTGTGATTTATTTGATGAAGATGATTAAGAAAGAAAATCATACAAATCATCGTTCAGAATATTTCAATACAATATGATTTTTCTTTTATTCTGACAGGGATTATGTGTATAATGTAATCCAATAATTTCGCTAATGAATTCTCTTAGGTCATTTTGCTCAATATTTTACTTATAAGCTAGTGTAATAATTTATTGAAAACCTAATAAACATTTCTTGTCATTCCGAAACGAAGTGAGGAATCTCAAGTTCTGTAGTAGCAGTGACTTGTGAGATTTCTCACTTCGTTTCGAAATGACACAATATAATAAGTCTTTTAACGAATTACAACACTAGGCATAAATCACATCTGTAGCTATATCTTTTTTTGAACAACTCACAAATAATTCAAATGAGAAAGAGCCATTCGAGTGGGGAAGGGCTATAATTTTTAATTTTTATTATCTATTTGGTTCTTTTTCTAAAATTGAAAACTTCATAGATGTAGAAATCTTGTTATTCCTATTATCTTGTTCAAATATATGTTGTTTAAATATTGAAGAACCAATGTCCACCCAATTTTCTGTTGTATCTTGCCAAACCCAACGATAATTTATTTTGTCATTTTTTTTATTTAAAATTAAATCTGCTCTATATACCCCAATCAACTCATCACCATTGCTTTTTACTATTTTTTCAGCGAGTTGAATTGTATTAAATATTGCTTTGGCAATAGTAATGTAGCCACCAACATAAACATTATTTGAAATGATTGAACCTAATATTGTTTCTAAATCAGTTGAACCTAACCATTCTTTAAATTCATTTTCAATTTCATTTTTTTTAGTAATCTGGTTATTATATATTTCAAATAATTTAGCTAATGCCTGATTGGAATAGAATTTCTTAATATCAACTGTGCCAAAATCAGATTCCCAACACCTTAACTCAAATGAAATAATTTTTGTTTCTTCATTGGCTAATTGTGGTAGTTCTAACGAAAAGAATGGGTCAGCAAGTTCTCTATATTTCTTATCAGAATCATTAAAATCATAACCTGAATCCAGACTGCATCCACTACTAAACCCACGAGCAACTTCTGAATTCGAACTATTTAAGTCTGCACATAAAGACCAAGTCCAATAAAACTCAGAATCTTTATCAAAGATTCCATCATAATTCTTCAAACAAGTTGCGCTTATTAGATTAAAATTAAGTAGCATATTATCCTCCAAAAAAATAATTAATTAAAAAATACAAAACCTGCTACACCTTGCAACAGGCACTAATACAAAGAATATTCGGTAAACTGCTTGTCAAAACTTCTTTTAGTTTTTAGAAGATGACAAGCAACACAACTGAAACAGCATCTTTCGAAGAAATTAAATGTTTGAATTTGTTCCTTTAATTATTTAATAAATTTTAGTATTTATTGCATAACTTTTATAATTTTTCTTCTGACATTTCAAATAAAAGATAATTTGCTTTTTCAATATTTTCTTCCTCCTTTTATTTTTTAGTATTAAAACTGAGAAAAGAAAGATAAATCTTTGAAAAAAGTAAATACATTATTATTGTTTTACAACAAATTATTATTCAAATCGCCAACTAGCTATAAGTTTTTTATCAACGTCAGATACTTTATCAAATAAGTTAAAATCATGAACACCGAAGTGATTTAAAAAAACTTTAAACGAATAAATATTCCCTTCAATTGCAGATAGAGGTTGTTCATATCCTCTATCTGTATAGATTTCGAGATAGGGTTTCCCTTTGATTGAAATATTTATTAAAACTTTTATTAAAAACTCTTCCGAACCATCTCTTCCTGTACCAATATTATTCCATGAATTACCACGACCTGTTATTCTCCAAGGTATGATTTTATTATCAGTACTCACTTCTCCGATATTGGGGTAAATTATACTTATCGTACCTCTTGACACCTCTTTTATTTTTAATGAATCAATAGGTGGATTTTCTGTTACTTGTGAGGTTTTAGTTCCTTGTATTACATAATATACTGGTGATTGAACACCAAATATTAAAGCTAAAACAAGAAATAGAATAACAAAAAAACTAAATATTAAAAGAAGAATTTTAATATCAATAGTATTTTTAGTCAAACGAGAAACTATAAGCCCAATTATCGCTCCAAGTGTTCCAGTTATTACACCTCCAATGATTGCAGATACTATAACATTGGCTAAATTCATTTCATCTTTCATTTTAATCTCCAAAATTATTAAACATTTATTATTACAAAATTTTTTTTTTTATAATATTTATTGAAATCATTTTAATTATTTTCACTCCACTTGAAATGAAAACGGCTGAAATTCATATCATTTTACTTTTAAAAATTTACTTATATTCGAGTCTAAATTTTTTACATTATCATATATCTTAGCATTTTCTAATAATTCAACACTTATTCCTTTTGCATTTTTAAAATCAACTAGTGATAAAGTTGCATTTTTAAAATTTACACGATATAAATTAGCATTTTCTAAAATTGCATTTTCTAAATCTGCTTCAGTAAAATCTGCATTCTCTAAATTTGTTCCTGAAAAATCTACATTTACAAAATTTAATTTTTTAAAATTAGCTCCATTTAAATTCAAATCACTTAAATACATTTTTTCTTCTTTTTGACTTATTTCTCTTTTCCCTAGAACTTCAATTATCAATTGTATGTCGTTTTCAACCAGTACAGAATCATTAATTTTGGTTCTTTCTCTTTTTTCTTTGATATATGAACAAAAAAATTTTTTTATTCTTTCACGGTACTCTTTCTCTTTCATAACGTTTTCAAGAGATAAAATTCCACCTATTCTTGAAGTAATAGAACTTGTGTCTTGTAGAAATACAATTCCATTCTTAAATTGTTCAAATCTTTCTTTATCTTCAATTTGATAATATGTGAAAATGGCAGATACAAAAAGTAAAAGACCAAATAAAATTTTAACATTTACAGTTTTGACATCCATAACTGCTTTATGATATTCAATAGGTTTCTTTCTTAATGAAATAGATTTCTTTATTAAATTTATTGGTAAAATCCAAATCATATAATATACAAATAGAAAAGAAATAGAGGATAATAAACCTAATATATAATCATTGTATTTTTCATTAACACAATAGTAAATTATTAAAGTAATTATAGTTAGTACTAAATATTGAAATATTCTAATAATATAATTAATTAATTTTTTACATTTGTTTATCCTTATAAATATTCTGTTACGAAATTTTATATTATTCATAAATTTGTTAAATTTAAAAAATTAAAGTACGTTCCCCGTCTATAAACTGCATAAAAAAAAAATAAGAAAATTAGTTATCAAAATTATAGTAAATAAATCATTAATTAATATAGTTAATTATGAAGACAACATTTTCAAGAAATTTTAAACATTAAATTTATATACTGAATTTTTCTTAAAAACAATATTTTTACAAAAAAATGCTTACTTCAACTCCTCTGCTATTATCCTAATAACATCTATATCTGTCCAATAACCCAGATGGCATAAAGGATTCCAAGATGTTAAGATACTACCGGAATTAACTTCTATATCTACTAATTTTCCAGCTTTTGCTAATGCCTGATAATCAGGAGATATATTGCCCAATGGATAACCTAATATATCATCAGAATCATACATATTGACCCATTTTTGGTTATTATGTAGATTAATGGGTGAGTCGAAAATCTGATATTTTAGTGTCCAAAGTGGAATAGTCGTTCCAAATGTGAATAACTTATGAAACGTGATACCTTCCTTTGCAACTTGTGAATCATAAATGAAGTTTGATAATATAACTCCACCAAGAGAATGAGCAACGAAATAAATCTCATCAACATTTGATTTTACCAGTTCATCATACTTTGATTTGATTAAATCATTGATCAAATTGTAGGTATCAAATTGACTTCCCGTTTTTTGATAAGCAATTGCATCTCCAAATGAATGGATAATAAATTTTCTCAAGCCAAGGAAACTTAAATTTTCTTTGATATTTTGAAATAGTTTTTCTTCATTGACGCTTAAAATTGAAGACCATTCAACTTCTTTGAAAACTAAGCTGTCTCCTTTGGCTTTGACTTTATTAAACTCTTTGGTAAGCAGAACTTTAAAATTTTTAGAATAGCCAGAAGTTTGCTCGCCCATTCCATGAATTGTAATAATCCCTTTTTTCATTTTGCTCTAGAAATATTTTTAATACTTTTATTTTAAAATTACAATATTCTTTTTATATAAGTTTTAACCTTTAAATATAGCGATAAAAATCTTTTCATTAATTTTATTTGAAATTAAAAATCAGTTAATTTGTAATATTCAATAAAGATTGAACTGTAATTTTTTTTTCACCCGATCGCAATTAGAGAAGAAAATTTTATTTATTAGCACTAACTGAAACATTTATATATCAAATGTTAATCTGCTAATCATTTTTAATCGCAAAATATAATGTACTACAACCAAAATGATTAAAAATTCTATATGAATTTAATTTATTTTCGAGGAAACATAGAAGTTCAAATTTTTTTATTAATACTTTTGAAGGTTTACAATTATCTAATAAAACACTTGGAATAATATTAGTAAAATTATGTATTGAATAAATTTTATCAACATGAAAAAAGTTAGATTCAAGTTCATTTCGTAACATTTTTGATGAGAATAGCCATATAGGAATATCAATATCCTCTTGATGCATAGAAAAAGGGAAATCAATATTTATATGATTTAATCTCTTACTGAATAAGTTATGTAAAGATTTTTTCAATGGCTGGTCATAATCTAAAATCCCAAATAAAATTTTATCAAATATAGGCCAAAATAAATCCAAATTATACTTATTTTCCACTTCAAGAATTAATATACCACCAGGTTTTAAGACTCTTAAGAATTCATTCAGTGCAATTGAATAATTATGTATTGAGCTTAAGACACTACCACAGCAATTTAATAAATCAAACTGGTTATCGTGATAAGGTAATGATATTGCTGAAGCAAATTCATAAATTGGTTCTATTATTGGTAATTTGTTTCTAATTTCTTTGCAAACTGTTAATGAATTATCCTGTATTTTATTAATAAAATTATAAGGGCTCTCAAATATTCTTTTATTAATAAAGCATTTTGATGATTTTGATTTAGCTTTATTGATTAATTGTTTTGAAATATCAACACCAATAACTTGAAATCCACAAAGACTTAGCAATATTGATTGAAAACCAGTGCCACAACCAACATCAAGACATTTTATTGTTGGTTCCAATTCTTTTTCTTTTAAGTAATAAATAATATAGTTATGAAGCCTTGCTAATAACCATCCATACCAAAGATCTTTTATATCATCATACTCAGAAACCATGCTGTCATAAATTTCTGCAATAGTGTCTTCTTTGAATTTTTTAATTGTATTTGTTTTATTCATAAATTAACTATAGTCTTTTTTCAATGATATTTTAGTAAATAATTTTTGTTTATCAATATTAAAGTCATTCATTATTGAAGAAAGAGCAATTATAGCTAAAGATGTGTCCTCAATATCTTCAAAAACACCTGGATTTCTTGGTGATTTTTTAAAGTACCACTTAACAATTTTGTTTAGAAGAGATTGAGGAAGTTTTTCTTTTAAAGAACTGAGACCAATTATTATGTATGAATTTGAAAAAGTATATAAACTCCATAAATCATCTGAATTATCTTCAGATATTGAGAGTAGCCAATTTTTTGCTTCTAAAACTTTTGTATTAAAATCATTATAAAATTTTGAATTTAAAATTGCTTTTGTTTCTGGGCTCTGTTTGATTTCTCCTAGTAACCATACAAGAAAACCACTGTAATGTGGACAAACAAATTCACCACTCATTTTAGAAGGTATGGCTATTAACCATTCAATAACTTCTTCTATCCAACTTAATTGCTGAACAGGTCCTTCACGAATAGCTACGCTTCTAATTAAAGCTATAGTAGATAATGTTGTTTCCCACACTTCATCATACCATACACCACTTTTTTTATGTCTTATTATTGTAGTATCCCTGATATCATGAAGCCAAATTCTTGCATTTTGAACTATATCTAACCAATTGTTCTCTAAAGTAAGTGCTATAATTGAAAGCGATGTATCCCATGCTTCTGAATCCCAACTTATGCCTAATGTTTCTTTTCTAGTATATCGTTTCATTAAATTCTTTACATATTAACAATAATTTCTTATATTTGTATT
>CAZCLJ010000194.1:0-8787 GCA_964499465.1 uncultured Hyphomicrobiales bacterium
AACAGTAGTCAAAATGTGTTTTACTGCTTTCCAGCCATACTATCAACTTGTTGATAGTATGGCTGGAAAGAGTATTTCAAAGAACGTATCAGCTCTGGGGGTAAGGGGAGGTGTATTTATAGTCTTTTTTACCACTTTTGTTCTTTTCTATATTATTTATATATTCAGAACTCCTGACCTCATAACGAAAATAAAAGAGTTAGGATATTTGCCTCGTAAAGAATGATTGCGCAGTTAGCAAATATTATCTTATTAGTTATTTGTCATTAGTCATTGGTCATTAGTTTGTAACTACTAATGACGAATGACCAATAACGAATGACCTATTGGAAATATTTACATTCAAATTTAACTTCTTATAATAAAAACTGCGCAATAACAAACTACGAGGCATCAGGAGTTCTGATCTTTAGAACGTAAAGACAAATCCAAATTTTATTCCATCGTAACTCAATGCATAATTTGAATTAAAAGGGAAAAACTGCTTATTCCTTCGCAATTCATAAAGAATAACCGAACAAGCACTTTTACCAATAAAATTTAGCAGTGGACCGTAATCAGCATTATTTTTTATGATTTCATAACTCCAGAAATCTAATGTCCTTTGCAAAACAAGCTCAATGAATGAAGAACCAAGCCAGTTTCCTAAATGAGCATCCTGAAAAGTTAAATTATGAAAATACGTAATATTGAGATTTAAAATATCTGTTAAATTATACATTAAACCCGATTCAAAACTTGTTCCGAATTTCATTTTTTCATCAAATTTATTAAATTCGGTTTGTTCTTTCTCAGTTGCAGCTTCAAGTTCAATATCAATATGCGACCAGTTGAGAGAGCCGGTATGATAAAAAGTGAGTGAAGAAGAATCAGAAAATATATGTCCATAGCCATTTTTATATGCAAATCCGAAAGTCCAGTTATCCGTCGTAATATCTTTGTTTAAGCTTTTCGGTTTTAAGTGCGATGAAATATTTGCTATATGAACAAATTCAGAAGCAAAATATTGAATATTTTCCAATCCAAATTCTTCTCCAAATTCAAAGCGGGAAAATCCATAAGAAAGTTCTATTGGATATGAATGTGAAAAATTTGATGTGAAATGTTTTAAAGGTATGGAAGGAATGGAGTAACCGTAATTTATACTAATTGTAGGTTTATTTTCCACCCATTTTGGAATGACAAACATTCTTTCCAAAAGGAATTTGTAATTAGTTTCCTCAACGCATTTTAAGTTTTGACTGAAAGCAAGAGAAAGCAGCAATATACAGAATATTCTATTAATCATTTCTTAAAAGACGTTCATACTCGTTAATCATTATACCGATATTTCTTTCCCAGGTATATTTCTGCTCAATTAATTTCCTTGCACTTTTTCCTAACTTACGGGCAGTTTCGTAGTTATTCAGTAAAAATAATAATTTTGCAGCAAAATCCTCTGGATTTGAGCAAACGAACAATCCATCTTCTTCATTTGCCTCTATTCCTTCAGCAGATACTGGAGTCGCAACTACTGGAAGTTCCATTGCCATTGCTTCGAGTATTTTTATTCTAATACCGGAACCAACAAAAAGCGGAGCAATATAAACGCTTGCTTTATTTAAATAGGGAGTTACACTCGGCACATATCCAAGAAGCTCTAGTCCATTTGATATTTGATTATTTACTTGAGATAAATCTTGAGAACTTTGCTCAATTCTTTGAATATCATTTTCTAACTGTGCTTTTTCAAAAAATTCTTTTGGAATATTTTTCCCGATAATTGAAAGATAAGCAGCGGAATTTTGTTTCCTAATCAAAGGGAGCACAGAATCAATAAACCATTGCAATCCATTTACGTTATGAACCCAATTAAATGTGGTAGCTATAATAATTTGGTTGCTGTTTCTTTCGTTTTCAAGTGGTTTGAAATTCTTTAAATCCACTCCAGCACTTGCAACAAGCACATTTGCTTTAGGAGAAAGTTCCAATGCTTTTTGTTTGTCAATTCCAGTAATCGAAAAGCAAACATCTGCTTTTTCGCACAGCTGTTTTTCCTGTTCCCGAAGCAGTTTCGCCTGCGATTCTACAAATAATCTTTTGGGACTTCGCTTCGGTAGCGATTCAGCATATCGCTGCCAGATAATATATTCAATATTATTGAGCCGAATGCCAACAGGGCAGCCACAAATTGATTTTGCATAAAGAGCAAGCGGAGCCATACAGGAATGGTCAGAATGAATAATATCGAAAGTTTGCTCTTTAAGTAAATTATCTATAATTCTTTTAACTTTATTGCTTATATGTTTGGTAATATATAAGGATTCATTTGTTAAAACAGCTTTTAAAATGCGGGGAAGAGTATTTTTTGTAGAATGATTTATAAAAATAGGGTTTGAATTTTTGAAATATTCATTAATAATATTTTCTGAAATAACATTTTGATTATAAGCAAAAAAAGTAACCTGGTGGTTTTGATTAACGAACTGCAGGTAAGTGTTTGCAATGCTAATTTTACCACCATCATCACTTGGAAAAGGAACTTGTGGGGCAAGTTGCAAAATGCGTAAATTCCTTTGCCCCACAATTAACCTTCAGTTTGCTTATTAACAGGTAAATTTATTTGAATAAGATTACCTTCTTCGGCGCCGAATGTTTCAACTGACATAGTTCCGTTTAAGATGTGTAGCTTGGAATTTGCTAATGCTAAATTGAGCATCACGTCATTTTTATCAATTTTTAACGATTCGATAATATTAGAAGTATGCTTTTTGTAAACCTCAATCATTTCGGCAACGAATTTATTAGGACCAGTCAGGATTTGTATTTCAGCAGCTTCTTCATATGGATTTGAGTTTGCAATCACACTCAGTTCGCTTGTTTCAATTCCTTCGGTTAGAGCAAGGATTGCACTCTTTAAAGATTCTAAAATAAGATTATAATCTCCGAGAACAGTAATATCTTCGCTATCTTCGAGGATTTGAATAATTATATTTTTTACATTTCCAACTTCTTTCTTAATATCAGCACTAAGCTGCTCAAATGTTTGATTAATTGGAATAGAACTTAGTTCTTTGTATGCTCCTTCATTTCCAAGGGCAACGTCAATAATATCAGAAACAAAAGTGAAGAGTTCTTCAGAGCTTTGTTCGGCGAGTTCAATAAATGAATCGTGTTCTTCTTCAGTATCGTATAGTTTTTGAGAAATTAATTGCAGGTAACCAATTATACCAGTAAGTGAGTTCCTTAGCTGGTGACTTAATTTAGTCATAAAGTAAGATTTGTATTCACTTGCTTCTTTTGTAAACTGCTCTGCAAGTTGAATTTGTTTTGACTTCAGCCGTTCTTCTTCTTCTGCTTTCTTTTCTAAAGTAACGTCACGTCCAATAGTATAAATCAATCCATCTAGTTTAGATATATTTAAATTCCAACTCATCCAAATGTCCTGGTTTTCTCTTCCTTTCATCAGCACATCAATTCTTTCATTAGCAACTTCAGAGTTGAGTTTTACTTTATTGTTAATAAGTTTTAAATCATCGCTGTTAATTAGAAGTTCACTAATATTTTTTCCGATTAAATTCTTTGGTTCTAAGCCAAAAATTAATTCGGAAACAGGGTTCATAGATTTCCAGTTACCTTCCAAATCTAAGACTGCAATAATGTCATTAGACATTTCGACAATTCGTCTTTGGGAACGGGTCATACGTTCAGCCAAATCGACTGCTCTTGCCCTTGAAGTAATAACAGACAGGACAAATCCAAAGAAAGCAAAACTGATTATTAGCGATAAAATTAAACTTATAATTGGCACTATTTGCTGCAGACCCGAGCCGAATTCCGGAATAGTTGCAAAGTTTATTTGAAAGGTTTTGTCAGCAATTTTTAATATTTGAGTTTGCTCTAATTTATCATAATCAAGTTGGGATAACCTATAATTTGAAGATTCATAATATATTTTTTTAGTCAAAGTTTCTTCAATACCAAAGAATAAAATTGTAGTATCGCTTGCAATTCTGTTAGTTGCCAATGCTTCTTCAAAGAATTTATGAATATCAGATTCTAAGATTACAACTCCCATAAAGTATTTTTTTCTTAACTCAACGGTATTTATAGAAGAATCCTTTTGGTAAACAGGGGCAATGACATAAAAGCCGAGAGTATCATTTCCTCTGACGTCAAAAACTGGGGTAGATACTATCATATTGCTGTCGCGGGATTTTTCTATTGCCTCTCTAACAATTGGATTAAAAGCTAAATCTTTACCGAAAAGGTGAAAATTCTTTTGCTCTGGAACTATATAAAATACCGGAAAATAATTATCTCTAATACCCTGTGGAAATACTTTAAAATTAAGAATTCCAGTCCGCTGCATATCGAATTCCCTATCGTCTTTTGTAGTTGGGGTAATAAGTGGAGTATAGCAAATTGACATAATAGAAGGGTAGGTATTTGCAGGAACCGAAGCGTATAAATCAAAGAAATCTTTAACAACAAGCGTTAAACTTTTATAGACTCCCTGCAACTGTTGAATTACTTCAATATTCGTTTGATGCTTGCGTTCAAGCCGGGTCATAACAGAATTTACTGCTTTATCGAAAGCTTTTTGATTGTCGTCGTCCACCCTACCTTTCAGATAAAAATATATGATAACGCTTACAACTAATAAAAATATCAGAATTATGTAAGCAGGGTAGGTTTTCGAGAAAGTTAGCACGGCTTTTCGCTTACTTGCAGTTTCCCTGATTATACTATCTAATGTAGCTGTATCATTTGTATTATTTTTGTTCATTCTTTTTCCTAATTACTTCTTCAATATCATCAGCAAAACTTGCAGTGTTTATTGGTTTTGATATATATGAATCGAATCCCATATCTAAAAACTTTTGTCTGTCGTTAGAATGAGCAAAGCCAGTTGCAGCTATAATTGGAATTAGCTCACCACCGGCTTTTTTCCTTATAAAATGTAAAATTTCTGTACCGTTCATATCTGGCAAAAGTATATCAACCAGAACACAATCCGGTGTATTGATTTTTAACCAGTCAATTGCTTGCTTACCATCAGAGAAATCTACTGTCTGAAAATTATGTTTTTTAAGTAATGTGCAATATAGCTTTCTTATTGGAATGTTGTCTTCTATGACGCATATTTGATATTGTTTTTCTTCCATTATCTTTTCTTCTTTTTTTTATGTCTAACTATACAATTTAGCAAATTTTTTTTAAATATAAAATAAGTATATTTACTGAGATAATGATTAATGATTAATGATTAATGATTAATGATTAGTTGTTAATTGTTAATGAAAAATACTAATGACCATAAACTATAAACCACAAACCACAAACCATAAACTATAAACCACAAACCATAAACCAATAGCTATTAGCCGACAGCTATTAGCCGACAGCTTACCTCACCTTGAAAGTTGCCATTGCAATAATCGCAAGCATTACCGCCATAATGTAAAAGCGGACTACAATTTTAGATTCGTGCCAGCCGGATTTTTCAAAATGATGGTGAAGTGGAGCAATTTTGAATATTCTTCTTCCTTCGCCGTATTTTTTCTTTGTATATTTGAAATAAGTTACTTGAATAATTACAGAAATAGTTTCAGCAAAGAAAATACCACCGAGAATCGGAAGTAAGAATTCTTTTTTTATTAGAACACAAAGCGTTCCTAATGCTCCACCAAGAGCAAGTGAGCCGGTGTCTCCCATAAAAACCTGAGCCGGATAAGAATTAAACCAAAGAAAACCGAGAGCAGCCCCGACAAGAGCAGCACAGAAAATTGTAAGCTCTCCACTTCCCTGCAAATACATAATTGATAAATACGAAGAAAACTGGACATTACCGCTTACATAACTTATTAAAGCAAGGGCAAGAGTTGCTATTCCGACTGTTCCTATTGCTAATCCATCTAAGCCATCTGTTAAATTTACTGCATTTGAAGTGTAAGTAATAATAAAAACAGCTACTGGAATATACAGCAAATCGAAATCAAAATTAATATTTTTAGCAAAAGGGACAGTTGTTAAGGTTTTGATATTTTCAAATGTAGAAGAAAAAAGGTCTGGGAAAAAATAAATAGTGGAAGCAACAATAAGCCCGATTCCAATTTGCCCAAATAGTTTATACCTTGCAATTAAGCCCTTAGGTAGTTTTTTTATAACTTTTAAATAATCATCAAGGAAGCCGACTGCACCAAGCCAAGCAGTAGCCAAGAGTATTAGAATAACATAAATATTTGTAATATCTGCCCAAAGTAAAGTTGGCAAAAGCAACGCTAAAAGCACAATAATTCCACCCATAGTTGGTGTGCCTGCTTTGGTAGAATGATTCCCAACTCCTTCCAACTCTAACTTTGCACGCTCTCCAATTTGCTTGTTTCTTAAATATCTTATAATTTTCGGTCCGAAGAAAAAACAGATAATAAGAGCAGTAATCGCAGCTGCTGCTGAGCGAAATGTAATGTATTGGAATACTCCAAAACCCGGTGGTGAAAAAAGTTCCTTAATCCAAAGAGCTAAATAGTATAACATATTCTTATTTTTTTATTTCTAAAATTATTTCTTCGAGTTTCATCCCACGCGAACCCTTGACAAGCACGATGTCATTTTCAAGTATTGTTTTTTTTAGTTCGTCTATAAGTACTGATTTGTCAATAAAATAATGTAATGACTTATGATAATTTTCCTGATTAAAATAGTTTTCCCTGTTAAATACTTCACCAAATTGTCTTCCGTAAATAAATACTATATTAGCAGATTTAGCTGCTTTGTGAATAATTTCCTTGTGTTCGTTATAGGCAGCTTCACCAAGTTCAAGCATATCGCCAAGAACAGCAATTTTTTTTCCAGCGCTTTTCATTTCAGATAAAGTATTTAAAGCATTTTCCATTGAATTTGGATTCGCATTGTAGCAATCGTTTATAATAATGTTGCTACCGATTTGCTCGAAAAGGAGCCGTCCATAACTATTGCTTGAATCTGCTTCAAAAGTAGAAAGCCCCTTTTCAATATTTTCTTTGCTTATTCCAAAATGAACAGCCACAGCAGTAGCAGCTATTGCACTTAGTCCGTAACTTTTGCCCTGTGGCTTTAATTTCGACTGAATAGTTAAATCTTCTATTTGGAAAGAAAGAGAAGGATGAAGCTTATCATCTAAAACTATTTTTGAATTAATATTTGCATTTTCGTCAGTTCCAAAGCTAATATATTTATCTAAAATACGGGAATATTTCCTTAAATGTTCATCATCGAAATTAAGAAAAGTGACTCCTTCGTGCTTTTTCAGATACCCGAAGAGATAAGTTTCTTCGAGTTCTACTCCGTCTAAATCTATCAGTTTTTCCAAATGCTCTTTTCCGATATTTGTAATTATGCCGTGAGTAGGAACAAGCATTCGTGAAAGAATGTCAATTTCGCCCGGCTCATTTGTTCCGATTTCTATTACAGCAACCTGATGTTCTTCGTTTAACTCAAGAAGCATCATCGGAACGCCAATTTGATTGTTGAAATTCTTGCTGGTTTTCAGGACATTATATTGAGTAGAAAGAAGATAAGCAATGAAATCCTTTGTCGTTGTTTTGCCATTTGAGCCGGCAACTGCTATAATTGGAATATCGAAACGAAGTCGGTGGAACTGGGCAATTTCACCCAAAGCTGTCAAGGTATTATTAACAACAATGAACGGCTTGTTAGGATAATATTCTTTATTTTGATTGAACCATTCTTTTTCAACAACACAAGCAGCACATTTTTTCCCGAAAGCTTCCTCAACTTTGGTATGAGCATCAAAGTTTTCGCCTTTTATGCAAACAAATAAATTCTCTGAATTTATTGTTCGTGAATCAATGGCAACTCCGCTTGCAAACCAATTATCTGGTATGTTGAAAAAAGAATTTTCTTCAAAAATGTATTCTAAATCTTTTTTCGATAAGGAAATATAATTACTCACAATGTTTTCCAATTTTTTATAAAAATTAAAATTCAAAGTTAAGAAATTGATTAATAAAAATATACTTTTTTGTTGAAATTTTTTTTTTTAAATTTGTTAATAAAAAAAAGCATAAAGATGAAACTAAATAAAATATACGAAGAACTATTAGATACTGCAAAAAATCTTGGAATAACTGTTAGAAAAGATAAAGGTCATTTCAAAACTGGATTCTGCACAATTGATGAGCAGGAACTAATTGTTATAAATCGTTCTGCTCCATTAGAACAGTGTGTAACTGTTCTATCAAGATGTTTATCTAAACATTCCAACAATATTTATCTAAAGCCAGTTGTTCGTGATTTCATTGAAAATGAAGTAAGAAGAAATTAATACTTGCTTTATTATAATGGAGATGACAAATAAATATATCATTGGTATCGGTTTTATCTGCAAACTAAAGTCATCGTATAACTGCCAGCTATACGATGACAAAAACGATGACTAAAAAGTTCATTTCCTAAAAATAAATATCTTTGTTTTTATCCACCTTAGAATGATAAAATTTAGAACTCCACTTATGTAAGTTCAGAACTCCTGACCCCAAAACGAAAGGAGTTAGGAGATTTGCCTCGTAAAGATTGATTTCGCAGTTGGAAAAAATATTTTATTAGTTATTTGTCATTAGTCATTGGTTATTAGTATGTAATTACTAATGACTAATGACGAATAACGAATGACCTATTGGAAATACTCGTATTAAAAAATAACTTCTTATCATAAAATATGCGAAATAGCAAACTACGAGGCATCAGGATGGGGTGAAATAAATCGAATTATTTTAAAAAAAATATTCGTTCCAAATATGAATA
>CAZCLJ010000195.1:0-8781 GCA_964499465.1 uncultured Hyphomicrobiales bacterium
TCTGACATCCGTCAGAATGACACGGAAAATTATGTCATCTCCATTTAAATAAAGGTTTTGCTTTAATGGGGGTTCGGAATGACAGACAATCATATTTTATCTTTATAAGCAACTTGGTATTAGCTCTTTTACTTTGTAAAAGTTCGTAAAGTTTTATTAAAGTAGCGATGTTCTTTGTAACATCTTTAATCTAATTATATTTATTCAATTCTTCCTTATATTTCTTCCAATCTGGCAGGAACAAAGACATAAAATCATAAAAGCGTTTGTTATGGTAGCGCTCCAACAAATGAACAAGTTCATGAACTATTATATATTCAATAACTTCTACTGGTTTTTTACCTAATTCTAAATTGAGCCAAATACGTTTGGCATTACGATTACAGGTTCCCCATTTAGTTTTCATTTTTTTAATTCCATAATCATCTATTTTTACGTTGATTACCTTTTCCCATTTTGAAATCAAATCAGGTAGAATTCTTTTAAGTTGAACTCTATACAATTCATAAAGAAATTTTTCTCGTTGTTCAATTACAGAACCAAAAGGAATTTGCATAATAATACGATCTGTAGCCAAATATATTTTTGGTCTGTCATTTGACTCAATTACTTCCAATGAGTAAGTTTTTCCTAAAAAATAGTGGGTTTCGCCTGTTATATATTCTTTTTGAGTTTTGGGAGTATGAGTACTTGTTTTTTCCTGCTGTTTTTGTATCCAGTCTAATTTCGAAGCAGCAAACTTTTTCAGATAATTTATATCAGCGTTTATGGGGGCAGAAATGCTTATTTTTCTTGAATTTCTATCAACTTTAAGATTTATATTTTTGATATTTTTAAACTCAACATCTATTTTTATTTTTTCAACAACTATTTGCTTTTTTTGTATTACAGTTTTTGTATCGTACTTTTTTTTTGAATTTTTATTTTTTTTAAACAGAAATTTACCTAACATTTTTTTCTCCGATTAATAAAGCTTTATTAATTCTTGATAAGTTTTAAAATCATAAAAAGAACTTATTCCTAAATTAACAATTTTAATTTAAAATTACTATAAATTATCCAATTTTTATTTACAATTAAGTCTCACTAATAAAGCAAATGATTTATTTAAAAAGAAATGACATTATTAAAAGCGTCATTCTGGAGCGAATATAAACTCAGAACTCCTGATGCCTCGTAGTTTGGTATTTCGCATATTTTACAATAAGAAGTTAAATTTTTATAAAAGTATTTCCAATAGGTCATTCGTTATTCGTCATTTGTTATTAGTAGTTACAAACTAATGACCAATGACTAATGACCAATAATTAATAAGATAATATTTGCAAACCGCGAAATTGTTATTTACGAGATAAATCTCCTAACTCCTTTATTTTCGTTATGGGGTAAGGAGTTCTGAAACTAAGACTTTTACTTTTGAGGAAATGAACTTTTTAGTCATCCGATGACTGGCAGTTATCCGATGACTTACGCTTGTATAAAATCATTATAAATATTTGTATTATATATAGTTATATGCAAAAAATTCCGAAGTGATTCAGTAGAAAGAAAGTTGAAATTATTAACAAGAAAAGTAATAAATTTTACATCAATTAAAATAATTACTATTAATTAAAAAATATTTTCGTAATTTTGTATTAACGGAAAGGTGCAGGAGTGGCTTAACTGGCACGCCTGGAAAGCGTGTGTATTCGAAAGGGTACCGTGGGTTCGAATCCCACCTTTTCCGCAAAACTTCATTTTATTTTTAAGAGATTAAACCATTTCTTTTATTATTTTGTCTATATTATAAAAATTGAGCTAAGGGAATGAATACTTTGCTAATTGAAGATGATAATAGGATAATAGAAGAATACATAAGTGGTAATAGCAACTTAGCAGCTACTTCATTTGTTAGAAAATACCAAAAGTTTGTTTTCTCAATAGCTCTACGCTATTTAAATAATTTTGAAGATGCCGACGAAGCTACTCAAGACGTCTTTCTGAAAGCTCTTACAAACATTCATAAGTTTAAAAAACAAAGCTCTGTAAAAACATGGCTTTATAGAATCACTATGAATCACTGCAATAACATAACAAGAAGTAAAAAGTATAAATTCTGGTCACGTTTAGAAAAAAATTCTCCTAAATACGAGAATACACCAGAAAATACTGACCCACAAAAGATTTTAGAGAATAAGAGTTTTGAGGAACAATTCCTTCTTTTACTCGGAACATTACCCAAAAAGCAGCGAGAGGTCTTCAGTTTAAGATATTTTGAAAATTTGCAATACAATGAAATATCAAATATGCTCGGAACTTCTATTGGCGGACTCAAAGCAAATTACTACCAAGCTACAAAAAAAGTGGCTGCTATATTGAAAAAATTAAAATAATGGTGATTTATGAAAAAGGACGACATTTTTAATTATAAGCAAATGCAGGAACTTTTGCCGGATTATGTATTTAACAGAATTTCTGAAGAAGATAAATTCAAATTTGAGCAAGAGCTTCCGAAGTACTCTGATTTACAAGATGAAATTAAAGAAGTAAAAAGCATCTTTGCTAAATTAGATAAAATGGATTTAGACAAAACCCTTGCTCATTACTCACGCAATACTTCTGTAAAAGTAAATAATCGGCTTGCTGTAAAAAAACAAAAATTGCCCTTTTTTAACAATACATTAAAATACCTTATTCCTACTGCAGCTTTATTTTTCATTGGATACTTAGTTTTTTTCAATTTCAATAAACCAAATTCTTATTCCAATCAAATTGATAAGCAGCCCAAAATTTCTTTCCTAAGTGAAAAAGATACTAGCGCACTTTTTGATAGCAGTTTAACTAATGAGGATTATTTAGAACTATCATTAACTTATTCTACAAACCATCACTCTAACGATGCAATAGAATATGCTATCGAAGATATAGCGAGCAACGAATTTTTTAATGATATAATTTTATCACATATTTTATCAAACAATCAAGAAATTAAGGATATTGACTACAACAATACTTACTACTATGAATTTATCAACAATCTTAATGAAATAAACGAATCAACTTTTCAAGAATTATTAAAGGAGCTCGAAGATGTTAAAATCATTTCGTAACATCGCAATTTATACATTATTTTTATGTATAGCCACAACAGCAGTATTCAGCCAGCCGCCACACGCTAAAGAGCGTATTGACAATGTAAAAAAAGTAAAGTTGCTTGATGCTCTTGACTTAGATGAGCAACAATCAGAAAAATTTCTAACAAAATATTCTTCCTGGGAAAAGAAAATTCAGGATAAAAAATTTGAAATGGAAACTACTACCGACGAAATTGAATTGCTCATTAAGAAGAAAGCAAACAACGACGAAATCTCGAAAAAAACAAAGGAATTTCTTAATTTGCAAAGTCAGTTTAATCAATTAATAACGGACAAATTTAAAGAATTTGAAACTATGCTAAATCCAGTAAATTTTGCTAAATTTGTAATGTTTGAAGAAAGATTTACTAAAGAACTTCAAAGAATGTTGATGAAAAGATTTGACAGAGAAGAAAGAAAAGAATATAGAAAAAGTAAAAAAGGCGATTTAAGAGAAGAACCCAGAGACGAATTTAAAGATGCTCCTAAGGATTAGTTTGTAAATGACAATACTATTTACAAGACGTGTAAATTCCATTCCCCCTTAAAAGTCATACTATCAGCAAGCTGATAGTATGACTGAAGAACATAATAGCCCTGATGATGAGGTGGATTTTTGCTGATTAATTTGATAGCATGACAAAAGATTGAGATTAGATGGAAGTCATGCTATCAACTTGTTGATAGTATGACTGAAAATTAAAAAAATCAAATGATTGAAATAAACAACTTACATAAAAGTTTCGGACAAAAAAACGTCTTAAATGGCGTTAGTATGAAAATTCCCAATGGTTCGACTATGTGCATTATCGGACGCTCAGGATGCGGAAAAAGCGTTCTGCTCAAACACATTGTAGGACTATTAGAACCAGATACAGGTAGCGTAAAAGTTGATGCAAAAGAAATCAGTTCCTTAACTAATTCGGAATTATTTGATTTAAGAAGAAGAATAGGTTTTGTTTTTCAGGGGTCTGCTCTGTTCGATTCTTATAATGTATTTGAAAATATAGTAATTGGACTATACGAACATGGCTTACGTGACAATGGGAAACTCGAAGAAGAGGCAATTCGTGTCCTTTCTGCTGTTGGTTTACTTCCCGAAAGTCAAAGTGTTTCTTCATCAGATTTTGAAAGAGAGTGGAATATTTTAAAAGAGAAGAAGCCATCAGATTTGTCTGGCGGTATGAAGAAAAGAGTTGGAGTAGCACGTGCTTTGGTTGGCGAGCCGGATTATATTTTTTATGATGAACCGACTACAGGTTTAGACCCTGTTACATCAAGACAAATTGACCAGTTGATTGCACATCTTTCAAAAAAATTAAAAGTTACATCTTTAGTAATTACTCACGATATGTTCTCAGTCTTTGAAGTTGCCGATTCTGTTGCTATGCTTGATGAAGGCAAAGTCCGGTTTTCCGGAAATCCAAAAGAATTAAAAGAAAGCAATGACGAAAGAGTAGTCGAATTTCTTTCTAGGTATATATGATATTTAAAATTCTGATTCCATAACGAAAATAAAGGAGTTAGGAGATTTATATCGTAAATAACAATTTCGCAGTTAGCAAATATTATCTTATTAGTCATTTGTCATTAGTCATTGGTCATTAGTTTGTAACTACTAATAACAAATGACGAATAACGAATGACCTATTGGAAATATTTACATTCAAATTTAATTTCTTATAATAAAAAATGCGAAACAACAAACTACGAGGCATCAGGAGCTCTGAACTTACAACACTAAGGGGGCGGAATGACAATACTGAGTAATAAAAAACTGAGATGCCTAAGGAGTTCTGATATCATTAGAATTTATTTTTTTTCGCAGTATTTATTTATTAAAATGAATAAATCTTCTGAGTTAATGGGTTTAGTGATATAGTCATTACATCCGGCTTCGATAGCAAGTTCTTTATCTCCTGTCAAAGCGTAAGCGGTTTGAGCAATTATCGGAACATTTTCATTAAATTCTCTAATTTTTCGTGTTGCATCATATCCGTTAATAATAGGCATTTTTACATCCATTAAAACTAAATCAATATTTGTATTTTCTTTAACTTCCTTTATTGTTTCCTCACCATTGCTCGTTCTAATTACATTGATATTTTCCTTTTGAAGAATATTCTTTAAGAAACGAAAGCTTATATCATCATCTTCGGCAATCAAGACTGTATTATATTTTTTTAAGCTAACAGGATGAATTTCTTTTTCTTCAATTTGTTCAGTTTTAGATTTAACAGGATTATAAGGAATAGAGAAGTAAAATGTAGTTCCTTTTCCATGAACAGATTCGACCCAGATATTACCATTCAGCATTTCAATATATGCTTTAACGATAGCGAGTCCTAAACCAGACCCTTCAAATGAACGGGTAATATTATCATCAGCTTGAACAAATCGTTCAAAAATTGAATCAACTTTATCTTCTGGAATTCCTACTCCAGTATCCTTTACATAAAAAACGAGCATATCTTTATCAAGATAGTTACCGAATTCTATAGAACCACTTGGAGTAAATTTAATTGCATTGTTAATAAGATTAGTTATTATACCGTCAATTTTTTGTTTGTCGCTGTATATAATTGATTTTTCGTAAGAAATCATTTCTCTGATTTCAAAGAGTAGCCCTTTGTCACGTGCAGCTAATTCAAAGAAATCGAAAAAGAAATTCATAATTTCATAAATATTGACGACTGAAATTAAAATTGGCATTTGACCTGCATCAATTTTAGATATTTCGATAATTGAATTAATAGTGTCGAGAAGTCTTTTCCCGCTTGCATTCACAATTCCAATAAATTCATTTCTTTCCTCTTCGGATAAATCTGGTTCCTGTAGCAAACGAATAAAGCCAAGAACTCCATTTAAAGGAGTGCGAATTTCGTGAGACATATTTTGAAGGAAAGCAGTTTTTAATCTGTTTCCTTCTTCCGCTTTTTCTTTTGCTTCAATTAACTCATTCCGGTACCTAATCCGTTCTGAAATATCACGGGCGACAGATAGTATTGTTTTATTGCCAAAATATAAAATGGGACTTGAACTTATTTCAATCGGTAATATTCTGCCATCTTTTGTCGTATGTGAGGTTTCAAATACCTGTTTTTCATCAAACTTCATATTTGATACCAAATCTCTTATTACTTCAGGATCTAAACTAGAATCAATATCTACTGGGCCCATTTGTAATAGTTCTTCTCTTGAATAACCTAAGTTCTTTACTGCAGTTTCGTTTACTTCGATAAATTTAGCATTAAAATCAATAACGAACGCAGTATCATTCATTCCATTAATTAATTGCTTGTATTCATTTTCTGCTCTTTTTCGTTCTGTAATTTCAATTAAAAAGCCATACCATACAATTACATTATGAGCATCAATGGTAGGTAAAAATCTGATTTCAATCCAAATTTCTCCTTTGCTTGGGTGGTTATACAAAAATTCACTATGCCATAAAGATAATTGTTCAGCTGATTCGTTTAATTCAATCCTAATATTTTCATAGTATTCCAGAGGAATGTAGTCTTTTAAAAAATTTGCGTTATTTTCTAACTCTTCAGCTGAAAATCCGAGAATTTCCTTAATAGCCGGGCTGCAATAAGGAAAATAAATGGTTCTATCAGCTTTAAAACTGAACATACAAATGGCGCCTGGTGCAGTATCAACAATTTTAGCAAATTTATCTCTTTCTATTTTTAGTTCTGTTTTAATTTTTTTCTCTGAAGTAATGTCTCTTGTAACCCCAAGAATGCCAATCGGTTTTCCTTCGTCATCGCGAACAAAAGATGTGTGCATTGAAGTGAATATTTTACTTCCATCTGGCTTGTAGTGTTCTACTTCAATTATTCGCGTTCTGTTTTTATCTGAATTCGGATTCTTTTCATTTTCGTATTCTTCGAAAAATATTTTTTTGATTATTTCAATTGATTCAGGAGGGTGCCTTTCTTCTAATTTTAATTTCATATAAGCTTCAGGTGAAAATCCGAAAACTTTTTCAACTGAAGGAGTGATAAAAGTACAATTAAAATTTAAATCTGTAGTAAAAACAATATCAGTAATATTATCAGTAATTTTTCTTAAAAGCTTTTCATTTTCTATGATATATTTTTGTTGTTGACGTTTTTCAGTTTCATCTTTAAAAATAATGACAAGTCCGATAATTTGTCCATCATTATCATAAATCGGAGTGCCAGTATCCATTACAGGAATCTGCTTCCCTGATTTTGATAATAAAATGGTGTTATTAGCTAATTCTTTAACAATACCTTGTTTTAATATTTTCTGAATAATGTCATTTACTTCTTCATTTGTGAATTCATTTTTTACTTTATAAATTTCATTTAAATTTTTTCCAATGCAATCATCTAAATTCCATTCAGTCAAAATTTCAGCCATCTTGTTGAGATATTGAACTTTTCCGTTCACATCTGTTGTTATTACGCCATCACCAAGATTATTGAGAGTAATCTGAAACTTTTCATTAAAACTTAATAATTCTTTGTCCTTGTTATGTAATTGTTTATAAAAATTCTTCTGATACCTGTTATATACAATAAGTAATCCACCAAGAATAACCGATAATAATATTATGCAAATAAAAAGAATACGATAAAATTCATAAGTGAGCTGTGAAAGAGCTTCAGTTTTGTCGATTTTACACGATATATTCCACTGTGTTCCGGGTATATGACTAACATAAGCAAATACATCTATATTCCTGTAATCGGTTCCAGAAAGTAAGCCACTTTTGCCTAATACTCCCTGAACTAAAAGGTCTTCAGTTTGACTTAAAGAAACTTTATATTTTAAAGCAGTATTTTTCCTGTATCGTAATTCGTTTAATACAAGAACAGTATCAGCATCTTTTCTGTAAAGGATTGTTTCAGCAGAATTATTGATTAAGGGCCAAGCTTCTAATAAAGGGGTAATAAACTGATTAGCATCCATCAAAAAAACGAAGTATGCTATTATTCTTTTTTTTACTCTTACTGGTGAAATAAAAGCAATACTGATTGTATCTGTTCTTGATGAAGAAAGAAACAGATTTGTTGTTTTGGTTGATTGAGTACTTTTTGCTTCATTTAAGACATTTAATATCTCATTATCCTGATTATGTGCTGTTTCTGTTGATGAAATTATTTTTTTATCTGCTAGAAATAAACTTACTTCTGAATAATTATGCTCTTTCTTTATTTGTAAGAGTAAATTTTTAATAGTATTTTTTTCTTTATTTTCAGAAAATTTAGTGTCATTAAGGATTTCTATTATATATGGATTTTGAGAAATTACTGCTGCATCATTAAATTCATCAATATACCAGTCAGACAACTGTTTTATTTTTAGATTTGTAATTGATTGCAATTGTCTTTCTATCTGATGATATGCTTTTTTTTTGCTATTAATATAAGAAAAAAAACCGGGTGCAATAATTATTATACATAATATTGATATTAGATATATTATTGTCTTTTTATCATTAAAATTGGTAAATATTTTTCTCTTTGTAAACATAGCTTACTCAATTTTTAAAATAGTTTTAAATTTTTAAATAATAAAACTTTTTATTATTTAAAAAATACTAAGTTTATAATATAATAAAATTTTATTAAATAATAATGAGTCCACTCTAAAAAGGTAAAATACTTAAAAAAACATTATAGAATTAACT
>CAZCLJ010000196.1:0-8734 GCA_964499465.1 uncultured Hyphomicrobiales bacterium
TTCTGACATCCGTCAGAATGACACTTTTACTTATGTCATCTCCATTTAAATAAAGGTCTTGCTTTATAAGGGGGTTCGAAATGACACAATATAATAAGTCTTTTAGCGAATTACTACACTAGGGTTCAGCATAACATCGTTATTTCTTATCCCAAAACTTTACGAAAGTTAAGAAACTTTCGCAAAGTATAAAGAGCTATATACTTTCGCACGAGTTTCTTAACTTTGCAAAAGTTTACAAAATGACAAAGAAAAACTAACAATTAACAATTAATAATTAACAATTATTCTGTATGTGTTGAAATATATTCAGTTAGTTTGCCAAGGCAATACACATAGCTGCCGTATTCATTGTCGTACCAACCCATAATTTTAGCGTGAGTTACGGGAATATTTACTTCCTTAATATCATTAATGCCAATAGAAGCAAGAACTTCAGGCGGAACATGCAAAAATCCGGTTCTCGTATGGATTTCGTTTGCTTCAATAACAATGGCAGCAGGAAGCCCGAGCAAATCTAATGAAACATTTTGCTTGTCAGTATAATACAGCAAATCTTTTTGTGAGCCATTTGCAGCCATTTTGTAAATATTTTTTATATGGTTGGCATTTATATATGGAGCGCCATCTTCATTCAATCTTGAATTGAAAGTAATATTAAGTGCAATTAAAGATACAGTGCTTGTTGGAATGCGAATGGAGTCTGCCATAAAACCGAAATTGATAATTTGAGGAATTACCTTTTCTAAAGTTTTTGCAGCTCCAGTAGAAGAAAGAATAATATTATTCAGAACAGACCTGTTTTTTCTTAAATCTGATGTTCCGGTTAAAGGCACAGAGTCAAGCACACTTTGAGTATTAGTAGCAGCGTGCACTGTTGACATAGAAGCAGTAAGGACGTTATTTGTTTCCTTGTCTTCGAGCAAAGGCATTATCATATGTGCAAGTCCGGTAGTAGTGCAGCTTGCAGCAGAGATAACCTGATGCTTTTGTGGATTGTAACTCATATGGTTAATCCCATAAATGAGTGTAGGATAATCATCAACATTTTCAGAAGGTGCAAATTTAATTTTGAAAGGAGCACTTGCAATTACTTTCTGGGCACCGGCAACTAAATGCCCTAAAATACTGCCTTTAGAATCGTTTGAAGGGACGGTAGGGTCTAAGAATTTACCTGTGCAATCCACAACAATTCTTACTCCTTCATCTCTCCAGTTAATATTCTGTGGATTTCTTTCCTTAGTTAAAACTTTAATAGGGAAACCATCAATTTCAAAGCAGCCATTATCTCTGTCTGTAATTTCAATTTTACATTTTTTTCCGTGAAAACCATACAAAAAATGATTAATAGAGCCATAAGAAGAGTCGGAAATAATTGATTGAATTACATCTTCTAATCCGTTGCCAACGGTTCGCCCTACGTTAATTACAATTCCATCGAAATTCCTTGAAAAAAGATGATACCAGACAGATAATTTGCCAATTCGGCCTAAGCTATTAATTCCTAAGAGTTTTCTTTCATTGATTGAGATATTCATAAAACCTCCAAAGTAAAATGCTAATATAATTATAATTCCTGAGTTTTAATAGGATAATTGCCTTCATACACAATTCCTTTATTGCCATCAATAGCAATCGGGTCAAACACTAAATAAGTTTTGTTATTCATTACACATTTTTTATCTTTTTCAAAAACGAGCATATCGCTGCAATTAACAACACAGGTTTTACCAAGTGATGCAGCAGTAACAGCAGCGTGAGAAGTTGCCCCACCTTTGCTTGTTAAAAGTCCCTCGCAATTAAAAATCATTTCAATATCGTCCGGAACGGTGTCTGGTCTAACTAAAATAGCTTTCTGATTTGGGTCATTTGTTTTCAAAAACTCCAAATCATCTTTATCGAAAATTATTACCCCGTTTAGAACTTTATTCCCAATACCTATACCGCATCCAATACGTTTCATCTGCTCTTCCGGGCAAGCAAAATAATCAATTTTTGTTTGTTTGATGATTGCCATATCCCTTGTTTGAAGAACGTATAAATCCTCCGGCTCCGGTGTTTCAAAGGTAAATTCTATTTCCTGATGCCCAAAGCCATAAACGTCTATCAATTCGTGAGCAATATCTTTTAGTTTTTGATATATTTTCGGAAATTCACTTTCTAATGAAAACGGACATTTTTTATAATATTTTTTTCGTTGATTTTCGCTTATTGGTAAAGTGCTGACAAGACCGGCTACAATGTCCTCGCCCTGACTTAAAAATGAAAAGTCGCCTGCTAAATTTATACCACTTACGTTATCCTGAATATCGTGGGTAAAAAGCACGCCAGAGCCGGATTCATTGTGTAAATTTCCAAATATCATCTGTTGAACAATTACCGCTGTTCCCCATTCGTTTGCTATTTGCAGATGTTCCCTGTAAACTTTTGCTCTTGGTGTATCCCATGAATTGAAAACAGAAATAATTGCTTTTTTTATTTGCAAAAATAAATCTTCTTCAAAATGAATACCATTATCAATAAGCAGTTTTTTATAATCGAATGCAATTTCACGCATAATAGCCGGAGTGAAGCCGATTTTCTGTTTGACCTTATACTTATTTTTATAATCAATCATTATCTGGTCGAAATCATTTCGTATAAGTCCGTAAGACATACCCCAGGTTTGAAGCAAGCGGCGGTAACAATCCCATGAAGTCCAGCCAAAATTATATTGCGTACTTAGATTTTCTGTTATTTCATCGTTAAGCCCAACGTTTAAAAATGTATTCATAGCTCCGGGCATTGAAATTGCAGCACCGGAACGAACGCTTAACAGCAGTGGATTTGAAGGGTCGCCGTATTTTTTGCCGGTTTTCCGTTCAAGTTCTGATATATAATATTTAATTAAATTATCAATTTCTGTTTCTAAAGAAGGAACTTTTAAAATTGTTACAAATCTTCTGAATATTTCCGTAGTTATGACAAATCCGGGCGGCACCGGAAACTTATTTAATAGCAATGTTTTTAGATAATATGCTTTAGAACCCAAAAACACCTGATTATCCATTATTGGCGTTTCGTTGTATAGAGTGCTTAAAATCAAATCAGGGTCATAAGTCATTATGCTTTGTATTTCATCTTCAGTTAAATAGCTAACCATTTTGCGAAGATTTGTCAATATTCTGCCTATGAAATTATCTAAATTCTGTATTAAAAATGCTGACGAAAGGAGCTCCCGATAAAATATTTCAGATTTTTGGAGAATTAGCTTTTTGGAAGATGATTGCTCTTCATTTTCAATATATTGAGGAATGATTATATTTAACAGTTGCTCGTAGGGTCTGATGAAGTATTTATTAATAATTTCCTTTATGCTAACTTCCATAAACTGGAAAATGTTAAGATACTGATTAATAGTAAAACTTCGCGAAGTCAAACTATACTGGAACATCTTTAAATTTGAACTGAAGCCCTGGTCAGAAATACCATCAAGCTGTAATCCTTCTAAAAGTAATTGAATTACAACGAAAATATCCTTTAACGTTTTAGCTGTAAAATAATCGGTATTAATATTGTTTACTATATTGCTAACCAAAGTAGATGCTATTCGTTCAAGTCGGAAAGTTAGCCCTAATGCTTCAAATTTTGCTTCTTTGTATTGACCGTACATTGAAGGAATGCCGAATGCAATATGCCTTTTGTAATAAATGCTTTCCCAGCCCTCACTTACTTTTGGGTCAAAAATGATTTCATTTAATTTAACCATAAATGAAAAAATCAGTTGCAATGCTTCTATATCATTTTTCTCTTTTAAGTGCTTTTCTAAAACTTCAATGTCCTCATTTTTGATAAAGCTGTATCTTCTTAATATCATTCCAATGTCATTGGCATCAAAAAGGTATTTTTCCTTCAAAAGCTGATAAAGTTCGATGATTAAACCAACCCGTTGCAAATCGTTTGTATTGTAATGCTCAATATGAGAAAGTAGTTCAGAAATCTCTTTTTTCTCTTTTGCTATAAGCTCTTCCAATGAGCAGGAACTGTTTTCACATAGCTTATTCAATACGAAATTAACGCCATTAACCCAAATTCCATTTTCATCTATAGTTTCGTAAACATTTTCCGGAACTATGCTTTTTAATCGTTCTTTGTTTAAATCGAACCAAAATCGTATGATTTCAAGAGTAATTTGAATATGAGAATTATTGCCTTCTGTATGTATTTGCTTGCGTAAAAAATGAATTAATTTATCATTTCTATGAGAAATTTCATCTATTTTTGTAGTAACATCACGCAAAACGCCTTCGGCACCAATTTCATTGAAGTAAACAGGGAAAATTCTCGTTAATTGCTTAATTTGTTTGTAAATTGGAGAAATCTTTGAATTAAGCAGTTTGGTAACATCTTTTTGGAATAAATCAGTATCGAAAATGAAAATTCCACCGACTCTCAAATTAATAATGAGGGCAGAAAGGAGTTTTTTCATAGTCTCCGGGTCATATTCAATTAGCTCAAGCCATACTCTTAAATTTTTTATATGATTGGGGTCTATTTTCAATACCCAATCGTTAGTAAGATATGTTATACCGGGCGAAATGAAACCGAAGCTTATAGTTTGATTTTCATAATAATTAATTAATTCTTTATTATGAGTGTTTATGATTTCTTTTCCGAGTGCTAAAATAGAATCTAAAATAAAGTTAATATGACTTTCTTTAAAATCAGTAAATAGAATAAATAATTCATCAATTGCCTGAATACATTGCTCTTCGTCTAATTCGTTGCTAATTCTTTTAATCACTCTGTTTAAATCAATCAATAAATAATTACGATGATAAATCACTCCGGGCAAATGCAATAAATAGAAAATAAAACTGAACTGCTCGGTAACTTTTTCGAAATCATTTATTTTCTTTCTTAAAGCATCAATAATATCTGAAAATGTAAAAGCGTTGCTGCAAAGCGATTCCCAACTATTTGCTTCTTCTAATTGTTTGTAGTAAAACGAAAAAAATTCTTTTCCTAAAGGTGATATCGTTTCGGAGTAATCTTTAGACATTTTGCTTTGATTTTTTTCATACCAGCTTTCAATGTCAGTGGAATTTTCCCAAAACTGAATATTTTCTTTAATTAGCTTATGAGTAAAATCAAAAGTCTGTTTTTCAATAGTTTTGTTTAATGCAGCGTTTAACAAACTTTTCTTGAAATATCCAATATTGCTTAAATATCCAAAGTAGTTGTTTTCAAAGTTTTTATCTAAAATATTTATACATTCAAAAAGTAAAGAATCAAATTCAGCAATGCAATCAAAGTTTTTATTGAAAAAATCTAAAAAAACAAATACCAAATGCTTGGATAAATCATCGGCAAGTTTTTCTTCAAGTAATGTATTGAAAATATCCAAAAGAATTTTTATTGCTCTCTCTTTTTCTTCAATCTCTTTATAAATCCAAAAATCAGCGATTGCAACATTAATTATAAATTCAATCACTTCTTTTCTGTTTGAATAAGGGTGATGAAGTTCAGTAAAGAAATCCTGTATTCTTTTGTGAATTCCCCAGTATTTTTCAGAAAGAGCAAGGAACCAAAGGTGCTCTTCAGGAATTTTAAATTCAACACTTTTTGTCTTGGATAAATTTACTTCTAATGCCTGTGATTTTATTGCTTGCTTCATAGTTTCGATATATAATTAATTAAATCAATAATACGGGCAGAATAACCGCTTTCGTTGTCATACCATGCAATTATTTGAATCATATCGCCAAGCAATACTTTTGTGCAAAGCGAATCAAAAATCGCAGAATGGTAATTATTTGTAATGTCACTGCTTACTATTGGGTCGGTGCAATACTCCAGATATCCTTTCAAGCTGTTTTCCGAATAATAAAGAAAGGCATCGTTAATATCTTTAATGCTTACATTTTTATTTAAATTAGCGGTAAGTTCCACGTAAGAGCAGTCCGAAACAGGGACGCGTGTAGCAAAACCATCGAAGCTATCTTTCATTTCCGGAAAAATTATTTTTGTAGTTTTTATTGCACTTGTTGTGGTTGGAATAATATTTCCAAGGGCAGCTCTTGCACGTCTGAAATCAGAGTGGTAGCCGTCCTGCAAATTCTGATTATTTGTGAAAGGATGGACAGTATTCATAAAACTGCGTTTTACGCCGAATTCATCTTTAAGCACTTTTAGCATAACGCAAACGCAGTTTGTAGTGCAGGAAGCATTGGAAATAATCCTGTCTTCCTGCTGCAAATCCAAATGATTTACTCCCAAAACGACAGTTCTATCCATAGAATTATCGCTTGAAGGACAACTCAAAATTACTTTTTTTACTCCACTTTTTAAATGCCCTTCCAATTCAGTTTTGGTTTTAAACCTACCACTTGATTCTATAACAAAATCAACTTCATTATTCCAGTTAATTTCTGCCGGAGTGCTATCGCTTGTTACTAGGATGCGCTTGTTATTCAAATAAATATAATTCTCGTCAAAATTTATTTCAGTATTAAATTTTCCATGGACTGTGTCGTATTTTAGCAGATGAGCCATCAAATCTATTGTCATCTTGTCGTTGATATGCACTACCTCTATTTCCGGGTTTTGAGAAGCCAAGCGAAAAACTAATTTGCCAATGCGCCCAAAACCATTTATTCCAATTCTAATTGCCATTTTTATTCCATTTTGTAAAAAAAATAATAATTTTAAAAAATCAATTTGAAGAATTATCAAATATTTTTAAAATTATCAATTAAAATTCGGGCAGCATTTTGTTTTTATGTTGCTCAATTTTAAATTCAAAACTAATAAAAATTTAGATAATATTTATAATTAAATTTCAGTATTCTGGCTTTTATACCTTTAACAAATGAGTTAGGAGATTTGCATAGTAATGAATAATTTCGTTTTTAATCTCCATAATAAATTATGGAGTTACTCTAATTATAAGAATAACTTCCAAATTTATTTGGGAGTTATTTGTTTACAGCTATATTTTTATAAACTTCACTCCTTCCCATTTGTACTTGGGAAGGCAACTTTCAAAAAAGCTTTGCTTTTACTCTTTTTTATAAAAAAATGTAAAGCACAGCTTTAATACAAATCTTCCTTCCCAAGTGCAAATGGGAAGGAGTTCAAAATGCTTTTCTTTGGGTTTTCTTTTCCATAGAAATTAAATATATATTATTTTTTATAATATTTAATCTCTATAAATAAAAATTTTATAAATTAATTTATATTATATATAAATATATTTTTTATTAAATAGTTTTTATTTCTATTATTAATTTTTTTAATATTTATTATAAATAATTATTTTTATAGATATTTTTATTATTATTATAACATTTATTATTAAATATAAGATTATTTCTATTTAAATGATAAATTTTATAATTTATTCATACATTTTCTGTTAGAAAATTATTGACTAAACACTTTTAATTATTGTTTAAATACTTCTATTTATAAAATAAATTATTTTAATTATTGACTAAACATTTCTAATTATAAACTTAATACATCAAATTAATAGCTTAACAGTTATAATTATTGACTAAATTAAATTATTTATTAAATAAATACTTCATTTTATCAAATAAATTAGATATTTTATCAAATAAATAATTATATTTGTAAATTAAATGATAAATATGTATTTTGAAAAATAAAATATTGATTTTTAACTGATTTAAAGGCGAAACTAATGCAAATAAGTAACAGATTAAGAAAAAATAGTATTATATCTTATAGTAGTTTGCCGCTACTGGCAAATCAAGTTGCAATAGCAATGCGAAGAGATTTGGTGGAATTGACCGAATATGCTGTAACTGAAGCAAAAATTGATGAAATGATAGCCCTTGCCGATTCTTTTCAGGAAATTCCCAATGATACTTTGTTCAGATGTGATTGGAGCTTTGCTGTAGAAAATAAAAAGAAGTTGCGGAACGAAATTTCAGATATAATCCGTAGTTTGAACTTGCGTGCAAAAATGGTTTTCGGAGCTAACACTTCAAAATTTCGCTCATTTCAAATTGATAACATTTCAATAAACAGTGATATTGAACTACTCAATAATGCACGTCAATTGCACAGCATTGCGACTGAAAATATTCTTTTGCTCGAAAGTGAAGGAGTAACAAGTGCTTATTTGGATAGCTTCCTTGAAAAAATTGCAGATTTCGAAAAAGCCATAGACGAAGCTGAAAACAAAAAAAAGACAAGAGATTTTTCAACTGAGCAAAGAACTTTGGTCGCAAATCAACTGTATAGTTTAATCAGAAAATACTGCAATTACGGGAAAATCATTTTCAAAAACATAAGCCCCGCTAAATATAACGATTATCTTGTTTTTAAAACTGGAAAAAAGAAAGAAAAGAAGAATGTTGAAAAAAATAATACAGAAAACCCAGTGTAATAATTAATGAAAACTTATAAAATTTTATTGTCATTTTGAAACCCCTTATAAAGTAAGACCTTTATTTAAATAGAGATGACATAACGAGCTATCCCCCGCTGGCGAGGGCAGGGGGTGGATTCTTTCTCTTTGTTACTCATAGTTCTGTGTTTTAAGATAAAACGTATTATTCAATAATTTTTATTTAAAGAAAATATTCATAAATAAAAAAACCACTAAGTATTTATAATGTAAAAAGATCCACCCCCTGCCCCCGCCAGCGGGGGACAAAGATGTCATTGGAAACGAAGTGAGGAATCTCAAGTTTCGTGGTAGCAATGACTTGTGAGATTTCTC
>CAZCLJ010000197.1:0-8732 GCA_964499465.1 uncultured Hyphomicrobiales bacterium
TATTAAATTCTAATTTCGTTACTGAATCTATTCATCCGATGACTGGGAAGTCATCGGATGAATTATTCAGGCTAGAACTTTGTATTATAAAGTTCGCGTTCAGCTTCATAAAGTCTTAAAATTCTTTGAGCTTCTTTGTCGTTTTTAGATTTTTTATAAGCATCAATGAGTAAAACGCTGAGGCGCTGTCTTATTGCATTTCTTTCCGATGTGTCAAAAACCTGCATCCAAGCTCTTTGGTCGAAATAGGGTCTTAAAGTATTGGAAACATTTTTAAATCTTTTATTTGTAGAATCATTGACAGAACGATTAATAGCATTCCAGAGCAATTTTGAAGGATTAACCCCGGCAACAGCGCTATCACTGTGATTAAATCTTTCAACTTTATTTAACAAACCATTAACAACGTTTTCGTCAGTAAAATCATAAACCTTATATTGAATTGGAATAGGAGGTTTAATTTTTACAGTTAAATCAGTTTTGCTATTAGGGAACCCCTTATCTTCTAATGTATTAATGATGTTATTTGCAGTATTTGCGTCTAAATCAGAATCAACAAAGAACAGCCCTCCACGAACCAAAACTTCCTGAAAAAGACCAGAGAACTTTTCAAAATGTTTATAAATCATTTGAGCAATGAATTGTCCCTGATTATAAACGCGCTGGTAATCATCACCGCCAAGCCCTTTACGAGAGCGAAGGACTCTCAAAGTTTCATGAGAATTACGTACACCAAATAATTCGACTAAACCAATAAATTGAGAAAAGCTAACTTCCATATAATAGTGAATTCTGTCTAATCCTGCAATACGGGCAAGTTCTTTTAAATAAATTTTTCTACCTCTTGCAGCCCGAACAACAGTGAGTTTATTTTGACCGGTTGTATCATCATAGCCGGCATCGGCAGGTGTATCACGTGGAATAGAAAAAATTTCAACAAGTCCTGAATCAAGCAAAATTGAAAGTATGTGATTTGCATCAGCGTGATTATCGTGTCTTCCCATTCGGGAATCTAATCCTGTAAGAGCGATATTAATTCTTCTTCCATTATAAACGCGGCGAATGTTTTTTCCAGCATTATCATCTATACCATATTGAATAATGCCAGTGTCATTGGGATTGCTAACCAGTATATATTCTTCTTCTTTCACTAAATCAGAATCAATCCAATGGTCTTTTTCAAGAGTATCTTCACTACTTAAAGTGTCTAAATTTTCAATTGTATCTTGAATTTCCTGTTCATTCTCTCTATTGTCGCACATTATCAATGAGAAAATAATAATTATCCCAATAATAATGAAAATATATTTAAGAGAGCTATTTTTTTTCTTTTTCATTATTTCAATAAAATCACTTTAATCATCTAATTCCATCTTTTTCCCAAATTTAAGACTAAGCTGCATGAAAAATCTCCAAGAGTGTACTTTGAAGTTATTTCCATTATTAGAAATATTAGTCAAAGGAAAAGAGTATTGAAAAATTGGGCTTAAATAAAGATTGCTTGATAATGGAATATTAGCGCCGAGCATAGCAAAAGCTCCTAATTGTAGAGAAATTTTGTTTTGAAAATCTGTTTTATCAATTACTTTTACGTTTCCATCAGTATCTTTAAAATTAACATTAACCACTTCACCGGTACTTAACCTTGCAGTGTTTTGCAACAATTCTTTACTATGCGTATATTCGGCTTGACTAAGTGAAGAAGCAGAGAAGCCAACTCTTGTAACAAGAAAATCTACTAATGAAATATCTAAATAAGGCAGAAAAGAAATCATAGAAATATTAGTTTCTGCCTTATATCTATAATCAAGAGGGATGTACTCACTACGATTAGTTGATTGAGAAGTAACTTCGTCTAATTCTGTAATACGATATGAACTATTAATGCTTTTAGATTCAAAAAGAAGCATAAGTCCCCATTTTAAAGAATTAGCAAACTCTTCCTGATAGAAAGCACCGAAAGAATAACCGAGTTTATTTCCATCAGAAAATAAACAATTACAGTCTTTTGTTGTGTAGAAATCACCTGTTTGGAAATTCATTCCTAATCCAATAAGAATACCTAAATCTCTTTCATTATCAACAGACTTAGGTAAAAGTGGAGTAGATTGACACAAAAGATTTTGTGCAATAAAAATACAAGCAAAGACAAAAAGAATTATTCTAAAATACATAACCGTTCTTTACTTTATTCAGAATTTAGTTTATTGTATTAATAAAACAAATCAAAATAGTAAAAAGTTACAAAATAAATTTACTTAAATCATGACTTTTAACAATATCCTTCAAACGAGATTGAACATCATCAGCAGAAATTATAATTTCAGTTTTTTCAATGTTATCTGGAGTATTAAATAAAATCTCTTCAAGTAAAGTAGTCATAATAGTATGAAGACGTCTGGCACCTATATTTGTAATTTCATCGTTAACAGTTGCAGCAATAGAAGCAATTTCTCTAATAGCACTATCATCAAAACTCAAAGAAATTCCATCTGATTTAACAAGTGCCTGATATTGCTTAATTAATGCATTCTCTGGAATAGTAAGTATTTTAATAAAATCATCTTCAGTTAAGCTTTTTAGTTCAACTCTAATTGGAAATCTACCCTGAAGTTCTGGCACTAAATCAGATGGCTTAGCAACGTGAAAAGCTCCAGATGCTATGAAAAGAACATGGTCGGTGCGAACGACACCATATTTGGTATTAACAGAAGTACCTTCAACAATTGGGAGCAAATCTCTTTGAACACCTTCACGTGATACTTCAGGACCTGAATGTGATGCACTACTACGTGAAGCAATTTTGTCAATTTCGTCAATAAAGATAATGCCAGTGTTTTCTGCTCTTGCAACAGCTTCTTTAACTACAGCTTCCATATCAATTAATTTTTCAGCTTCTTCTTTTTGCATAATTTTTCTGGCATCGGCAATTTTGACTTTTCTCTTTTTATTTTTTTTGGGAAGAATATTTCCGAAAATATCCTGAAGGTTCATACCCATTTCGTCTAAGCCAATAGGGCCAAGTATTTGTAATGATGGAATTTGGTCAACGAGAACTTCAAGTTCAATAGATTTATCATCAAGTTTTCCTTCCTGAAGCATAATACGGAATTTTTCTCTGGTTTTCGCATTATCTTCAATTTCATTTTCAGTAGTATTATCAAAAGATGGGCTTTTTTTAACAGGTGGAATTAGAATATCTAAAATTCTATTTTCAGCGTTAGTTTGTGCTTCTTGCATTTTTTCGTTGGTTTTTTCTTCGCGAAGCATTGCAACAGCTCTTTCAGCTAAATCTCTCACCATAGATTCAACATCTCTGCCAACGTATCCTACTTCAGTGAATTTAGTTGCTTCAACTTTAACAAACGGAGCATTAGCAAGGCGTGCAAGTCGACGTGCAATTTCAGTTTTTCCAACGCCGGTAGGTCCAATCATAATGATATTATTAGGCATAATTTCATCACGTATTTCTGTTGTAACCTGCTGCCTACGCCATCTGTTTCTTAAAGCAATAGCAACAGCTTTTTTTGCAGCATCCTGACCAATAATAAATTTATCTAATTCGCTTACAATTTGTCGCGGCGTTAATTGTTTTTCAATCTTAATGTTTTCATCTTCCATATTTTGCTTATTTATCCTTAATCAAAAAAATTACTGACGATTTTTTTTACAAAAATAATTATAATTTGACAAAAATGTCTTTTTTATTTTTTTTATTAAGAAAAAAATTTATTATTTTGTATAACTCAAAAGCGGGTTTACTTAAATATGATAAATAAAAAATATGAGTGAATTAAAGAAAATCTTAATAGCAGAAGACGAATTGACAAATTCAATTTTGCTTAAGCGGGTTCTAACCAAGGCAGGTTATTCAGTAGTCGTTGCTCATAATGGTTTAGATGCATATAAGCACTTAGAACGTGAGCAATTCGACGCATTACTTACTGATTGGATGATGCCAAATATGGATGGCATTGAACTTATAAGAAGAACGAGGCAGAACATTAGCCCAATTCCACTTATTATAATGATTACTTCTCTTGTCTCTGAAGGAGCACGGGCATATTCATTAGAATCCGGTGCTGATGATTACATAGCAAAGCCAATAGACCTTGATGAACTTCTTATTCGTTTAAAAGACGGAATTTCTCGAAGAACTCAGGAAGCACCTACAAAAATCCAAAAAATAATATCTCGTAATGTAGATGTTTTTCCTCCCTTTGTTGGTGTAGTTGTGGCAACAAGCACAGGCGGACCACCAACTCTTCTTGAAACATTTAGGAATATACCTGCAAATACAAATGCTGCTTTCTATATTGTTCAACACGGACCACCTTGGATGCTTGATACTTTTTCTCAAAGATTACAAAGGGAATCAATGTTAACTATTTCGTTAGCTTCAAACGGAGTAAAATCTGAAGTTGGTAATGTTTATATTGCTCCCGGAGACAAGCATTTGAGAATTGCTCCCGGTTCACTCAATTTAATTTTAGACGATGGACCTAAAGAAAACTTTGTCAGACCTGCTGCTGACCCTTTATTTAGAAGTGCTGCTGACGTTTTCGGAAAATACTGTATTGCAGTTATTCTTACTGGTTTAGGACGTGACGGGGCGCAAGGTGCAGCTCAAATTGCTTCTGTTCAGGGAACAGTTTTAATTCAGGATCCTGAAACCTGTGTTGCTCCTTCTATGCCTAAAACCATCATTGAAGCTGAAATACCTCATAGGATTGTACCACTATCAAATTTAAGCAGAATTATCACTGAAACAATTTTACCGCTTGCAAGTGAATTAAAAGAATTGAATAATAAATAATTTGCTAATTATAAGGATAATTTATTGTTAGAAAATATTGATTTATCTAAATATAATTTAAAAAATGATATAATCTTCAAATATGTTTTTGGTTATGAAGAGCATTCCCAAATTCTTATCCAATTGCTTAATTCTATTCTTGATTTAGATTATGAAAATAGAATTATTGAGGTAACTTATTTAAATTCAATAAATTTAAAACAGTATCTTAATGACAAACTAACTATTTTAGATATAAAAGCAAAAGATAACAAGGAAAGATTATTCAACATAGAAATGCAATTGAGAAAAGAGGATTTCTTTATTTCAAGAATCATTTATTATCATGATAAGTTATTTATTTCTCAATTTGTTAACAAAGCCAGTTATTCAGAATTAAATAAGACTATAACAATTGCTTTTGTTGATTTTGAACTTTTTCCAGATATAAAAGATTATCACAATATTTTTAGATATAAAAACGTTAAAACTGGAGATGAGTTAACTGATATAAAAGAGTTACATTTTATCGAATTAAGAAAATTAACACATACATCAGTAAAACCTAATGATTTGTCGAAGTGGATTTTTACATTCAACGAAAGCAATAAACTGATTAATCTAAATAAATTACCTAAACAGTTACAAGGAGAGGAGGCAATTCAAATGGCTCTAAAAGCAATGAAGAAAGCATTATCTGACGACCAGGTTAGGGAATTAATTGAATTTCGCGAAAAAGCTATCAATGATGAAAATCAACGATTATTTAATGCAAAAGCATTAGGTGAACAAAGAGGTATCCAAATCGGCGAACAGCGTGGGATTCAAATCGGTGAACAGCGTGGGATTCAAATCGGTGAGCAGCGCGGGATTCAAATCGGTGAGCAACGTGGGATTCAAATCGGTGAGCAAAGAGGTATCCAATTAGGAAAAAACCAAGGTGATTACGAAGCACGTAGATTAATTGCTAAAAACCTTATAAATAAAGGAAATTCAATTAAAAATATTATTGATATTACTGGACTTACTAAAAATCAGATTGAAGATTTATTTATTGAAAATTAATTCTTAAAATGATAAAGCAATGAAGAAAGCATTATCAGATGAACAGGTTAGGGAATTAATTGAATTTCGCGAAAAAGCTATCAATGATGAAAATCAACGATTATATAATGCAAAAACTTTAGGTGAACAACGCGGAATTCAAATTGGTGAACAACGTGGCATCCAAATCGGTGAACAACGCGGGATTCAAATCGGTGAGCAAAGAGGTATCCAATTAGGAAAAAACCAAGGTGATTACGAAGCACGTAGATTAATTGCTAAAAACCTTATAAATAAAGGAAATTCAATTAAAAATATTATTGATATTACTGGACTTACTAAAAATCAGATTGAAGATTTATTTATTGAAAATTAATTCTTAATACCAAGTTGCATTCAAAGATACAATTAAAGTGTCATTCTGAACGAAGTGAAGAATCTCACAAGTTATTGCTACCACAGAGTTTGAGATTCTTCACTTCGTTCAGAATGACAGACAAACATATTTTATCATTAAAAGCAACTTGGTATAAACTGTCTATTCTACTTTTCTATCATTATTAATAAATTAAAAAGCTCACTATCCTCATTATCTTCTAATTGATTTTTAATTTTTTGCTTACTAAATTCAATATTCTTTTCTGAAATATTTAAATTAGTTGATAATAATTGAATAAGTTGCTTTTTTTGATTTGCAGCTATTTCTTTGGAAATTGAAATTAAAACTTTTTTATAAATTAAATTATTTTCTTTAATAGTATTAAAATATGACTCATAATGGTTTATCACCGATAGATTTGACTCTCTTAATAGAATTGGAAAAACTAAATACTCTTTACCATCTTGCTTTATAGTATAATTTTTTTCTCTAACCTGCTGTTCGAAAATGCTAATAACAAAATCCTTTGATGAAGTATTACTGAATTTATCAGTAACACTGGCACGAATAATGGCTGAATCCACTTCAGAAACGTCAAATGCTAAGTGGTTCAAATCAATATCATATTCAAACGGAAACGAATTGCTTGATGTTGAAGAAATTATTCTGTCATTAACTAAAAAATTGCAATCTACAAATGGAATATTATCAAGGGGACGCACGTTTACTGTAATATTTAAAATAGATGGGAAATATTCAAATTTTTTATCAATTAAATAGTATTGCTCAAATAATTCCTTACTATTTGACTGAATTAGAATTATATCCGCTAAACCTTTATTTTCCTTAAAAGTATAATTAAATCTGTCTTTTGAAATATTGTATTTTTTTGAAAGATTATTAATTAAATTATTCAAAAATTCTTCAATAATAATCTGTTTGTTTTTTTCAAAATATCCTTCAAATGTTAGATTAGTGCCGGAATTTGAAACCATTCTTTCGGCTATTTCTTTTAGTGAGTTTACCTGAAGATGAAAACTACTAAATATTAAACCATTTCTTTCATCTATTTCTTCGGGTGAGTTTACTTGAATATGATTACTACTAAATATTTCACTCTTTATATTTACGTTAAAAATGTCTGGAAAAGATGGGTCATAATTTATAAAAGGAATAATCGGCAGCGCTGCTTTGGATTTTTCAATAGAATAAGAAACAGTTGTGCTTTGAGCTGCAATAGATATTTCGAACTCATAATTCTTTTGAATACTTTTTTCATTTGTATTTCTTTTGGTTAAATACAAATCAAAACCAGCTAAACCACCCGGACGATTTGATGAAAAAACTGCATAGCCATTGGGTAAAATCGTTAAATCAGATTCATCAAATTCTGTATTTAAGTCTGTTAATGGATAAGGTTTTTGCCATGTTCCATTAAAAAAAACAGAATAAAAAATATCATAGCCACCTAATCCGCCCCAGCCATTTGATGCAAAATAAAGTGTATCGTTTGTTGCGAGAAATGGAGTTAATTCGTTGCCTGAAGTATTTAAAACGTTTATCGGAGTAGCTTCTGCCCAGTTCCCATTGCTTTCTTTGTAGCTAATCCAAAAATCAGTATCACCTTGCTCGCTGCCATTATTGCTTACAAAAATCATAAATTGATTGTCTGGAGAAATTGTTGCCTGTCCTGTAAAAGATTCAGTTGCTAAATTATTTAAAAGTATTGGTTTGGTCCATTCATTCTTTTTGAAATATGAAGCGAAAATATTCATTAAAGATTGCCTTGAATACTGTTCAAATGTAGAAATGTAAGCAACTTCCTCACTTTCAAAGGTTATGTATGCCTGATTGTTCTTTTCTAGATTTAGCTGTCCTTTTAATTTTTCTGGTATAGAAAAAATTCCATCTTCAAAGTTTGAAGTATAATAAAACGCATATCCTTCTTTTGTTGAATTAAAATAGAGTTTATTTTGATATTTATTCCAGCAAGGAGCAAAATCATCATAGTAAGAGTTGATAAAACTTATGTTTTGCGGTTCCGCCCATTTTTCGTTTGCCAATAAATTTAAACTGCAAAAAATGAAAATTAAAATTATTCGTATACTATTTATAAGTGTTATGTTTGTTTGCATTGTTTGTTTATTTGTTTCGTTTGTTTGTTGCTAATGACAGTTCCAGTCATACTATCAACAAGTTGATAGCATGACTTTAAATCTTTTTTTGTCATGCTATCAGCTTGCTGATAGTATGACTGAGAAAATAATGTTACCTAATCTTATGCTATGTGTTATTAATGACTTGTGAGATTCCTCACTTCGTATCGGAATGACAGTTCTTTAGAACCTTCTAAACCAGCTTATCAATTACCTTAATTATAATCATAACTGCTAATACTGCAATGGTATAATTTGAAAATCTGTTTGATTTATAGTGATTGAAAAGCCCGATTAGTATTAATGGTTCTACTGGCTTTCTTGTGAAAAGAGTTTTAAATTGCCATGGAAGAAAAGA
>CAZCLJ010000198.1:0-8686 GCA_964499465.1 uncultured Hyphomicrobiales bacterium
CTTTTGAGAAAATGAACTTTTAGTCATCGGATGACTGCCAGTCATCCGATGACTTTAGTTTGTATATATATACATTATAATTATATATATTACATATAGTTACGTGCTTAAAAAGCCAAAGTTGTTCATTAGGAACGAAGTGAAGAATCCAGAAAAATTTCTTTTAACCACTACTCGCTGGATTCTTCACTTCGTTCAGAATGACTGCCAAACTGTGATGTCATTGGCAACGAAATGAGGAATCTCATACGAAGTGAGGAATCTCACAAGTCATTGTTACCACAGAGTTTGAGATGCTTCACAATGACGGCTGTTAGCTGACTGCTATTATGACTGTAAATACTATCTTATTCTGATATTTTTTCCAATAGTTCTTTTGCTTCCTTAAAATTTGGATTGAGTTTTAATGCCCACTGGAGCATATTTTTAGCTTCATCTTTTATTTCAGAAAGCAGAAAAGCACGTGCAGCACCATAGCATCCCATATAGCTTTCGTTGTTTAATTTCAAAACTTCAGTGAAAATCTGCATAGCTCCTTCGCTATCTTCAAATTTTAGGAGACATTCGCCTGTTTGCAACAAAATATCTTCCAGAATAATTCCTAATGTGCTTGTGAATTTCTCCTCTCTCCATCTGTCTAATACATCTGACAAAACTTCTAATGCTTCAGTTATTTCATCTTTCTTAAAATGCAGAATTGCAGTATTGAACTTCAAATCAATATTGTTTGAAAAATTCTCTTTTGCAATATTTAAAAATTCTTCTGCTTTTTTATCTTGGTCTAATTCTAAAAGAATATGAATTATTCTGTTTAAGCAATGAATTCTACTTGGTTCTTTAAGTTGATTTAATTCATATACTTTTATAAATAAATCCAATGCATCTTTTAATTTATTTTCTAAAAGCAGTTCTTCAGCAACACCGAGCCATATATAAACGTCTTCTTCATCTTTGAGCATTGGTTCAGCTTTTTGAGCTAATTTCAAATTGAACATTGCATCTAATCTTGAAAATATCTTCAAAGTAGCTCGGTTCCAAGTCCAGAGCGTTCTTGCTGTTTTCGACCCGATTAAGCCGCGGCTCTTTATAATAGACGGATTTTCAAAAATGAATTTCATAACAGCAGCTATTTCATCTTTATCTGCTTCAAGCACAAATGCTTCGCCAGTCATCTTTTTATCGCCCATCTGGTCGCCAATCGAAACCTCTTTTGCATTAATTCGCCATGCAAAAGTGTCAAGAACGAAATCATCTGTTGCGCCACCTTTTGTAACAACTACCGGCAGTCCGCAAGCCATTGCCTCAAGCGTTGGAAGTGAAAATCCCTCGCCACGATAAGGACATACAAAAACATCACTGCTATGATAAAGTTCAATTATGTCCTGTTCAGTCAAGTATTCATCAATATAGATAATTTCAGGGCTGTTCGGATTCTTTTGAATATCCTGAATGAATTGCTTTGCCGTTTGTCCCTGATAAAACGATTCTCCGCCCATATCCTTGATTACTAAACAAACTTCATCTTGATTGGTAAATGTTTCAATGTATGCTTTTAATAAAATATCTATACCTTTTCTGTAAATCGTTCCACCAACGAATATAAATTTTAGTTTTTTATTAGTTTTTATAACGAACTTTTTGCCATTCGGTTTAAAAACTTTAGGGTCAATTCCATTTGGAATGATTTGAACTTTATTGAAGTCAATACCGGAATTAACGAAGCATTGACGGGAATAAGTAGAAGGAGTCCAAATTTCATCGGCTTTTTTGAATCCTTCTGCAAAATCAACACGCAATTGCGTATATTCCCAAGGTTGATTGATTACCCACTTCGCTCCGAGAGGACGTTCAAAGTTAGGAGGCCACTGGTGCCTAATCCAAACATAAGGTAAATTCCTTATATCTTCTGCTGATTTTTGCTTATATCTAACATCATTTTTTAGAAGTTTTTCATATTTATCGTTTCCAGCCGGAGAGAACTGGTCGTTTTCGTAAGGCACTATTGTCAAATCAGCAAGCCCGGTATCAATTATATTCGAACAATGCTCGCGATTGATTAGTGCTAATGAGTGGTAAACGAATTGTGAACCTTCCCAAACTATATTTAGTTCTGGCTTGGTATGATTAAGCAATCCTTCCAAATCTGAATAATCAAAAACTTTGTCCTCGCTCTCTTTCTTTTCGTATTCAATATCATCAAACAAGCTTTCCTGCATCTTTGGTTTTTCTTCAAATAAAGATTCTTCTTTTAATAAGTATTCTTCTTGCTCCTCTATTTCTGAACTATCCTGTGGAGAAGTACTAAAGAAACCTTCAAATTTTCCATTTAAATTATTATTCGATTGCTCAAATATATTTGAAATTTTCTTTCTTGCTTTTACAGTCATATTTAAGTTAATGTATCCACGGTCTTGAGGAGTGTCAATTTCTTCAAAAGCAAGTACTTCAAAGCCGGCAAACTCAAGATGTTTTTTTATTGAATGTTCGTCGAAAGCTACGCAATGATAATCGCCCGGATTAGTTTGTCCGCCGAATATCATATAAGAAGCAATGTCGGCATCCCAAATACTATTGTAATATGCTTTAACCTGCAATCGTAGTGAAGGACAACGGATAATAATTTCTCCTCCCGGTTTAAGTACTCTTGCCCACTCTTTTAAAATAGAATCAATTTCCCGATGAGAAAAATGCTCAAGAACATCGCTTGCTATGATGCCATCAACAGAATTGTCGGCAAACTCAAGGTGCCGGATATCCATTCCTACTACTCTTGGGTCATCGGAAAATATATCTATATTAATGTATCCATCTCGAACATCTTTCCCACAACCAAGGTTAAGAACAAGAGGACTTGGCAACATTTCCGGCAATATCCCTCCCGCTAACTTATTGGAAAAGCCACCATAGATGTTTTGTTCAAATTGCACTCTATTCATTCCTTCACTACTCATTAAATTTTCCTTCTTATTGTTTAAGTTTAAATTCTTTTGATTAGATTTTATATGCTCAATAAAAAATTTCTCTATTTCTATACAACTAATTTTGTCTTGTTTTACTACTTTTTGATATACATTAATTAAATGCTCAATAAATTCATTGAAACTATACGTTAGCTTGCAATTCTCTCTTAATTCATTTATTAAATTTGGATTTTGAGCTAAATTATTCAAAACTTGCGATAATTCAGTTGGAGAATAATGCTTATATAAAAATCCATTATAGCCATTAGCAACAAAATCTGGAATACCACCGATATTTGTTGCAATTACTGGCAATTTTAAAGCAAGTGCTTCAGCAAGGACAAGCGGGGCGCAATCTTCCCAAATACTTGGGATAATTGCCAAATCGCTGCCTTCACTTATTTTCACTAAATCGCTGCTTTCGTAATTCCCTTTGAAATTAAGCATTTGCTTTTTATCAATATTCATTAGAAATTGCTTATAACTATCATCAATAAAACCCCAAATGTCAAATTGAATTTTTTCGCTATCAAGCAATTGAGCAGCTTCTGCTATGATATGAACTCCTTTATGGGGCATTGCGCCACCAATAAAAGCAATGCGAATGGGAAACTCAATTTGCCTGCTATCTTTTTGAATGTCTGGCAGATTTGCCGTTGAATGAGGTATTTGATTTACAACGCATATTCTTTCTGAACTTCCACAAAATTCCGTTAGCAGTTCCTTCATTCTTCGAGAAACTGCAAAAGTGCAATCGAAAGTTTCGTTTAAAAGCGTTTTTGTTGTTTCAATACGTTTCCTGTATTCTTTTTCAAGATAAGGATAATTATGAGGCAATTCAGAGTTTTTAAAGAAATCAGTGCCTTTCCATAAACTTAAATCTGAGTTAAAGAGATATAACCTTGGGTCAATTAAATGATAATTATGTGGAGTGTAAACGCATTTAATTCCTTTTTCCTTTGCAATTTTTGCAATTTCAAAGGAAAGCCCGAGAAAGTTTTGGAAATGAACAATATCCGGTTTGAACGCTTCGATTACTCTTTCAAAATATTTGCAGATTTTTTCATCTTTTATTTCTCTTGCCGGATTAGTTTCATCTAAGAAAAAAGTAGGGCGGTTGAACACGCCATAAAGCTCAACTCCTTCGTCTTCATTTTTCTCAAAATAGTATGGTTGCTTGTTTGACGGGTGGTTACCTGCAGCATAAAAAACAGCAACTTCTATATTCTTTTTTGAAAGAGCAAGTGCTTCTGCACGCGGAAGCGTAGTCCCACCGCCGCTTTCACCCCAACCAAACATTGTGAAAAGCACTTTTAATTTCTTTTCTTTAGAAATTGTTTTTTCAGTTGGTTTTTCTTCAATTATTTTATTAATTGAAAGTAATTTTTCTACTTCGAGCAAGCGTTTTTCCGGTATTGCTTCAAATTTTATATCTTTTGTAATATCAATTTCTTCTTCAGGTTTATTTTTAATCATTGAAATAATTTTCGTAAGCAATGCAAAATTTTGAATATTAATAATTTCATTAACTTTTTCAGATAATAGAGTTAATCGTTTATGAAACTGCATTTTTTCGTTTTCATCAGAAAGAAGAGCATAAAATCCATCTTCACGGTAATATTTGTCAGCATCAACTTCAAGGAAATCAGCCCATTTTTCATTAAAATACTTTTGATTACGGGCATCAAAGCTTTCCGAGTTCTTAAAATATCTTTCAAATTTTTCAATACCTTCGAGTTGCTTTGTCTTTGCTTCAAAGTGGTATGCAACAGCATTAGGATTGTATCTAACTTTGTAACCTTCTTTTTTTGCAGTTAGACATAAATCAAGGTCTTCGTGTCCAAAATGATAATTTTCATCGAAACCGCCAATTTCTTTGAAAAGATTTCGTCTGACTGCAAGCATTGCACCCGTCAGCATTTGGAAATCGCGTTCAATATTCACACATTCAAAATCTTTTGGGAAAGCAAGGTAGATGTGGAAATGTATATTCACATCTTTTTGGACGGGACCATATACGATTCCGCAATGCTGAACGGTATCATTTGGATAAAGAAGTTTTCCGCCCTGCACTCCAATCTGCTCGTCTTTTTCAAACGTTTCAATAATGCAATGTAGCCAGTTTGGCTGCACTTGCGTATCGTTATTCAAAAATATAAGATATTTTCCACGGGCAAGAGCTGCACCCTGATTGTTTGACACTGAAAAAGATTTGCCTTCGTCATTAAAAACTGTTATTAATCCGTTTCCAATAATTTGTTCAGCATAGAGCAAATCACGGGTTCCATCTGTTGAGCCGTTGTCAATTACAATTATCTCATAGTTCAAATCTGAACAGGTATTTCGTATTGCTTCAATACATTTTTCTGTATATTCAATATTATTTAGAACCGGAATGATAATTGAAGCAACAACTTCTGTTTCGTCATCACTTTGCTTTATTACTTCTTTCACGATTTCATTCTGTTTTTCCAATTGCTTCCTTCTTTTTAATTCTTCAACTTCTTTTTTGAAGTATTCAAGATTAATTTCTCTTGCCTTTTGCAAATATGGTTTAAACCGAACTTCATCTTTATATTTTTCATAAATGTATTCTAAAGTATGAAGCATATTTTCTCTTTGAGCAGAGGAAGTAGTGGAGCCATCATTTCGCCAAACGAATTCGCAGGTAAGCTGTTTTATGTGTAGGAACTTACATTCACGTGACAGACGAATCCATAGCTCTAAATCTTCGTGAGTGTGAATATTTTCGTCAAAACCACCACCGGCTTCGTCAAGACAGGATTTTTCATGCATAACGCAGAGAATTGGAATGAAATTTCCAACCAGAATTTCATCATAATCAAAATCTTTTGAATATGGAACATCTCTTTTTGTTGTGATGTATTCATCACCAATTTTTTCCTGCACAGCACGGTAAGCATCGGTATATGCAATTCTGAATTCGCTGTTTTCCAATTCCGCAACAAGCGTTTCAATATGATTAGGATAAAAAATATCGTCATCATCAAGATAGCAGATATATTTTCCGAGTGCTGCTTTCAGTCCTGTGTTTCGGGCAACAGAGCGTTCCATATTTCGCTCGTGCCGCAAATAAACAATATTATTGTTATTTGAACTCAACCGATTTATTAAATCAATAAGATTTTCATTTCCACCATCATTAATTACGATAATTTCAGTATTCTTATGAGTTTGGTCCAAAACGCTTTGAATAGCTCGTTCAATTTCTTTGGGACGCTTTCCGGTTGTTGGAATAATTACGCTGACTAAGACATCGTAAATTTGAACATCGCCTTCGGTATGCTTTTCTTCTTTTCTTTCAAAGCTATCAATAAAACTGCTTTGGGAAGCTTCTTTTTGCACTATTTGAGTAAACTGGTCAATAGATTTTTTTATATCCTGCGATGGATGCAGCAAATAAATCTGCTTAAGATAATCAAGGGCAATATTGTATGCTTTTAGATGTAAAAACCTTTTTGTGAGATAAAGATAGGCATCTGCCTTGGCTCTCGTTGGATTCGTCCAGTTCAAATAAAAGAAAAGTTCTTCTAATTTGTGATTATTGATTATTCTTTTGACGACTTCAATATCGAATGAAAAATCTATATCCACAGAGCCAGAAGACATATTCCCGGAATGCCACCTCCAATAACAAACAAATTCATCTGCTTTTTTAAAATAGGCAAATTTTGCAATGCGCGTGAGCCATTCGTAATCGTGAGCGCGGGTGAAATCAGTATTATAATCTCCGTATTGAGTGTAAAGCGTTTTTCTGAATGCGGTTCCAGGATTTGGCAAGGGGTCTGTAAAAAGCATATTAGTTAATAGTTCCTTATTCCGTCCCTCCCAATTCTCGTAAACTAAATCCTGATTAATTTTTAAATTTTCATCGCAAATATAAAGGTCGCCATAAATCACATCAATTTTGGGATTTTCCTTTAAAATATCATGGTAATGCTGTAAAACATCTGGATTTAACTTGTCATCAGAATCAAGCCAAATTATATATTTCCCTCTTGCTTCACGAATAGCTCTGTTGCGGGTATCTGGTGCATTAGTATGCTCTTTTTTAAAGTATCTGATTTTGTCTGAATCAATAGAACGAATGATTTCTGTTGTGTTGTCTGTTGAACCATCATCGAATACGAGCAGCTCAAAATTTTCATAGCTTTGCTCTAAAGCACTGGTTATTGCTTCTTTAATGTATTCAGCTCTATTATAGGTTATTACACATACAGAAAAAAGCAAATCTTCCTGAACAACTGCTTTAGGACTACCTACGCCGGTTAGCGAATAATGCAGTTTTTCTATTGCTTTTTTAGTATATTTTTTTCGATGTATATTGTCTTTCAAACTCTTTAATGAATTGATTAGATGGATTGGTTCGTAAAACATATTTACTTCAATATCGAAAATTCTGCCGAATTCAAGATAATCCAAGTAAATACCATCACGCATCAAAATCCACAAATTTTTACGGCATAGTGCTGGAAGATAGAGATTCCCGCCTTGAGGACCAATAACGAACTCAGCTTGATTAAAAAGCGAAAGCTGAAGTTCATTTCGATTCCCAATATTTTTTAAATTCTTATAAACCTTTTTTAAATCGTAGCTTTTTTCATCAGTTCCAAAAATGTCGTCATCATTTAGCTGAAAATATTGGTCGCTTCCGGTTTTTTCAACGAAGTGATTATAAACAACGAAATACCCCATTTCATAAAGACATTCTTTTAATTTAGTAAGGTCCTCCCTATCGAAATAATTGATTGGTGCCTGATATTTTTGAAACCACTGTCGGAAAAACTTGTTATTTATTACTACATAAGGTTTTTGTATTTCTTTTGGTATTTCTTTATTAACAAAGGAAAAATCGGGTAAAAGATAATTTTTCGTTGAAATAATTGAGTGGATATTTCGGTTTTCCCAGATGCAATCTTCTATTTGTATATGGCGTTGATTGATAAAATCGGGACCAGGGTGGACAAGAAGTTTATCCGGGAAAGGTGCAGATAAACTTTTATATTTGCTATGCTCGCCCCACTGGTCCCCAATAAGCTCTGGTTCTACTTCAATATGATTATTAGAAAAATAATAGAATATTTTTGAACCCGGACGGCTCAAAGTATTTATATTTATATTAAATTTTTTCTTTATAAAATAAATATATGGAATCCACGAAATAAGCTCGTATCCGAATTCACCAAGGAAGCAGAAAACTGCATTAGCAGCTTCTTCCCTGCTAATAATCAACGGAATATTCGGCTGAATTTCGTAGTCTGAATAATTTCCTTTACTTATATTTTTTTCCATCTTTATACTATCCACCCACAAAGTATAATAAAAAATATTAATTATCAATAACAATGCCAGTTTTTGTTGATTTGATGATTTGTTGATTTGTTGAGTTAATGAGTTGATTCGTTGAACTCAGAAGTCCTGATGCCTCGTAGTTTGTTATTTCGCAGTCGTGTCATTCCGAAACGAAGTGAGGAATCTCACAACTCATTGCTATTACAGTGTTTGAGATTCTTCACTTCGTTCCTAATGAACCACTTTGGCTTTTTTTGCACGTAACTATATGTATAGCTAATACTTATACAAGTCATACGATAAACAAGTTTATAGTATGACTTTATTAAATTCTTGGTTTCTCCTTCCCAAGTTGCATATGGGAAGGAGGATTTGTAACTTAAAAAAAAATTCTAAGCCATACTATCAACTTG
>CAZCLJ010000199.1:0-8676 GCA_964499465.1 uncultured Hyphomicrobiales bacterium
TGAAAAAGGGGGGTAGGGGGGATTTTGACTTTCTATTTTTCATAAGTCCTTATGAAATTTCCATTTAAATATAAGTCTTCTTTTATCAGGGGGTTCGAAATGACAAGACTGCGAAATACCAAACTACGAGGCATCAGCAGTTCTGTATATTTTAAAAAAATGCACAATAAATTTTTCAAATCTATTGTGCATTTTGAACTCTTTCCCAAGTTGCACTTGGGAAAGAAGATTTCTTTTAAAGCAGTGCTTTACATTTTTTATAAATGAAGAGTAAAAGCATAGCTTTTGTAAAAGTTGCCTTCCCAAGTGCAACTTGGGAAGGAGTAGTAAAGTATTTATTTTCAATTTATGAATAATAAAAGTTAATAAACTGAAATTATCTATTCATAAATTCTTCTAAAAATTGTAGGAACGGCAATACTTCCTTTTTCTGAATTAAGTTCGTTGTTCATATAACCTTGACGAGTGCCGTCATTGAAATTCTTTTTAAAATTATCAAGAATATTATTTTCGCTAATTTCATTTTCTTTTGTCCTGATAATAGTAGGAGAATCATATATCTTCAATTCATCAGGACCTTTAGGGGCAGAAGCGGCTTTTTCTAAATTGGGTTTAGTATAGCTATTGTTGGTTTTATTAAAAGAGTCTGGAATAGAATAACCAACTTTTGAAGAAGAATTGTTGAGACCACGAGGAAGTGGAATTGGAGGATTTGGATGAAATAAAGTATCTCTGTCTTCCAATATACTTTTTTTAATATTTTCCTTAGGTTGCAATTCTTTTTCTTTTTTAACAATAAAATCGGTAGCGAGAATAGTAACCATCATTTGTCCTTCCATTTCTGGTTTAAGGACAATACCTTGTATTAGGTTAAGGTCTTCGCCAGCAGTTTTGTTTATTTCAGCTAGCACTTCATCACTTTCGCCAAAGGAGAAATCATCACCGGCGTAGATATTAACGAGAACAGATTTTGAGCCATTAATAGAATAACCATTAAGTAATGGGGAATTGAGGGCGTTGTGGATAGCGTCTGCAGCTCTGTTTTTTCCGCTTCCCAACCCAGTACCGATTAGAGCATCTCCTTTTCCTCTTAATATAGTGCAAACATCGGCAAAATCAATATTAATCAGTCCTACTTCAGTAATGATGCCAAGAATTCCGCGAGTAGCATTAAAAAGCATATCGTCTATTTTCATTAAAGCATCTTTATAACGCATATCCCTGTCGCAAATTTCAATTAGGTTTTGATTAGGAATGACAATAAGAGCATCAACAAACTGCCTTAACTCTTTAATACCTTCATCAGCAATTTTATGCCTGTGCTTACCTTCCCGTGTAAATGGGGTAGTAACAAAAGCAACCACTAAAGCTCCAGCTTCCTGCCCCAATTTAGCTACAAGGGGAGCGCCACCGGTTCCAGTACCACCACCCATACCGGCTGTAATAAAGAGCATATCAGAGTATTTGATAGCTTCTTTTATTTCTTCCAAAGATTCCTCAGTCGATTTTTTTCCGACTTCGGGATTGCCACCGGCACCTTTACCGCCAGTGTATTGCTTTCCTATCTGTAATTTAGTTTGAGCAGAATTTACATCAAGGACTTGTTTATCGGTGTTTGCTGCAATGTATTCAACACCTTGAAGCCCTCCCGCAATCATATTGTTAACAATATTTCCGCCTGCGCCACCTACCCCGAAAACACTAATTTTTACACCATCGTGTGGTGTATTATCAAGCTCAATACCAATCGGCATAAATAAGGCCCCCCTTAATTTATTTATAAAACATTTTTCTCTTTACGCTATAAATCTTTAATATAATTTTTAAATTTATTAAAGATAGAATCTTTTTTTACTTTTTTTGTTATTTTTTCTTCGTTTTCAATCACTTCGATATTTTCTTCCAACTTCAAAGCATGAAGCGCTAAACCAACTGCAGTTGAAAAACAAGGATTATTGACCTCGCGGGCTAATCCGGAATAACTGCTTATTGATGGAATACCCATTTTAATTGGCATACCAAATACTTCCTCTGCTAAATCTTCGGCTCCCCTTAAAAGAGAGCAGCCACCTGTAAGAACTACTCCAGCCCCAAGACGACCGGAATAGCCGGAATTACGTATTTCGCTCAGTGCAAACTGGAAAATTTCTTCCATTCTGGGTTGAATGATTTGGCATAATTCCTTTGTTTTTAATTCTTTGGGCTTACGTCCAGAAATACCCGGTATCATAAACGATTCTTCATCATCAATAAGATTTGGGGCGTAGCAATGCCCGTATTCTATTTTGATACGTTCTGCCTGCACATCTGGAATTGCAACAACGCTTCTAATATCACTTGTAACAAGCATCCCGCCAAGAGCAATAACTTTTGTAAACCTTATTATATTTTCCTCAAAAATTGTTATATCAGTTGTACCGCCGCCAATATCAATCAAGGCAACTCCCAACTCTTTTTCATCTTCAAAAAGAACAGAATAGCTACTGGCAATTGGTTCTAAAATAACATCTTTAACTGCTATTCCTAATCTTTCAATACATTTATATATATTTCTAACAGCTGAAGACGAACCTGTAACGATGTGGGTTATTGCTTCCATACGAACTCCGGACATACCGACCGGGTCATATATCCCATCTTGTTTGTCAATTATAAACTCTTGTGGTATAATGTGTAGAATTTTTCTTTCTAATGGAAGATTGGAATTTCTGCACTCATCTAACACCCGTTCAACATCTTCTTTGGTTATTTCTTCATTTGGATTGGAAATACCTACTATTCCTCTTGTCTGATAAGACTCAATATGGTCGCCGGCAATACCAACAACAACTTCTTTGATTTTGATACCGGATTGTTGCTCCGCCTGTTCAACTGCTTTTTGGATTGCCTGAATCGTCTTATCAATATTAGAAATTACGCCACGCTTCATTCCGTAGCTTTCGGCAACGCCAATACCCAAAATATTAATTGCTTTAGTAGTTAAGCTCTGGGAAGCAACTATAACACATACCTTCGAAGTGCCTAAATCTAATCCAACAGCAATATTTTGCTCATCGCTAATTGGGTTTGTTTGTGTTTGCTGTTGCGACATTTTTCCTCAAACTTTATTTATTAAATGCAAAATATATTGAATTTAAATATCTTAAATCAATGTATCTGACTTGTTCAAAATAATTATTTTTTCTCTTTTCTTGAAAATAAATTGATAATTTTTCTAATGAGCTATCGAATAAATCCTTATTTCCTACTATCGCTTCGCTTCCATTGTCGTTAAATATCAATATAAAAGCCCGCTTTTCCTTATCAAAATATATTTCTGAAATATCTCTAAGCAAAGTTGAATCGGCAACTTGCTTAATTTTTTTTATTAATAAAACAGCATTTTGTAAAAGCAAAGTATCTACTTTTTCTCCGTTTGTTATATCTCTTAAAAGAGGCAAGTCCGGTAAATTTTTATATAACTTATAATTCAACAGCTTACCATCGGAATCCACAAAATACTTTTTTTCATTATCAGCAATTAAAAGCGCTTCAATTTGCTTTTCGCTCACTGCTATCACGATTTCATCTGCTGTTTTATACGAACTATACGCCTCGTCAATTAGTGGAACTGAATGAACATCTTCCCTTAATCTTGATAGCTTAATATTGCTTTTGGGCGTATCAATTACTTTTCCTTTAATTAAATTGGCAATTTCATCTTCCGGAATAATTGATGTCCCTACAATTCTTAAATTTTTTACAGGTTGCTGAATGTTCCATCTTATTGCTACTAATATTAATAATACAAAAAAAACAAAAAGTAAAATTAGCTTTAGCACTAACTTTTTCATTTCAATATTATTAATATTTTCCACTTTACCTGTTGTATAAATAGAAAAAATAAGCCATTCTGCTAAATTTTATTAAACAGAATATACGTAACAGCTTGTATTTTATATACTTACAAATTTCTTAATTTTTTGGACTGTAATTTACCATTGCTGCAAATGGTAAATTGAGTTTATGCAAAATAAATTAGATTTTTTAAATAATCAAGAAATTTTTTTATTTTTTTTAAATAATTTTTATTTTTTTTCTCTTCGATTTGAATATCCTTAATAGAACTATGTTTTTAGAAATTCATCAATTATAAAAATTTATCAGAAATTTTTAGCTAATTAGCTTTAGTAATTCATTATTTCTCAATTTGGCTGCCGGCTGTTAGCTGTTGGCTGCCGGCTGTTAGAATCCATCTTTAATTCACCACGCGAGAGTGACAGGGGTGTGTTCTTTGTTTGAAATATGATTTGAATAATTTTTATTATTAAAAGATGTTTTTCTTTCTTAATCATCTTCATCATACAAATTACAAAAATCACAGTTCAAAGACAAACGAAAAGAATTAAGATGTGCCACACTTTCTTAAGTGTGGCACATCTGGAAGAAAAGTATTGATTCCAAATGTCCAACACTTGGGAAAGTTTCGGACATTTTTGTATTTCATTTTCTCTTTTCCAAATTCAGAACTCCTTACCCCATAACGAAAATAAAGGAGTTAGGAGATTTGACTCGTAAAGAACAATTGCGCAGTTAATCTCCCAAATAAATTTGGGAGTTACTCTAATTATTAGAATAACTCCTAAATTTATTTAGGTGTTATGTATTTATACCAAATCGCTAATTAATAGTGCAAAATCATAATGTCATTCTGAAACGAAGTGAAGAATCTCAAGTTTCGTGGTAACAACGACTTGTGAGATTCCTCTCTTCGTTGCCAATGACATCTCTACTTTTTACAACCAAAACTTTACGAAAGTTAAGAAACTTTCGCAAAGTGTAAGAAAAAGCAACGTAGTTGCTTCCTGTTTATAGAAAAAGTATTTTGAGTTTGCAAAACTCCGTAGGAGTGGTCTGTTTGTAGTAAAGATAGGTCGCAACTACGTTGCTTTTCTTTTTTTTATTATTATTTCTACAAACCTGACACTCCTACGGAGTTTAAAAAAAACAAAACTCTTTCCACAGCAAGTTCAAATACTTTTAACTGATTTCAATCTTTCGCAAAGTTAGAAGAACTTAATACTTTCGCACGAGTTTCCCAACTTTGCGAAAGTTAATAAACTAAACCTTCTAATCTTCTAATCCTTATACTATTACTCCCCGAAACTTTGTTTTTTTAGCAAAATTTTAGATCTAACTCGTTAAACATCAATCATTAGAATGTATGATTCCACTTATCTTACTTTTGAGATTAAATTTTAAAAAAAGTATTACTAATAAGTCATTAGTCATTGGTCATTAGTGTTCTTACAAATAACCAATGACTAATGACCAATAACTATTAAAAATAATAACTGCGAAATTATTATTTACGAGGCTAACTTCCTAACATCTATATTTTAGTTATGGGGTCAGGAGTTCTGTAATCAATACTTTTTTATATGCAAGATAACATTTTTTCTTAAATTTGTTTGTAGCTTTAGCTACGTTATGTCATTTCCATTTAAATAAAGGTCTTACTTCATTTTTGGGTTCGGAATGATACATTATCTGGGTAATTTGCGCAATTGTTCTTTGCGAATCAAATCTCCTAACTTTCGTTATGGGGTTTAGGAGTTCTGAATTCCTTGTTTTCGATTTTCTCAACTAACTTTTTTTTAATTTCATACTGAAAATTCTTCTCTGTTTTAGTTGGAATTTTACTTTACATTTTTCTTTTGTCTTGTCAATAATTTTTACCTATTTTTGTTAAAAAAAGTAAACGTTATTTAAGACAAGACAAACAATAAACAATTAAATTATCAAATGGAAACAGCAAGCATAACATTAAAAAATAAAATAAGCGAAATAGTATTGCTTGATAGCTTTCTTGAACAACTTTCAGAAAAGTGGGAAGCAATTTCTAAGCATACATTTAATATCAATCTTGCTCTGGAGGAAGCTGTTACAAACGTCATCAATTATGCTTATGAAGATAAAAATGAGCATTTAATAAAGCTTGATTTTTCTCTTGTAGATAGTGAATTAAAAATAACTATAACTGATGACGGTATTGAATTTAATCCTCTTTTAAAAGAAGACCCAAACACAGAATTATCACTTGAAGAAAGAAAAATTGGAGGACTGGGTATTTTCTTTGTTAAGAAAATTATGGATAATATTGATTATGAAAGAATTAATAATAAAAACATTTTAACTTTAATTAAAAAAGTTTAAAAATACATTTTATTTTGTTATTTTTACACTTTGAAATTTATACAAAAATATATGACTTACTATTATGAAATACTCATTAGATAATGTTCTTACTGCTGCTGATGCCTTAGAATTAGAAGAAAAGGAAATCTTTTTAGATATATTTTCAAAAAGAATATCAGAAGAGAAAAGACGAGAACTTTTAAATGATGCAAATGAAACTTTTTATGCTATAGAATTAGGAATTGCAAAAAAAGGAGATTTAAAGGATTTGGAAAAACTTTTGCAGGAAAATTAATGCAATTCATATATTATAACAGCTTTGAACGAAGTTTTTAATAAATATAAAAGGAAAGCAAATGGAAATTTTACAAGAAAAAAAAGACGGCAAACTAATAATTCGTATAAGCGGAAGAATTGATTCTGTTTCCAGCGAAACATTGGAAAACACAATTAAGCCAGTTATCGAAGCTGGTGAAAACAAATTAGCGATTGATTTCTCGAAAATTGAGTATATCAGCAGTTCCGGACTTAGGGCAATACTTCTTTTTGCAAAATTAGCCAAAAAAGGCAATGGCTCTGTTGTTCTTTTCGCTATGAATGAAAATATAAAGGAAATATTTAAAATCAGTGGTTTCATATCTATAATCCAAGTTGTTGAAACTGAACAAGAAGCATTAGCTGCTTTATAAAGGAAATTATGCACTCTGGAAATTTCGTATTAGTCCTGCATACCCATTTGCCCTGGGTTTTGCACCACGGCACATGGCCTCACGGAGTCGATTGGCTCACTGAAGCCGTTGCCGAATGTTATATCCCATTGCTTAATGTATTTAATGAATTAATGGATGAAGGGATATACCCAAAAGTAAGTTTGGATATATCTCCAGTTCTTTGCGAACAACTTGAACATCAAGATTTCAAAGATATTTTTATTAAGTATTGTGATGAAAAAATTGCTGCTGCCTCAGGTGATGAAAAAAATTATACAGACTGGGGCTACGACCTTCATCATATATATTTGACAAAATACTGGCAATGGTGGTATGAACAAAGAAAAAATGACTTTGTTCATAAATACGGTAATTCAATTGTTGGGGCTTTTAAGAAATTGCAGGATAGCGGAGCAATAGAAATCCTTACTTGTGGTGCTACTCACGGCTATCTTCCTCTACTTGCAACGGACAAAAGCGTAAATTTGCAGGTTCAACTTGCTTCTGAAAACTACAAAAAGCACTTCGGACGTGAAGCTCGCGGAATATGGCTGCCGGAATGTGCCTACCGCCCTTCGTATAACTGGAAATCTCTTATTCCAATTGCTCCTTATCACAAGGAGCATTTACGACCCGGTATTGAGCAGTTTCTAGCCCGATACGGTTTGAATTATTTTATAACAGACCAGGATTTAACAGAAAGAGCAACTCCGCTCGGCGTTTTTATTGATGCAGAAAAGGAAAAGTTTGTTTCTATCGCATCAAATGCTTATGAGCAGATGCCGAATAGCTTCGATAAATCCCCACTTTCTTTATTTCAATGTAGTTCAAGCGAGAAGACACAATACGGAACAGCAGCTGCTTTTACCCGCCATCACGATATTTCTATGCAGGTTTGGAGCGGTCAGGTTGGCTACCCCGGAGAGCCGAACTATCTTGATTTTCACAAAAAAAGTAATGATTCCCGGTTAAGGTATTGGCGGGTTACTGACAACAAAGCCGATATGATGTATAAACTGCTTTATCATCCAGACTGGACTGCTGAAAAAATTGATATGCAGTCAAATCATTTTATCCATCATATCGAAAACACATCAAACTATTATCAAAGGACAACAGGAAAGTTTGCTACTGTCTGCACTCCGTTTGATACCGAACTTTTTGGGCATTGGTGGTTCGAGGGTCCGCAATTTATTAAAGCTGTTCTGAAAGGACTTCATCATTCGCCCTACGTTAATTCTGCAACTACTTTTGAGCAATACAGCAAAATAAAACCAAAGGAAGTTATGCTGCTTCCCGAAGGTTCATGGGGTGAAAACAATAATCACGATGTCTGGAGTAATGAGGATACAAAATGGACATGGGTGCAACTTTACGACAATGAAAACCGTCTGAAAGCTGTTTATGAAAAATACCCGGTGAATACTTTAAATGGAGATGAAACGCGAGTTTTGAAACAGGCACTTCGAGAATTACTCTTAATGCAGGCATCGGACTGGCAGTTCCTGATTTATACCCGTTCTGCACGCGATTATGCCGAACAGCGCTTTTCATTTCATCATTCTGATTTCAATACGATGCTCAATAAACTTGAAAAGCTAAAGGAAACTGGGCAACTTTCTCCACAGGATTGGAAATACATCGAAGAAACTGAACAACGAAATTCTCCTTTTCAGGAACTTGATTTGAGTTGGTGGAAATAATTGTTAATTATTAATTGTTAATTATTAATTGTTAGTGATTAGTGATTAGTGATTAGTGATTAGTGATTAGTGATTAGTGATTAGTG
>CAZCLJ010000200.1:0-8662 GCA_964499465.1 uncultured Hyphomicrobiales bacterium
TTGCGCAATTGTTATTTACGAGGCAAATCTCCTAACTCCTTTATTTTCGTTATGGGGTCAGGAGTTCTGAGTTTGTAACTACTAATGACTAATCACTGATGACAAATGACCTATAATAACTATTTTCAAGATGGATTCTGATATACGCCAGCATGACAATGTCGTTAGCCGATAGCCGATAGCTGATAGCTGATAGCCAACAGTTGACTGCTTTACAAATACTTTTTTTTAAATTCTTTAAATTGAGAAATTGCAATTTCTGTTGGTATATTTTCAATGCTGTCTTCGTTGGGATTTGCCTTTATGATACACTTTTCTGAGCATAGAGGATAAAATTTAGTGTAGAAATTTTCCAAGCCATTGTAAAGAGCAAAAAGTGGTTTATCGAAAGCAGCAGCAATATGGACAATAGCTGTGTCCGGCGAAATTACAAGTGTGGCTCTGTTAATAACAGAAACTACATCTTGAATGGAACGCGAAGGAAACAAATTGACATAAGGGCATTTCTCCTTGATTTCTGTAGCTGCTTCTTTTTCGGTGGGAGAATTTACAAGGATAATTTTAAATTTACTAAAATTAGTATTTTTGAGAAAATCAATCCATTTATGGCTTTTCCACATCTTGCTTTCACGTGATGCAGAAATATTTAAAACAATATAATCTGCTATTTCATTCTTTTTTAAAAATTCATTAAAGTAAATTTCAGATTCATTGAACAAAAATAACTCTGGGTTTGGTAATTCAACTTCTTTTTTATAATCTAAAAAATAGAGTGGCTGTAAAATTCGTTCAATATAGTGTTTCCCTTCATTTTCTTCCTGAGAAAGAATAGTCTGGTTAAATGTCTTTTTTCCAATAGAATTGAAGCCGATTTTGTTTTTTGCTTTAATAAGTTTTGCAAACAAATGACTTTCTCTTGAATAGTGGTCTTTGGGGTCAATCAAAAAATCATATCTGTTTTTTCGAATATGATTAACAAGGGAAATGAATTTTAAAGGAGTTTTTTCGTATATAAAAATATTACTTAGATGTGGATTGTTTGAAACAATTTTATAATTATGACGACCTGCGAGCAAGTCAATATTGGCATTTGGAAACAAACGTTTTATTCTGTTAAAAAGCGGGGTTAATAGAATCATATCGCCGATTCTACCAAACTGGACAACGATGAAATTCATAATTTACTTTCCAAACAGAGCATCAATATCATCTTGAGAAACTTCTTCATTGCTGTCATCAGTAGCATTGGAGCCAAACAGAGCATCAATATCATCTTGAATTACCGGTTCATCAATAGAAGTATTTTCTTTTTCTTTTGTTGGATTATCAGAAAACATAGAATTAATATCATCTTCGCTTAATAAATCGCTTTGAACTTCATCGGGATTTTTTCCTTGAGCGAGCATTTCAATAAAGTTATCAACATCTTTTTGACGTTTTTCTTTTGAAAAAATTCCATCAATTGCATTAGGGTCAAAAGCTACTTTTCGGCTTTCCTTCTTCTCAATATTTTGATTTTCTTCTTCATTATCAATATAGTGCATAATTTCAGAATTGCTAAGCAGATTGAGCATTTTCGACAATCTTATCCGGATTGTATCAAGAAGATTGTTCACAGCTGCAATTTGTTGGGAGGTAATATCCTGAACCTGAAGAGACATCATAATTGCAGTCAAATCATCATTAAAGCCAGAAATTGAATCAAGCAGTAGCTTTGCGTCTTCTGGTATTGAATGGAATGGTTCCTGCCTGACAAAATCAATTGTTATTTGCAACTCCAATAAAATAGTTTCGCCAACTTTACCTTTAAGTTCTCTTTGTAGTTTTAGCAGTTTATCTTCAATATAGTTTCGGCTTTTAAGTTCATCTTGGTATAGTATATCTATGATTTTTAGAATATTATCTTTTTTAACAAAAAGCCCATCAACAATATTTAAAATTTCAGTAGTAGCAAATTCAGTAGCTTCAGAAACTTTATTAAGCTTTTGTGTTGCTGTCGGCATCTTTTTTAAGTTCTCATCAAGAGCTTTATTTATACTATCAAGAAGTGGTTTTACATCAACGACAAAATCCAATACTTCCTGAAAAAAAGATAAAACCTGAAACTGCTCTGCTTTTTTAAGTATTTCTGAAACATCTAACTTTTTCATAAATCTTTTGCTACTTTATAAATTATTTGAAAATAAAAAACTCAAATTAGAAATAATAATTGAACTTTCAAAATAAAATATTATCGTTTATAAAAATACCCATCTTTAAAAGCAATGAGCGTTTGCTTAAATAAACTTAAACTTTTTGATTTTAAAGAATATATTATTAAATAAATCATTGGTCTAATTAATCTGACAGGTAAATTCCCGTGCAACACATTGATGGCAATAAGATTCCGGACTGCGTAGTAATACTTCCAGCCATAATTCTGAAGTTTTTCAACAGCATTGAGTTTTCTATTTAAACGTGCTTTTTTGATTAAAAATGTTTCTGCTCCAATTTTCTTTGCTCGCAGCATATATTCAGTGTCATCGCCGTAAATAAAGAATTTTTTATCAGGGAAACCAATTTTCTCAATTATTTGACGTGGAAAAATCGGTCCTTCAAAAGTAAGTCCAGTAACAGGTATTTCGTCTTGATTTATTTCTTTTTCAGAAATTATTCCATTCCAAAAACTTTTAAAAGGATTAGTTAAATTGTAAGAAACGGCTTCATTAAAAAAAACTTCTCCATCTGGTTGAAAACGCAAAGGTGCGTGAATTCTATTCTCGTTTATATTTACCAATAGATTTTCCAAACAAGTTTCTACTGGTTCAACGTCATCATCCATCGTCCAAATGTAATCGTAACCTTGCTTAAAAGCATATTTGAAGCCAGTATATTGTCCGCCTGAGCTACCAACATTTTCCTGATGAATTACTAATAAATCACTTTGATTGTTGAGCCATTCCTTTGTTCCATCGCTTGAATTGTTGTTAATTACAATGATTGCATCTAATTTTCTTGTTTGATGCCTTAAAGCATTTATTAAATCTTTTAAAAACTCAATTCTATTAAAAGTGATTACTATTGCAGCTATTTTTTTATTCATTTATATTTAAAAATATTTATGTTCTTTTCATTTAATACAAAATTATTAAAAATTTTCGTTCCTTCGATATGTGAAGGAAATTGCAATAGATTTATTATTTCATCGAAAGGTAGCCATTTGTAATCCTGATGTTCCTTTGAAATCTTGACTAATTCAGAATACTCAACTTCAAAGCCGAAAACTGGTGCCGAATGAATTTCATCATTGTAAGGATTGAAAAAAGTTGCGACTAAAGGAATAGTCCAGATATTTTTAATGTGAAGCAAGGTTTCTTCTTTAACTTCGCGAATAGCTGCTTCTATTGCAGTTTCGTTTGGTTCAATATTGCCAGTAACGACCTGCCAAAAAGAAGGGTATAGCTTAGCATCTGAAGCACGCTTCAAAGCAAGATATACCGCTTCATCTTGGTTTTGAGGAAAAGCAACAATGTGTGCCTGAATCGTATAGGAAGCAAATTTGGGCATATACTACTTTTGAGCAGGGGCTCCGTAATTTGCCCATTCTTCTTTTGAAGGTCCGTAAATTCCCGGAACTTTAAGTCCAGCTTGGCGCATTAAAACAGTCATTTGCCCGCGGTGATGGATTTGGTGGGTAATCAATGCAGACAAAAGGAAATCTGCTGTCCATTTCTGTCCATAAATATCAAATTCCTGCTTTAATACATCATCATTTAAACTTGATAAGAAATTGCTCACCATTTCATTTGCTTTTGAATATGCTTCTTTAATTTCCTGAACGTTTTGTGGTTCATAATTTGGGTCAAGTGGGCTTTCGTCTTTCATTCCAATTTGAGACGGCATTTCACGTAATGAACTGGCTAAGTGCCAGCCGAGGAAACCGAGTGAACGTGTGTCTGGAGTTACCTTCTGGGTAATACCATCGTCTGTTAAGTAATCAAATACTTTCATTGTTGCCTGGGCTTCGTTATCCCATGCCTGCTTAAATTCATTAATGGTGTTAAACATAAAAATTCCTTTAATTAATTGACAATTGATAATTGATAATTGACAATTATATTATGAAAATATTGCGATACATTTAATTTTTTCTTCAATAAAGAGGGGGGGTTAATCTGTCATTCCGCCCCAGTGCTGATACGTTTTCTTATAACCATACTATCAACTTGTTGATAGTATGGCTTATTTCTTAACAGCTCCTAAGAATACAAATGGCAAATAACTAATGACCAATAAAAACTATTGTAAGATGGATTCTGACATCCGTCAGAATGACACTTTTACTTATGTCATTTCCATTTAAATAAAGCTCTTACGTTATCTTGGAGTTCGGAATGACAAGACAATTAACAATTAATCATTAATCATTAATCATTAACAATTAATAAACCTCTGGCACATAAGTCAGTTCGTTAAGAGGAGGACGTATATATTTTTCGCTGATTTTCCTTGCGGGAAGTTCCATCGGTTTTGGCGTTACATCTTTGTAAGGGATCATTTTAACAATATGAGCAATACAGTTTAGACGGGCTTTCTTTTTGTCATCACCATCGACGTTAAACCAGGGAACTTGCTTAATGTCTGTAAGTTTAAACATCTCGTCTTTAGCTTTTGAGTATTCTACCCATTTATCCCATGAATTAATATCGGTTGGTGATAGCTTCCAGCGTCTTTTGGGGTCAGTAGCCCTATCTCGAAAGCGCTTTTCTTGTTCTTCATCGCTTACGGAGAACCAGTATTTAAGCAAAATAATACCAGAGCGAACCAGCATTTTTTCAAATTCCGGACAGGAACGTAAAAATTCAGTATATTCTTCTTCTGTGCAATATCCCATTACCCTTTCCACGCCGGCGCGGTTATACCAGCTTCTATCGAAAATCACAATTTCTCCGGCAGAAGGTAAATGTGCAATGTATCTTTGGAAATACCACTGAGTCTGCTCTTTGTCAGATGGTTTATCCAACGCTACTACACGGCACCCGCGAGGATTGAGTGGCTCAATTATTCTTTTAATGACACCACCTTTGCCAGCAGCATCGCGTCCCTCAAATAGTATTACTACCCGCAATCCCCTGTCTTTAATCCAGTACTGCATTTTTACCAATTCATTATGCAGTTTTTCTAGTTCCTGGTCGTAAAAATCTTTTGAAATATTACCCTTCTTTGTATATTTCTTAACTACATCATCATTTTTGCTCATACTATTCTCCTAACCTATAATATTCATAAATTTAAAAAAATATTCAGTAATTATTGATTATAAGGGTTTTACTTAAAATTCAGTAAAAAAACTAAGTTTTTTCTCTAATTTTTATTAAATTCTAAAATCGTTACTGAGGCTATTCATCCGATGACTGGGAAGTCATCGGATGAATTATTCAGGTTAATATATTTCGTTTTCTTAATATTTCATAGAGAACTATACCTGCCGTAACAGATACATTTAAAGATTGAACTTTTCCAAGAATGGGTAACTGAATTGTATAATCGCAATGTTTGGCAACAGCTTTGCTAATGCCTTTTCCTTCGTTTCCCATAATCAAACAAATCGGTGTTTCGTAATCCAATTCATCATACGCTATTTCTGCTTCAACATCAGTTCCAATGACCCAGAAACCGTTTTCTTTCAATTTTTCAATTGTTTGAATTACACTTGACTGCTTCGCTACAGGCAAATACTCCAAAGCACCAGCAGATGCTTTTATTGCAGTAGGAGTAATCGGTGCAGAGTTGCGTTCTGTAACTATTATTCCGGCTGCTCCGGAACATTCAGCGGTTCTGGCAATAGCACCGAGATTGTGTGGGTCATTGATTTCGTCAAGCAATACTATTACCGGATTTTTTGCCGTTTCAATGGAAGCACTTATTAATTCATCAAGTGTCAGATATTTAACTGTTCCTTTTATAGCTATTATGCCTTGTGAAATGTTATTTTTACCTGTTATTTCTCTTTCTAAAGCCAGAAATTTCTGCTTATCAATTTGCGAACAGTTTATTTTCTTTCTCTTAGCTTTTATTATAATATCATTCCTTAGCTTTTCGTCAATGCCGAATTGTATATAAATTTTCTCTATTGGAGCGTCGTTTCGGATTGCTTCAAATACTGGATTTCTTCCGTAAATGTAAGATTCTTCTTGATTTTTCATTTTTAGCTGCCTGCTTTCAGTTATTAGCTTTAAGCAATTTAGTTGTTAAATTTCCTGTGTACAATTTAATAAAATTCTTATAACAAATAAACAAAATTTTGTTTTTTTTGAAATAGTGGTAATATTAGTAACTCACCTTCTGAACTCCTGCCCCCTCGTAGTTTGATATTTCGCTTGTTTGTCATTTCGACCCCCAAAATAAAGGTCTTCATTTATCAGGGGGAACGGCAGGGCTGTTCTGTATCTATCATTTCATTTAACTACCTGATGGCATATCTCATCTTCTTTAGCTATTTCACTCAATAAATATTTGAAATTCTCTTTGCCATAAATGCAAGCAAAATAAAGTGGGGAAACCATTCGCTCCTGAAATGCGCTTTCAGGGTAAAGAAAATTTGACAATTTTTTATAAGTATCATTTATTAATTCAGATTTTTTTAGTATCGCATTTTGAGTTTTTTTCTTCAATTCTTCTATGCTTTTTAGGATTTGATGAAGTGCTACACCGCTTGAATTGACTAATGAACTGTCAATTTCTTCTATGTCCTTTTTTAACTCGTCAAATTTTTGTTCAAGGTTTTCACTAATTGAATTTAGTTCCGAAATTACAAGACTATTGCTAAATTGTTGTTTAATTTCATATTTAACATCTATCCAGTTTCTCATAAAAAAAACTGGATTAAGATTATATTTCTCAATTTTCCTCAATAAATTTAAATTAAGAAAACTAGCAAAGTTTCTTGGAATAAAAACTGGCATATCAATTTGAAAAGCAGAGTAGAGCTCAGGAAGTTGAGTTGAATAACTTAGTTCGCTCGGTCCTCCAATATACGCTACATTTGGCAAAATAAAATCCTGACAGATATTCCTCAAAAGAACGCTTGGAGAAAAGTTTTCAGGATGTTTTTCAGATAAATCCTGCAACTCTTTCAAATTAAAATTTTTATCATCAAACTGAAAAGTGTTTAAATCTGCATTATATCTTATTTTGAACCGATTATCGCTCTGATGATAAAAGAGATTTGAAACAAAAGAGCGAGCTTGCAGCTTATAGCCGTTTTCAAGTAGCTTCTCGTTGCCTTTTTCAATTATTTTATGAGAAAAACCAATTTCAGAAAGTTCCTTTTTGATAATCTTAGCAAAAACACCGGATTTTCTTGCAACTGATGCGCGAAGAAACAGGATACCGGATTCAGCAAAAAAATCCTGTAGCAACTTAATAAACGCTTCAGTCCAGGAGGTTCCTTCTTTATAAAATTCTTCTATATTTTCGTTTACTTCATTGAAATAAGGCAAATCCTTTAAATCGGAAGAAATACTTTGAATAATTGCTCCAATACTTTGATTAAAAATCTTTTCTGAAACAGGAGTATTGTCTTCCTTGCTTAAATCATCAGAACAAAAGAAGTGATTGACATTATATGTTTTATCAAATAAAATTGCCTGCGAAGCTTCGAGGTTATCGTGGTCGTTATCTTCAATCCAAAATATAGGAATAAAATAAAAATCAGGGTGCTTTTCACACAATTTATGTGAATAAGTTATTGCACTGCTGATTTTCAAAAATGTATATAAAGGACCGCCAAGGAAACCGACTTGCTGCCCAGTTGTAACTGTTAATGTATTGCTTAGTTCAATTTTTTCTAAATTAGTATTTTGCTTTTCGGAAAGCGAAATGCAATTCATTGATTCTTTTATAATATCAATAAGTTGATTCTTATTTTTAAATGAATTTGCTTTAACATTAAAAAAATTACTGCTTAAATTTTGATTGTTTGGAAATCTGCTTTTAATGAAATCATTATTATTGACAAAATCATTAAAAATATTAGAAAATCCATTCAAATTTTTTATATTTATTTTTTCGATTATTTGCATAGTATTAGAACTCCAGTCTTTCATATTCTTTTATTTTTTTAGTATAATCAAAGCTATTTAAAAAAAAAGCATTATAAATATTTTCTTGCTATTCTGAATGAAGTGAAGAATCTCAAGTTCTGTGTTAGCAATGAGTTATGATATTCTTCACTTCGTTGCCAATGACATCTTTACGTTTACTCTGCAAAAGTTCATAAACCAGATGTCCTACATCTGCAAGATGTAGGACATCTTTATATTTAAAATTCAAATACTTTGGTATCATTAACTTGTGAAATTCTTCACTTCGTTGCCAATGACATCTTTGCTTTTGTCAGTCATTCTGAACGAAGTGAAGAATCCAGAGAGTAGTGGTTAAAAAAATTTTCTGGATTCTTCACTTCGTTCCTAATGAACCACTTCGGATTTTTTAACACGTAACTATATGTATAGCATATAATTATAATGAATTAATGTGTAAGAGGAAGTCATCGGATGACTGGCAGTCATCCGATGACTAAAAAGTTCATTTTCTCAAAAGTAAACGTCTTCGTTTATATTCGCCTCCTAATGAACCACTTCGGATTTTTTAACACGTAACTATATGTATAGCATATAAT
>CAZCLJ010000201.1:0-8633 GCA_964499465.1 uncultured Hyphomicrobiales bacterium
TTCTCACTTCGTTTCGAAATGACATCTTTAAATGTATCTTTGAATGCAACTTGGTGAAAGTTGCCTTCCCAAGTGCAACTTGGGAAGGAGTAAAATGCAAATCGTTTTCATTTATAAATTATTTCAAACTAAATAATCTCAATTGCGTGGTCGGAGAGCCAGCCAATATTTCCGTCTTCAATTCTAATTTTTTTCCAGTTGCCTAACTCGTCAAGAAGTTCAACTTTAGTGCCGTCGTGCAAAATGAAAAGGTCTGTTGCACCTGCGTCTGGCGAACTTTTTATGTATGCACTTGGTATCATTATAATTGCAGTATTCCGTTCTCCTTCCATTCTGTATTTTTGCGTTGCGAAAAAGATTGTAACAATAGTTACAGAAAAGAAAGCAATGGTTAAAATTAAGAAGAGTTTTTTCAAGGAATTTCTGAAAACATAGAAAAACAATGAAAGAGAGGCGAAGCCGAGCCAAATTGCAATTACTACGAAAATTCCCCAGCTGCTGGAAGAAAAGCTATTGAGCAAATCATTCCACATTTGAATAAGGAAGAATCTTTCGAGTGGCTCAATTTTATCAACAATTTTTGTCCTTGCTATGCTCAAATTAAATTTAATTTCAGAATCTTCGGGAGAAAGTTTTAAAGCACGCTCATAATTTAAAATTGCTTTTGCAAATTCATTGTTTCTAAAATACGCATTTCCAAGATTGTAATACACTTCATAGCTGCATTTTCCATCTTTAGCAATGCTTTCGTAAAGTTCAACTGCTTTTGCAAAATTATCCTGTTGGTAAAACTGGTTTGCTTCTTTAAATGTAGCATCAGCATCACTTGCAAAGCTCTCGAATACGCTTAAAAAACAAACAATTATAACAATAAAAATATTTCGTATCATTTTAAACCTGCCTCCATTTTTGAAATAACATCAGCTGCATAGTCGTAAAGATTTTTCATATTCTGGCTCTCCTGCGAAGGAGCAAAGCGAGCGAACTCACATTCATCAATAATTCTAAAATAATCAATAAAAATATCTTCGTTTAAATTATATTTTTGCAATTCCATTACTGCCTTATCTTTGGTCAAATCAGCTAATGGAATGCTTAATTTGTCACTTAAATAGCCCCATAAAGCACGCGAAAGCGCTTCATAAAATTTCTTTTCATCAGCTTTGGAAAGGCATTTTTTCGATTGCTTTAAATGCTTGCGTGCAACAGCCGATGCCCTTTTATTACGAAGCAAAGCTCTGTTTCCCAAATCTTTTTTCTTCTTTGCTAAAAAGATTAGGAAGAGTATGAAAAGCAGTGCAGGTAAAAATGCAAGAATAAAGAAACCTGTTCCAGCCCAAAAAGAGTTAGATTCTTGCTTTATACTTGATTTTGGCGTTTTTATAAATAAAATATCTTTGCCAATAAACTCTACATCTTCTTTGGTCGCACCACTTATAACTGGTGAAGAACTGGTGCCACTGCCTTTTTCTACGTGTAAAATGTATTCATCAGATTGATAATTTACATATTTTTTTTGGTTTAAGTCAAAATATGAAAAGCTAAGAGGAGCTATTTTATATTCACCTTCCCGCCTTGGAATGAGCAAATATTCGAATGTCTTTGTTCCAGACACGCCGCTTGATGTAACTGAAGTGTTTTCACTTTGCTTTGGGTCGAAAGCTTGAATATCGTTAGGTAAATTAAGTGGTGGTGGCGAAATTAATTTTAAATTTCCATTTCCGGAAACAGTAACCTTTAAAGAAACTGGCTCATTTGCCTTGGTTTGCGTCTTGTCTAAAGATGAAGTAAATTTAAGTGAGCCGACTGCACCAGTGAAATCGCTTGGCTTTGGTTCGGGTAATTTATTTACAGTAATTTTTTCACTTGTTGAATTAATTGTAATTGGGAAATTTTGGTAGGTTGTCCACCATCCATCATTTACAGGAAGAGCAACGATATATTCCACCTCCAGCGGGTCAATCGTTAATTCGCCAAATTGCTGTGGAATTAAAACTGTTTTTTTAATTTCTTTAGAATAAAAAGCAACACCATTAACAGATTCGCGAGTAGCTGGACCAGTTCCTAAATCAACGTCATATTTCCAAAAACCCGAAAGTGCAGGGTCTTTTGAAGATTTTATTCCTGCGAGCTGAACATCTGATTTATAGTAAAGTTTATAAGTTGCAACAAGTTGCTCACCCTGATAAACATTGCGTTTAGAAACAGATACACGCATAAAAAGCTTATCTTTGAGATAATCAGCAACTTGAGTATTTGAACTGCGTGGTTTTGGAGAATTACCTGCTCCTTGGGACTGCTGCTGTTGTGAAGAAGTGCTGCCTTTTTCAACCGTTATAGAGAGTGAATTGGATTGAACCACTGAGCCGCTAACAGTCATTTTTGCCGGATTTATCGTGAATTTACCCGGTTTGTCGCCCTGAAGCACGTAAGTATAGGAAACCGAACTTGACATCTGCCCGTTGATTATTTGGGTAGAACGCATAGTGCTGGGTCCCATTAGCACGGAAAAGCCAGCAAAATCCGGCTGTCTGAAATTTGAACCATCGGCATTGGACAGCGTAAAAGTAACCTGAAAGCGCTCTCCAACCGATACCGGATTTTTACTCGTTGTTGCTGTGAAACTTACATTACCTGCATAAGAATCCATTGATAAAATTGCAAGTAAAATAAACAAAGTAAAAAACGCTTTTATTCCTTTTATTCTTTCTTCACTATGAAAATATTTTTTCATACTCTTTATTTTATTGAAAATTGACTTTTCTTATTTTATGTAATTATTTTAAAATATATTAGCTCATATTAGGCATTCTTCTCTTGAAAAGTGAAAAGGATTTTTTTCTTTTCCTTATTCTCCTATTAAGAGAGAACTAAAAAGTATATTCTTTATTTATTAACTCGCTTTCTAATTAGTTATTTAATATTAAATTCTTAGTGTCCTTAGTGAAATACTTAGTGTTCTTTGTGGTTATTTTTTTTAACACAAAGGGCACAAAGTATTTCACTAAGAACACTAAGAAAATATTTTTAAAAGTAATACTTCACAACTTAATAACTATTTACTAAAAAAGAAATAAAAAGTAATTTGCGTGAAATGAGCTATAAACTAACAAGAACACACCCCTTTAATCCCTTCTCAAGAAAGGATTAAGAAAATAATTTATCACTTATCATTTATCATTTAAAAGAGCTACCACTGCTTTTCCGGTTTCACTTTAACCGGTTTTGCTTTTTTTGTTTTTTTCTGTAATTTTTTATCGTCCTGGTCTAATGCCTGCAAAATTCGTTTTGCATCTTCCTTGGATATTTTATCCTGTTGTTGCTGTTGTTGCTGCTGGTCTTGTTTGTTTTTGTCCTTGTTATCTTGATTATCCTGTTGTTGCTGCTGTTGGTCCTGTTTATTTTTATCCTGATTATCTTTGTTATCTTTATTTTGATTTTTCTGTTGTTGCTGCTGTTGTTGGGCAATCATCATTCTTTTTGCATATTCCAAATTATATTTGGTGTCCAAATCTTTCGGACTAAGGCGTAAAGATTTTTTATAAGCGTCAATGCTTTCCTGATATTTTTTATTTTTTAAAAGAGCGTTGCCTAAATTATGATATGCTTTTGCAGTAGTTTCCCTGTCAAGATTTTGGTTGGCGATTGCAGCAAATTTTGCAGCAGCGCTATCGTATTGTTCCTGCTTATAAAGGGCATCTCCGAGATTGAAAATTGCTTTGTTGTTTTGTTTTTCTAATTCGAGTGATTTTCGGTATTCGATTTCGGCGTCATTAAATTTATTTTCTTTATATAATTTATTTCCTTCGCGTATATGAGTTTTTTTATTTTGGGAAAAAGCAAGGAAAGGAACGATTAACACAATGAATAATATAAAAATTAAATTACGCATTTTTATCTCCGTATAAATTAAACTTAGAGAGCAATTTGCTTTTCTTTTCAGAAATAAATAAATCTATAACGAGCAGTAAAAGTGCAGCCGCAAAGAAATATTGGAAATAGCTTTCGTAGTCGGCATACATTTTGGTTTCAAATTCAGTTTTTTCCATTTTAGAAATATCGCTTAGCAGACCTGTTAGATTTGGTTCACCGTCAGTGGACATTATAAATTTACCATTAGCAATAGTTGCTATTTTTTCGAGGGTAGCAGCATCAGCTTTAGAAAGGATTACACTTCCGTTATTATCTTTAAGGAATCCGCTTTTAATTCCGTTGGTATAAATTGGAATAGGAGCGCCCTCAACGGAGCCGAAGCCGATTGTATGAATGATAATATTTTTTTTACTCGCCTCACGAGCGGATTCTACCGGGTCGTCATCGTGATTTTCACCGTCGGTTATAACGAGTAATACTTTTGTTTTGGCATTTTCTTCTTTAGATAAACTTTCGGTGGCTAAATCAATAGCTTTCCCAATGGCAGTTCCCTGAACGGGCATTATATCGTAATCAATTGAGGAAAGGAATAGCTTAGCAGCGGAATAATCGGCAGTAATTGGTAATTGCAAATAGGCATCGCCTGCAAAAACGATTAGTCCGATTCTATCGCCCTGAAGATTATCAATTAAATTGGAAATAGAGAGTTTAGCACGTTCCAAGCGGCTCGGAGCTATGTCTTCGGCTTTCATACTGTTAGACAAATCTAAGGCAATCATCAAATCAATGCCTTCACGCTTTGCCTCTACTAATTTTGTTCCAAGCTGTGGATTTGCTAATCCAAAAATGATTATTGCGAATGCAAGCGAGATTATAATAAATTTAATATTGCGTTTTGCAATTGATGTTTCGCTCGCAAGTTGAGATACTAAGGAAATATCCCCGTATTTTTTTAGCTTTGTGGTTCTGCTTATCCTTGAAAAAATGTATATAGCAACAAAGATAATGACAGCAAAAAGCAAATATAAATGCTCTATGTATTCAAATTTAAACATAGTGATTTTTAACGAAAATTATTTGAATTTATTGTAAAATTTTTGAGAATATAATTCTATAAGTTCAGAACTCTTGGTGCCTCGTAGTTTATGATTTCGCAATTAATATAGTTCTTATATCAAACCGCTAAATAATAGAGCAAAATAATAATGTCATTCTGAACCCACATATAAAGAAAGACCTTTATTTAAATGGAGATGACATAACTTAAACTTTAGCATTGTTAAGTAACTATGCTAAATTACAGTCAGAAAAAACTTCAGTATAGCTATTTTCTTTCAACTCTGTAGGAGTGCCCGGTTTGTAGAAATAATTATAAAAAAAAGAAAAGCAACGTAGTTGCGACCTATCATTACTACAAACAGAACACTCCTACGGAGTTTTGCAAATTCAAAATAATTTTTCTACAAACAGTAAGCAACTACGTTGCTTTTTCTTACACTTTGCGAAAGTTTCCCTTTCTTTCGAAAAGTATTGAAGCAACAGGTTATGACATCTTTACTAAATATTTCAATATTATATATAATAAGTCTATATAAAATAAGCTAATAAGGTCTTTTTCAACAGGTTGATAATTTTCTACTAAGGTTTATTATAAAAACAAGGTTTAGATTTTCTTTGTTAAAGAATAATTTTAGCTAAAAAATTTAAAACCTTATTTTTTTGAAAACCTTAGTAGAAAATAAGCACCAAAAATCAATAAAACTTATTACCTTATTATAAATTTTTATTACACGAAAATTTTATAAGAATTATGTCATCTCCATATAAATAAAAGTCTTCCTTTATCCGGGTTACCAATGACATCGTAGTTTGTAATTCTGACGGATGCCAGAATCCATCTTGGTTTTCCCTAAAGAGAATGGACAAAGAAATATTTTAGTCATTGGTCATTAGTTGTTAGTAAAATACGAATGACTAATAACGAATGACTAATGACCTATAAAAACTATTTTTAAGATGGATTCTGACATCCGTCAGCATTACACTTTTACTTATGTCATCTCCATTTAAATAAAACACTTGCTTTATAAGGGGGTTCAGAATGACAGATTTAATTACCATTATTGTTAGCGGTTTATTTCAAGTCATGCTATCAGCTTGCTGATAGTATGACTTGAAATAAAAAATTCTGAACTATAATTAAAATGATTTCCTTCCTTTCCATTTTTTATCACAAAAATTGCAAAAATCATAGTTCAAAAGAAAGAATTAAAATAATTTGTTTTTCACAAAGGAAAGTTTTAAATTTATATGTTAGATTTATTTAATAAAAAAATATTAATTTTGGAATGAAAAGCACCATACTTTTCCTTTTTATTTTAGGAGTATTTTCCGATTCTTTTCTCTTTGCTCAGGAAAAACAATCTGAAATACTTGAAGAATACATAGAGCAAGATTCTGAAGAAAATGAAGGTTCTGAATTTTTCGATGAATTGGAAATCTATCTGACAAATCCTCTAAATTTAAGAAAAACAAGCATAAAACAACTTTCCAAGCTACCTGAAATATCTGTCAATCTTGCTGCGAAAATCCTTCGTTTAGTTAAAAAACAAAATTTTAATTCATTAGAGAAAATAGCCGATACGCTTGAACTTTCTTACAAACAAATTAGAATTTTAAAACTTCTTACAACAATTGAAGATGTTGAAACTAAAAGTCAAAAAGCAAAAATTAAATACAGAGCGAGAAATAAAATTGATTTTAATGAAGCTAAGGGCTTTGAAAACGGTAAGTATTTAGGAAATCATCTATCATTATACCAAAGATTTAATACTGAAAAAGATAATTTTAAAATTGGTTTTCTTACAAAGAAAAACGCCGGAGAAAAATCCATAGCTGAGTTTTATTCCGGCTACATTGCTGCGGATTTTGATAACCTGAAAGTGCTTATTGGAGATTATTCTTTAAGGCAGGGGATGGGAAATTTGCTATGGAGCAATTACCGTAATTCAAAAAGTAGTGATGTGATTTCACCTGTCTTGCAATACAGAAGCGGTTTTCTCCCTTATCATTCTTCAACAGATTATAAAATTTTCAGAGGTGCCGCTCTTGATTATAAATTAAATTTGACTGATAGCTCCAATCTAACTTTTTCAATTTCATACTCAAAAATTAATCGTTCTGCTGCTATTGATACTACACTCGGAGTAGCAACTTCTATTTATACTTCCGGCTATTACAGAACAGAAACAGAAATTGCTAAAAAGAGGAAATTGCCTGAAACCTGCTTTAGCAGTTCATTGCAGTATGAAAATAAGATTTTTTCTATTGGTGCAACAATTTTGAATTTAAATTATGAATACCCAATAGAAAGTGAATCGAAAACTGCTTTTTCAGGAAAAGAAGGGCTACTCGGCTCAATCTATTCAATGTATAACACTGAAAATATTTCTATTGGATTTGAAGCAAGCCAAGACGCCAAGCATAATTTAGGATTAAAAGGTGGTTCAATCTTTAAAATTGAAGATGTAGAACTATCTTTTCATTATCGTAATTTTTCATCTGAATTCCGCTCTCCATTCGGCACAATATTCGGCGAAACTTATGCACCAAGCAATGAAACTGGCTTTTACTCTGGTATTAAATGGTATGTAAATCCAAAATTAATTCTTTCAAGCTATTTCGATATTTGGAAAACTCACACAAAAACCTATACTTTACCGATTAGGCAAAAAGGAATTGAGCTATTCTCTGAAGCTAATTATCTGTTCGATTCTGATTTTGAATTACTTACCAGAATAAAATACGAAAACAAAACCGATGCAATAACTATTGATAAACTCAAAAGCACATTTCAAAAGGGTAAATATACGTTTAGAGTTGAACTGAAATATCAAATAGACGAGCTAACAAGATTAAGATTGAGAAATGAAGAATGCTTAATTACTTATGAAGATTTAAAAGCAAATGAAGTTGGAATGCTATTTTTCTGTGATTTGCAAAGGAAAATCTTCTCTAATTTGGATATATTTGGACGTTTGACATATTTTTCTACAGATAGCTACGATTCAGCAATTTGGCAGTATGAAGCAAATCCAACAGGATATACCGTTAGTTATGCTCTCTATGGACAAGGAATCAGGGCATTCATCGGATTTGAGTATGCACTATTCAACATCTTGGAATTAAGTGCAAAATATACAGTCGTAAGCAAAAATTTTGTGGAAAGCATTGGTAGTGGTTTAGATGAGATTCAAGGAAACAGCAAACAGCAGCTTTTCTTTCAAATTGATGTAAAGTTTTAATAAATAAATACAGAACTCCTGATGCCTCGTAGTTTGTTATTTCGCATTTAATTTAGTTCTGATATTAAAAATAATGTAATTTCAAAAAATTGCAAACTTATAACTCCTAAATAAATTTAGGAGTTATTCTAATAATTAGAGTAACTCCCAAATTTATTTGGGAGATTAACTGCGCAATTATTCTTTACGAGACAAATCTCCTAACTCCTTTATTTTCGTTATGGGGTCTGGAGCAGGGCTGATACGTTCTTTATAGCCATACGATCAACAAGTTGATAGTATGGCTTTAAGTCTTAAGTGCTTTATTTTTAAAGATATAATTATATGATATTCAATTAATAGAATGATTGAATAAGTGAAAATATTTTACAAGTAGCTTCAAAATCAGAACTCCTGACCCAATAACGAAAATAAAGGAGTTAGGAGATTTGCCTCGTAAAGAACAATTGCGCAAAT
>CAZCLJ010000202.1:0-8628 GCA_964499465.1 uncultured Hyphomicrobiales bacterium
AAGTATAAACAAACGGAAATAAGATAATACAAAACAAGATTAGCTTAAATCTCATATAATCCCTCCAAATTAAATAATAACAAATTTTTGAGAATAAATTTAGTTCATTTACCGGCTTTGCTAATTTCAAAAGTTCTTCCAAGCCGGAAATAAAGTCCTTTTAAAATTTGCATAAATGAACTATTACAAATCTATAAAAAAAAAAAAAATAAAAACCAAATATTTTTTTCACTTTTTTTGATTATTAATAAAAATTAATTTGTTGTTCATTTTTCTCCTTCCCAAGTGCAACTTGGGAAGGAGAAGCAGGAAAGAAAGTTGAACTCTACCTACTATGCAGGGCTGATACGTTCTTTATTTTTTACCACAAATCCAATTCCACTCTTGAGAGTAATGCACTTGAATAGAGAGAAATAATATAGAATTGGAAGACATTGTTTAAATAGAGAAAATTCAACATAGTAATTTTATCTGTCATTCTGATGCGAAGCGAAGAATCCAGAAATTTTTTTTATCACTACTCTCTGGATTCTTCACTTCGTTTCGAAATTACAAAACGGCAAAATAACAAACTACGAGGCATCAGTAGTTCAGAATTTAGAATACGCCCTTAAATAAAGATTTTTTTTTTACACTTCTTTTTTTTAGATTAAATATAATTTTTTACGTAAATTATAAAATTTATTTTAAAAAAAGGAGCAAATATGTCGCTATATCGTAACTTGACTCAAGAGCAAGTAGTTTTACGTGATACAGTCAGACGTTTCGCTGAAGAATATATAAATCCTCTAATACAAGAATTAGATGAAAAAGAACAATTTAGCATTGAATTAACCAAAAAATATTCTGAACTGGGCTTTCTTGGCGTGTTCCTTCCAGAAAAATACAAAGGTATATCTTTAGACTATTTATCATATATAATAATTATTGAAGAAATTGCGCGCGTAGATGCTTCTCAGGCGGCAACCATTGCAGCTCAGAACTCTTTTGGCATCGCTCCTATTTTATCGTATGGTAGTGAAAAACAAAAAAACGATTATTTACCCAAGTTAGCTAAAGGTAATTTGTGGAGTTTCGGTATTACAGAACATATTTCCGGCTCTGATTTTGGAACAATAGAAACAAATGCAGAGAAAAAAGGACGCAAGAACTGGATTTTAAATGGTTCAAAAGCTTTCGTAACTAATGCTTCTACTGAAATTTCTATTGGAGCAACTATTCTTGCCCTAACAAAAAATGAGATTAATAAGAAAACACAAAAAATTATAAAAGAGTATTCATTATTTTTAGTTGATATAGATACCCCGGGGTATAGAATTTCACCTATAAAAAATCGAATGATGTGGCGTGCTTCAGATACAAGTGACATAATTTTAGATGAATGTATTGTTCCAAGCTATAATATTCTCGGAAAAGAAGGTGATGGTTTAAAAATATTACAAACTGTATTGGATAACGGACGTCTCGCTATCGCTGCTATTGGCTTAGGACTTGCTCAGGGAGCTTTCGATTATGCATTGCAATATGCAAAACATCGCAAAACATTCGGCAAGACTATTGCCTCTCATCAGGCAATTGCTTTCAAATTAGCCGATATTGAAGTGGGCATTGAACTTGCCAGAAATTATCTTTATGATGTTTGCAGAATGCTTGAAATGGGTGAAAATATTTCAAAGGAAAGTGCTATCGCTAAACTCTATTGCTCTGAACTTGCCCAACTCGCTGCTGAACACTGTATCCAGATTTTAGGTTCTAATGGACTCTTAAAAGAATTTAAAGCTGAAAGGTTTTATCGCGACCAAAGAGCTTTGCAAATTATTGAAGGAACTTCTGAACTTCATAGAATGCTCATTGCACAAATGCTCGGATGCTTTGATTAATTATTAATTATTAATTATTAATTATTAATTATTAATTGTTAATTGGGTTATAAGGTTATTGGGTTCAGAACTCCTGGCCCTCGTAGTTTGATATTTCGCAGTCTTGTCATTTCGAAACGAAGTGAGAAATCTCGCAAGTCATTGCTACCACAGAGTTTGAGATTCCTCACTTCGTTTCGGAATGACATCATTTCTGGATAATTTGCGCAATTGTTTTTTACGAAGCAAATCTCCTAACTCCTTTATTTTCGTTATGGGGTCAGGAGCTCTGAGTTTATTAGTTTATTGGGTTATTGGTAAAAACTAATGACTAACGAAGACAGCCGACAGCTGATAGCCGATAGCTGACAGCCGATAGCCGACAGCTGATAGCCGATAGCTGACAGCCGATAGCTGACAGCCGACTGCCAACAGCCGACAGCTGTATCAAAATTTAGTAAAAATTACAAAGCTTCTTAGGAATGCTATATATGTTCAAAATAATCATCAAATTTTTTAGTATAATATTTCTTTTTGCTTCATCTTTTTCTGTTTTAGCAAAGGATTCTTTAATCATATCAATAGAAAATCCTGCTGAATATTGTAAGCCTAAAATTGCATTAGTTTTAAGCGGAGGTGGCGCAAGGGGGATTTCTCAAATAGGAGCTATAAATGAATTTGCTAACAACGATATTCATTTCGATTATGTCGTTGGCACAAGTATTGGTGCAATCGTTGGTGGATTAATTTCTATTGGATACTCCCCTGTTGAACTAGATTCTATAATAAAATATACTGACTGGAGCGATTTGTTTTCACTCAAAAGTGAACAAAACAGAAGCGACCTGTTTCTTGACCAAAAAATCGTCAGTGACCGTTCTCTTTTAACATTAAAATTTGATAATTTCAATTTTGTTATTCCTGAGGCAATTTCTGTTGGAACCAAGCTGTTTTCCTTTATACAGAAAGTTGTTTGGAATAGTGTTTATAATTTTCAAACTGATTTTGATTCACTTAAATATCCTTTTAGAGCTGTTGCTACTGATTTAGTGCAGGGAAAAACAATTTCAATATCAAGTGGAAATTTGGTAACCTCTATTCGCTCAAGTGCCACTGTCCCACTTCGATATTCTCCCGTTTGGCTTGATTCTATGGTGCTTGTTGACGGTGGTTTGATGGCAAACATACCAACAGAGCAGGCACTTGAATTTAAACCGGATTTAATATTTACAATCAATACAATATCGCCGCTTATGCCTATTGAAGAGCTAAATAAGCCATGGAACGTTGCCGACCAGGTTGTTTCAATTCAAATGGAAAAATTCTCTACTCAGGCAAAAAGCTTAGCAGATGTTATAATTGAACCGGATTTACAAAACAGAAGCAATCTTGATTTTTCTCATTTAGATACATTAATTGAACTTGGTTCTGCTGCTGCAAAGAATAAAATAAACGAAATCAAGCAGCTAATAAATTTAAAGAAAAAAGAGCATTGTTTAAAGTTTCTTGAAGAATTAAAAAACACTTTTAATTATTTTCCGCAAATAAAATTTATTGGCTTGCTTGATGAAGATTCAATTTCTATCTTAAATAAAAACAATAACTTTGAAGATTTATTGCTCAATCTGTTGAATTTAAAAAATATAAATTTTTATAAATCAATACAGTTTATAAAAAATGAAAATTCAGAATTAGAAATAGTACTAAACAGATATGATATAATCAAAGAAATCAATATATTTGATGAAAACAATGAAAATGAAAATTTATTAAAGGTTGAACTTAACGAAAAGTATATTAATCAATCTTTCAACAAGATTACAGAAAAAGAAGTTAATATATTTATTTTAAAAGAATTGCGTAAAAATGGCTTTACTTTTGCTTCAACAAAAAGTATTCTTTACGACAAAGCAGACAGTTCTCTTAACATTCTTCTTGATTACGGAAAAGTCCATAGTATTAAAGTAAGTGGAAATAAATCAGCAAAAGATATTTTGATTTTGCGTGATTTAAAATTTGAAAAAGGTGATTATCTTAATTCTCAAAAAATTGCAACTTCTTGGGATAATTTGATGTATAACGGGTTATTTGAAAAAGTAGAATTTGAAGTAAATAAATCAGATGAAAACAATGGAGTCGATGTAAGCGTATTTGTTAAAGAGAATCCGGAGCAAACACTTAGCTTGGGTGCAAGAGTGGACAACGAACGCTATACCCAGGTCGGCTTGGATTTCATTCAAAATAATATATTTAATTACGGTGCAAAATTCAATGCAAGATTTTCTGCCGGTTCAAGAAATCAATATGCTTCAATTTCCGTAATTCAGCCGAGAATTCTAAATTCAATGATTACTTTTTCACTAAAATCTTATTATGAGCAAAAGAAATCTTATAATTATATCTTTAAGCCCAACACAAGAACAAATGAGTTTATTCGGCTCCAAGACGGTGAATATTCAGTCGAGAGATATGGTTTTTGGGCTTCTTTTGGAACTCAAATAGAACGTAAAGGAACTCTTTCAATAGATTTAAGATTAGAAAAACAAAGGTCTTTCGATTTAGTTGGATTAGAGCCGAAGCCAACATTTTATTCGGTCAATACCATTAAAATTGGGACAATATTCGATACTGAAGATAAATCGGAATTTCCTAATGAAGGCAGAATTATTAACCTTTCATTAGAAACAAACCTTTTTAATGCTGCAAATAATATTGCATTTTCAAAAGTAGAATTCTATTTTAGTAATATTTTTTCTTTCAATAAACAAATTATTAAACCATCTGTTTTATTCGGTTTTGCTGATGAAACTCTCCCCGTTCCAGAATCCTTTACTTTTGGCGGACAGGAAAATTTCTTCGGATACAGAGAAGATGACGATATTGGCAGACAAATCTTTATTAGTTCATTAGAATATAGAATTCAGCTGCCTTTTTCGCTTTTGTTCGATACATACTTTTCCTTAAGATATGATTTTGGTTCCATTTGGAAACAATTTGAAGCAATCAAATTGAGCAGTTTAAAGCACGGTGTAGGAGCAACACTCTCTCTTGATTCACCTGTCGGTCCGGCGAAATTCTCTGTTGGAAAAGGTTTCAATTTTTTAAAAGACCCAGCAACAGTTGTTTGGGGCGAAACTCTCTTTTATTTTAGCTTAGGAATTAAACTTTAAGATTCAGAACACCTGACCCCATAACGAAAATAAAAGAGTTAGAAGATTTGCCTTGTATAGAATAATTTCGCAGTTAGCAAATATCGTTCTATTAGTTATTGGTCATTAGTCATTCGTTATTAGTCATTCGTATTTTATTAAAAACTAATGACCAATGACTAATGACTAAAATATTTCTTTGTCCATTCTCTTTAGGGAAAACCAAGATGGATTCTGACATCCGTCAGAATGACAAACTACGATGTCATTCCGAACCCCCAAGATAAAGAAAGTGCTTTATTTAAATAGAGATGACATAAGTATAAAAGATCATTATGAAATATATAGTTTCAGAAAACCCCCTGCCCCCTTTGAAAAAGGGGGATTTGTCTTACCCCCTTTTTCAAAGGGGGCAGGGGGTTTCTTAGTGCTGTTCTGTATTTCATCGTTTTCGTAAAAAGATGTCATTGGCAACCCCTTATAAAGGAAGACTTTTATTTAAATGGAGATGACATAAATTTAACCTGTCATTCTTCGCTGCGATTCAGAATGACAGATTATATTACCAATATTGTTAGCGGTTTGGTATAACAACCAGATATAATCTTTGTTCAACTTTATATCCTTTTATAATTAAGAAAGGTGTGGAACTTTAAAATTATGAAAATAGCTTATCTTTCTTCGTTTTACCCTCTTCGCGGAGGAATTGCCCAGTTCAATGCTGCTCTTTATCGGGCTTTTGAGAAAGAACATCAAATTAAAGCGTTTACATTTTCAAGGCAGTATCCAAATTTGCTTTTTCCCGGAAAAACACAATACGTTGAAAAAGGTGATAATGCTGATATAATTCCTTCTTCTGCTGTCTTAGATACAATAAATCCACTTACATATTATTCAACTGCTAAGAAAATATTGGATTTTAAGCCGGATATGTTAATTACTAAATTTTGGATGCCGTTTTTTGCCCCTTCGCTTGGTATGGTTGCAAAATCGCTGAAGAAAAAAGGTGTTAAAAATATTTGCATTGTTGATAATATCTTGCCACACGAGCCAAAGCCATTCGACAGAATTTTAATAAATTTTTATGCAAGGCAGCAAGATGCTTTCATCGTTATGACTGAACAGGTGAAAAATGACCTTTTATCAGTAAAACAAGATGCTAAATACTCACTTTTTCCCCACCCTCTTTATGACCATTTCCCCAAAAAAATAGAGAAGGAAGTTGCCAGAAAGGAACTTGGAATTTCATACGAAAAAAAGGTATTGCTGTTTTTTGGTTTTATTCGTTCTTATAAAGGATTGGATTTGCTGGTTGATACACTAAAAAAACTTGACGGGAGCTATCATCTTATTATAGCTGGAGAAGATTATGGAACATACAGTTCTATTTCAAAGCAAATTAAAGAATTAAATATAGAAAACAAGGTTACACAAATTGTAAAGTATATTTCGGATTCGGAAGTCCCTGCTATTTTTTCTGCAGCAGATGTGCTTGTTTTACCATACAAAAGCGGAACCCAAAGCGGGATTGTTGGAATTTCCTATCATTACGATTTGCCAGTAATCGCTACTGATGTCGGTGGATTAAAAGAAATGCTTGCTCCTTACTCTACCGGGCTTATTGTTGAAAAACCAGATTCTGACTTGATAAAAGAAAAAATTGTGCAGTATTTTAATAATAATTTATACACTGAATTCAGTAAAAATATAACAAATTATAAGGAAAAATACAACTGGCAAAATCTTTCAAAAGCTATTACGGAACTTTATGAATCAATACTGAACTCCTGATTCCAATACAAAATAATGGTTTTTATTCTCATTACCAAGTTACACTAATATAGTAATTCGTTAAAAGACTTATTATATTGTGTCATTTCGATACGAAGTGAGAAATCTCACAAGTCATTGCTACCACGAAACTTGAGATTCCTCACTTCGTTTCGGAATGACAAGAAATTATAATTAGTTTTTCTATGAATAATTACACTAGGGAAGGAGGAAAGTCTGGAGTTTCAAATTTTTAATTATATAAGTTAGTGCAATAAGAAAAATCAAGTTATGAAAATTATTACAATAGAAGATGTTAGAGATATTTACCTTAAAAGCATTCAAAGGGGTATTAAATTCATATTCACTAAATTTTCCCTATCCGAAAAAAGCAGAACAAAGAGTAGTTTTAACGATAGCAATAAAGATGGTTCAAACTGGTGGCAAATACCTTATGTAAATATGCGTTGGAATTATCTGATAACTGGAAGCAAAGATGTTGGTTATGAAGAATATATTTCCGAGAAATACTCTGACGGGAAAAAGATTAAGATGCTTTCTATTGGTTCTGGTGTTTGTAGCCACGAAATTGAATTTGCCCGGTTAAACCCAGATTGGGAAATTACCTGTATAGATTTTTCAGAAAAATTACTACAAACGGCTGAAAGAATAGCTATAAACGAAGGGTTAACAAATATTAAATTTTTGATTAGTGATATATATAAACATACTTTACCCACTGATTATTACGATATTGTATTATTTCACTCTTCTTTGCATCATTTTAAAAATCTTGATATATTCTTGGAAAAAATCCATAATTCTTTAATTCCCAAAGGAAAATTAATTATTAACGAATATGTTGGGGCGAACCGTTTGCAATATAATAAAATACAAATGAGGGAAATAAATCACTGTTTAAACCTAATAGACAAAAAGTATAAGAAAATGTATAAATCAAATTTATATAAGAGCAAGTATTATGGTTCCGGAATTTTAAGAATGATAATTTCAGACCCTTCTGAATGCATTGAGTCAGAGAAAATTCTTCCCGCTATTTACAATCAGTTTAGAATTGTTGAAGAAAAAGGATATGGAGGAAATCTTTTAATGCCAGTCCTGAAAAATATCTCTCATCATTTTATTGAGTTTGATGAAGAAAAAAAGAAATTATTGAATAAAATTTTTGACTACGAAGACAAGTACTTAAAAAATCACAGTAGCGATTTCGTGTTCGGAATTTATGAAAGGGAGAAATAGGAGCCAGACAATTTAAACTTTCAGAACTATAGCCCTTATAACGAAAATAAAGGGATTAGAAGATTTACCTCGTAAAGAATAATTTCGAAAATTATCCGGAAAACTGTCATTCCGAACCCCCTGATAAAGCAAGTGCTTTATTTAAATGGAGATGACAGGAATTAACACAGTCATTCTGAACGAAGTGAAGAATCCAGAATAAATTCTTTAACCCACTATCCTCTGGATTCTTCACTTCGTTCCTAATGAACCACATTGGCTTTTTTAGCACGTAACTATATGTATAGATAATACTTATATAAGTCATACGCTCAACAAGTTTATAGTATGACTTTATAAAATTCTTGGTTTCTCCTTCCCAAGTTGCACTTGGGAAGGAAGCTTTCTTTAAAGTTTTACTTTAAAATTATTCTAATATTGGAAAACCAAGAGAATTCCTTTAATGCTTGTTGATTGATGATATAAAAAAAGCAAAGTAAAACTTTTATAAAAATACACTTCCCAAGTGCAACTTGGGAAGGAGGATTTGTAATTTAAAAAATTTCTAAGCCATACTATCAACTTGTTGATCGTATGGCTTGCTTCTCATT
>CAZCLJ010000203.1:0-8564 GCA_964499465.1 uncultured Hyphomicrobiales bacterium
TTTTCTCAAAAGTAAACGTCTTCGTTTATATTCGCCTCAGAATGACTGTGTTAATCAATGTCATCTCTATTTAAATAAAGGTCTTCCTTTATCTGGGGGGGGCGAAATGACATCTTTAAATGTATCTTTGAATGCAACTTGGTATGACACGCGTCAGAATGTCTTACAAAGATGACATTGGCAAGTGCAGCGAAGAATCTCACAAGTCGTTGCTAAAACGGAGCTTGAGATTTATCATTTTACTTACCAATGACATCGCTACTTTTGTCCCACAAAACTTTACGAAAGGTTAAGAAACTTTCGCAAAGTGCAAGAAAAAGCAACGTAGTTGCTTCCTGTTTGTAGAAAAAGTATTTTAAGTTTGCAAAACTCCGTAGGAGTGTTCTGTTTGTAGTAAAGATAGGTCGCAACTACGTTGCTTTTCTTTCTTTTCATCATTATTTCTACAAACCGGACACTCCTACGGAGTTGAAATAAAAAAAATCTCTTTCTACAGTAAGTTCAAATGCTTTTAACTTATTTTAAACTTTCGTAAAGTAAGAAAAGTAAAACTTTTGTAAAGTTTCTTAACTTTGCAAAAGTTTAGAATATGTCATCACCACTAAAATAAAGCATTTACTTTATTAGGGGGTTCGGAATGACAAGATAAATTGAATTTTATACTTTCTGTAACAATAAAAATTTATTATATTTGTTAATAACTAATATTTCAGTAATTTTATAATTTTATGAATAATAAAGACAGACAAATCATTCTTGCAATTTTAAATTATATTGATAATATAAATAGAACGCATACTCTTTTCACAAATAGAAAAGAGGTATTCCTTGAAAATAATGATTATCAGTATAGCATTGCATTTGCTCTACTCCAAATTGGTGAATTAGTTGGAAAAATGGATTTGGAAATAAATGACAAACCAAAAATAAAATCATTACGAAACCGTATTGTTCACGGATACGGCTCTATTGATAAAGATTTATTATGGGAAATCTCACATCAAAACATTAAGGACCTGAGAAATGAACTCGAAAGAATTATTGGATTATAGTGTTTTTCGGGAAACTGCAAAAAAGTATAATCTTGACTTTATTGCTTTATTCGGAAGTTTTTACAATGGTATTCCAAACGAAAACAGCGATATTGATTTGATTGTTGATGCTCAATATACTTTAGATTTTGACAAAATTGAAGAAATCAAAAGCCATTTAAAAAATATTTTCAAAAGGAATATTGACATAATGACTACAAGACAGGTCATTTCTTCATTAATTTGCGGTTATGTTTGGAGATTGAAGGAATATGAAGTGGTTTTCTCATAAGAAAATTTTAAGGAATACTAAATAAAGTTGATTAGAAAATCAACAAGTCATAAATTTGTAATAAATTGAACTTAATCATGCAAGAAAACTATTTTGACAAGGAATTGATAAATAAAATCATTGATTTAGCCAAACAATTCAATGTTATTAAATTAATACAATTTGGTTCATCATTAGAACATCAACTTGATTGCAATGATTACGATTTTGCATGTGATGGATTAAATGATAAACGTTTTTTCCGATTCGGTGCTTCTTTAGAATCTTTGCTTAATAAACAGGTTGATTTAATTCCAATGCAGCCAAGAACTCCTTTTATTGAATACATTGAAGAAAATGGCAGGGTTATATACGATGCAAAAAATTTTTTATAAAAAAAATATTTTTGATTTTAAACTCCTTCCCAAGTTGCACTTGGGAAGGAAGATTTCTTTTAAAGTTGTGATTTACATTTTTTTAAGAATGATGAGAAAAGCATAGCTTTCGTGAAAGTTTCCTTCCCAAGTGCAACTTGGGAAGGAGGAATTGAATATTTATTTATGAATATAAAGGTTAGATTAATTTATTGACGAAGTAAATAAAAACCTGAAAATTTTAAATTTAAAATCTTTATGAAAAAAATTATCTTTACTTGTTTGGCTTTTTTGCTTTGCTGTAGTGGATTGACGGCAGAAGATAACAGTGTTTTTTTATATTCTGGAAAATATGCAGAAATAAGGTATAATACTGACTCTAAATTATTTGCTTTGAATTTATTTCCTTTATTAAAAATAAATTATATTGAATTTGGAAACGGAAACGAATTGAATAAACCTGAATATAATTTATTTAGAGAAAATGAAAATTTTCCAAACTATTTTTCAAGAGAAATAACAAAAGAACATATTTTAAACTATACTGAAACAATCAGCTATGATATCGAAACTCCGACAGCTTATTTGAGTTATATTAGTTTTTTAGAAGATTCTCTTGATTATTCCTTTTCTTTTGAAATTGATTTTAATTTATTGAATATAGAAAATTTTGAGAAAGAAATCGAATATAGTTTCGACAAATCTTTAGATGCAATTCTTATTAATTATTTGAAATATCAAAAGAGTTATGCGATTGGAACTAATATTAATTTAAAAGATGTAAAATTTGAGAAAAAGGACAATAATATTGTAAAAGTAATATGCACTTTTAAACCAAAGAAAGATGAGAAAATCAATTTTGTATTTTCACAACTGAATTTTAAAGGGAATTTTATTCAATGCGTTGAAAAATTTAATAAATATAAAGATAATCCCGAAATTATTTTAAAGAATACAAGCAATTATTGGGAAAAATTTATTGACAGTGCATTGGTTTTAATTACACCTGATACTGCTTTAAATAATCTATGGTTAGAAAAAATAATAAAAGAAAAGAGCAATACTTTTATAATTGAAAATATTGAAGAAACGAAAAATTTAAATATTCATTATAAGAATATCGGTTATTTTAATGAAGACAATATTTTGCTTAATTCATTTACTTTAAATGGACTTATAAATATCGACAGCATTTCAGAAGACAATATAAAAATTTCTACATTTTTTCCGGCGGATTGGGATTCAACAATTATAAAAAATTACCAGTTCGGAAAAGATAAGATAATGTTTAAAATGCTGAAATTACCTGAACGCACACGTTTTTATTTTGAAAAGCACGATACAACTCATCTGAAAATAGATTTCAAGCCGCTCTATCCTTTCGGAACAATTTTTGGCACAGCAGTTATAAACGGTGTTCCATATAAGCCCAATGTTGAAGAAACTGAAGACGGTTTAATTCCACATTTTCCTATACTTTTAAGAGCAGTAACAGTTATTGATGTTTACCACACTAAAGGAATTTCTGTTTTACCTTTCAAAACATTTTATTTTTTAGAAGATAATGAACCTTTTAAAATCGTTGAAACAAGTTATAAAGACCATACTTATACAATAAAATTAGAAGGAACGGAAAGCACTGATTTTGAATTTGATGTATGGTGCAAAGATTTTGAATTTGAAAACATAGAAAATGCAAAACTAAAAAAGCAGGAAAATAATATTTATACTCTTCAAACAAAATTCCCCGGCAATGATGAAGGAGTTTCACAAATTGAAATAAAAATAAAAGTGAAATGAAAAACATAATAATTATATCTATTCTGATTATCTTTTTAAGTGGTTGTTCATTTACATATTATTATTCTCATTCAGAATATACATCAGAAGATTTTCAATTAAAGCAAAATGATACTATTGGGATATATAATGTTTTTTTTACTGATACTCATATAGTTAGCCAGACAACTAATTACATCGAAGAAGCAGTCATTTCCGATAAAAAGCTTTTTTGTATTCGTAATGATAGTATAAATTTAATATTAAAAGAAAATAGAATTTATGGACAACCAATTATATGGGATTCTGATTTCATTGAATTATTAAGTAATACATTTAATTTCAGAAATATACTTCGTGGAATAATTCTTAAATGTATTGATAATAATGTGCAAAAAGGAGATGGAAGTGAAATCTCTTTACAACTTGAACTATATGATTTAAAATTAAAAAAACCTACCTGGTCATACGAACTTACTGGAACACAAATTATTCCAACTGAATCCGTTGTCTATTCTTATTCAACCGTTTTGGGAGAATTAGCCGATATAGCAAGTAGGATTTATAATAAAGAATTGAAAAAGAAAATAAAGTAGTGAATGACAAGATAATTCAGAACTTCCGCCCAATAATGAAAATAAGGGAGTTAGAAGTGTTGCCTCGTAAAGAACAATTTCGCAGTTAATCTCCATAATAAATTATGGAGTTACTCTAATTATTAGAATAACTCCTAAATTTATTTAGGAGTTATAAGTAGGTTATTTTGTGAAATTACATTATTTTTAATATCATAACTCCTGATGCCTCGTAATTTTTTATTTCTTATGCTTGTCATTTCGAATCCCTCCATTTTAAAGCAAGTGCTTTATTTAAATGGAGATGACATAATATAAGAAAAAAAATTGTATAACATTATTTTAATTTTTACTTATGGATTCTTTTAAAATAAAAAATGAAACAATTGACTGGCTGCTTACTGGCGATTCTTCCATTCGCTGGCAGGTGATGAAAGACCTGTTAGTTCTTGATGAAAAGAAGGTTAATCAAGAAAGAGAAAAAGTGAGCAAAATCGGCTGGGGAAAAATTTTACTCGAAAAGCAAGATGAAGATGGTAAATGGGCAAATTCTCTTTACTCTCCCAAATGGATATCAACGACTTATTCTTTATATCTTTTAAAAGAATTGGGAATTTTACCAAATGAACAAACTCAAAAAGGATGTGGGCAGCTTTTTGAATATGGAATTTTCAATAATGAAGAAATACGCTTATCAAGAAACCGGCTATTGCGCGATAATGCTATAACTGGACTTGTTCTTGGGATTCTTTCGTATTTTAATTATAATGATGAAAGATTGCATAATATTGCTGAATTTCTCTCGAAAATTCAAAATGAAAATGGCACCTGGTATTATGACAATAAAGAAGGTGCTGATAAATACGCTTTTGAAACAACGCTTTTAATTTTGAATGGATTATTTTGCTATCAGAAATATTTTCCTAATTCATTATATTTAAATCAATCTATAGAAAAAGCCCAAAATTTCTTGTTAAGTCATAATTTATTTCTTGATAAATCAACGCTTAAACCAATCAAAAAGGAATGGTTGCTTTTTTCATATCCGAATTACTGGCATTACGATATTTTGACTGCTTTAGATTACTTCAGAGAAATTAATTTTAAAAGCGAATCGCTTATCAATGCAATAGAATTTGTCCAGAAAAAGCAGAATAAAGACGGCACTTGGAATCTCCAGAATAAGCATAAGGGCTTAACTTACTTTGAAATGGAAGAAGTAGGGAAGCCAAGCAGATGGAATACTTTAAGAGCATTACGGGTTTTAAAATGGTGGTGTTCTTAGTATTTATGCAATGCAGTTATGAGGTTAGAAAGGTTAGAATTCAACTTTCCTAGTGTAATATCTCTTTGAAAACCAGACTATAATTTCTTGTCATTCCGAAACGAAGTGAGGAATCTCAAGTTTCGTGGTGGCAATGACTTGTGAGATTTCTCACTTCGTTTCGAAATGACACAAAATAGTAAGTCTTTTAACGAAATACTACACTAGTTATTGTAAGAATTTGTCAAGAAATAAGTCATGCGAACAGCTTGTTGATAGTATGACTGAATGTTGTTTTCAAATCCGTTAGGATTGTTATCTTAATAGCAAAGGAAAACAAAGAACGAAAGAACTCCGTAGGAGTGATATCATCTCTACGAGATTTTTTATGTGTGCGTGTTCTCATATCTATTACGATGTCGCAACTACGTTGCTATTCTCCAGTCATGCTATCATTAAGAAATGTTCGCATGACTTTTCTTTTACCCATACTAACAGCTTGTTGCTCGTATGGTTGTAGCAAGAATTTTCAACTTCTCAAACATAATTCAAATTATTTTATTAAATTGCAATGGTTAATTGAAAGATTTGTGAAATAATTTTAAATATAGGCATTGGCATAATGATAATACTGAACAAGATAAAATGGACTTCTTTCCGGCTTTTCTTTTATTTTTTAATTCTAATGAATTTCCTTACTTTCGGTTTATTTGCCTATTTAATTGCTCCTTACATATCATATCTTTTTCTTAAAGACTGGCGTTTCTGGAAAAATATTTCATTTTTTAAGAAGTTGTATCCGGCTGTTAATACTTTTATTTTTCATTGGATTAACAATGATTATAATTACTTAAAGTCATATATTCCACTTTCAGCACCTCCAATGCGTTCATACAATAAAGCATTATTTAAGAACAGAGATTCCTGGGAGTTTGGTGATAGCTGCGGAAATTGTAACGAATGTTGCACGCTGTTAAATTGCTTTTTCTTAGATAAAGAGAATAAAAGATGCTTATGCTATGATTCACTTTTTTGGAATTACTTTAATTGTGGACGTTTTCCTGTAAATGCCAAACATATCGAATATCATAAATGCCCAAGGTTCGAGGTAATAAATAAAGAAGAAACGGAGCTTTGATGTCAGAAGTAAAAATATTAAAGCAATTAGAAACGGTCATTTCTTCCATAACAAAAGGAGATTACTCGGTTGGAAAGGAAATTGAGCAATTTATTGATGAAAAAAAATACTCAAAAGATGTAGCAGAATTTGCCGAATCGCTCAATTTGATGAGTTTGAAATTAGAAGCACGGGAGCAGGCATTAGAAAACACAATTGAAACACTTAAAGGAAAAAACGTTGAACTTTCAGATTCAATCAGAAAAAGAGAATTTATGTCTTCTTTCTTCACAGTTTTGCTTTTATTGATTACAGTTTTCATTTTCCTTGTTAATATAATCCAAAGAATCCCATCTTTTAATTATTTTTTGGGTAGAGCCATTGAAGTTGTTTTTATCTTTTTCAGTATTTTTATAGTTAAAAAAAGTAAATTACCCTTGAAAAATTTTGGCTTGCAATGGAAAGGGGCATTGAAAGCAATTAAAGAATCAATATTGTTTTCTGCAGTTTTAATTGCTTTTATGCTTTTATTAAAATTATTATTAAGAGATAACAATGTTGCAGAGTTTCAGGGCAATTGGTTTTTGTATTCATTTTTAAGTTTTGAAGGAATTATATACCTGCCCATTTGTTTCGTTCAGGAATTTCTTACTCGCGGAATAGCTCAAACCGGTATTGAATTTGGAATTGAACACAAGCACAAGCAACTTATTGCAATTATAGTTACTTCCTGCATTTTTGGTGCAATTCATATAACAACCTCATTTGAATTTGCATTGATTAGTATTATATTAAGTTGTTGCTGGGGCTATCTTTATTCCCGCCACAGAACATTAGTTGGAGTTACTATTTCTCATTATTTAGTTGGAATGTTTGCCTGGACATTAAACTTCTGGAATTATTTAACTCAAATATAAAACTTTATCTTTATGAAAAATAAATCAATTATATGCTTTGACTTAGGAACTACTTCTTCTAAGTATATTATTAAAGAAGATTGTAAAATCATTTCAAATAATTCAATTGAAAATAACATAGGAAATCTGATTGAAGAGTATTCACAAAATCAATCTTTCGATTATATTTTACTAACCGGTTCTAATGCAAGTAAATATAAAAGCGATTATAAGATTATTATTATTAATGAACTGGAAGCAATAGCAAATATTTGTAAATATCTTGAAAAAGAAAGCGGTCTTGTAATAAGCATCGGCACTGGAACTGCTTTTGTTAAGTATAATCAAGGTAAATACGAGCATTTGATTGGAACTGGAATCGGTGGCGGAACGTTTGCCGGGCTTGGAAAATTGCTTCTTAATACAAATAATCTTAAAGAGTTAGAAGAGTTAGCAAAAAGTGGAGATTTAAATAAAATTAATACTACAATAGCTGATATTTCATATAATACTGAAAGTTGGTTTGAAAATGAAGTTACTGTTTCTAATTTTGGTAAGCCAACCGGAAATCAAGCTGATATAGCAATAGGACTGCATAGTTTGGTAGCAGAGCCAATAATGTCAATTCTGGTTGCTTTGACATTAAAGGAAAAATTTGAGAATATTATCTTTACTGGTGCTGTTTTAAGAAACTCAATTATAAGGCAAATCATTAATAAATATACGAAATTGTTCAAGCTAGATTTAATATTTTTAGATAATCCGGAATTTGGCACTTGCTTTGGTGCTATTGCCGCTTTTGAAAACAGGATTTCACAAGTTATTGCTAATACTAAGATTTAGATGTCCTACATCTCCGAGATGTAGGACATCTTCTTATTTCAAATTTTCGCAAAGTTTTACTAAAGCAAAGATGTCATTTCAAAGCTAAGCGAAGTGAAGAATCAATCTTGGCATTGTCATTCTGAAGCGCAGCGAAGAATCTCAATATCTGTAGTAGTGTTGTAATTCGTTAAAAGACTTATTATATTGTGTCATTTCGAACCCCCCTATAAAAGAAGACTTTTATTTAAATGGAAATGACATCACTTTACCCTGTCATTCTGAAGCGCAGCGAAGAATCTCACAAGTCATTGCTACCAAAGAGTTTGAGATTCTTCACTTCGTTCAGAATGACAGACAAACGTAAAGATGTCATTGGTAAACGAAGTGAGAAATCTCACAAGTCATTGCTACTACAGAACTTGAGATTCCTCA
>CAZCLJ010000204.1:0-8491 GCA_964499465.1 uncultured Hyphomicrobiales bacterium
CTGACATCCGTCAGCATTACACTTTTACTTATGTCATCTCCATTTAAATAAAGGTTTTGCTTTATAATGGGGTTGCCCATTACATCTTTACGTTTGTCTGTCATTCTGTACGAAGTGAAGAATCTCAAACTCTGTGGTAACAATGACTTGTGAGATTCTTCGCTGCGCTTCAGAATGACAGGGTAAATTAATGTCATCTCCATTTAAATAAAGGTTTTGCTTTAATGGGGTTGCCAATGACATCTTTGTCCTAAAACCAATGAAACTCAGAACAGCACTAAGAAATCCCCCCTACCCCCCTTTTTCAAAGGGAGGAATCATTAAGAAAATTCTTGTCCCACCTTTGAAAAAGGGGGGTAGGGGGGATTTTGCAATTCTATTTTCATAAGACTTTATTAAATAATGTCATTCTCCATATAAATAAAAGTCTTCTTTTATCTGGGGGTTCGAAATGACAGACAAAATTATCAATTATCAATTGTCAATTGTCAATTGTCAATTGTCAATTATCAATTATCAATTATCATCTGCCATTATATTCCACTCCTCTTAAAATCCAATCAGGAGCTTGTTTTTTCTTTAAGTATGTATCGAAATACTCTTTAATTTTGATTGCATAATCCAAACGGTTAGGATAGCGCTCTGGCCAATGTGCTTCATTACGGTATTGCAGGAAAATAATATTTTTAAAAGCGCGGCGGAAAGCAAGATAAAGCTCAACACCTTGTTCCCAGGGGACTTTCGGGTCTTTGTCGCCGAACATAATCAGGAATGGAGTTCTTGCTTTTTGAGCATAAAAAATAGGAGAGTTTTTAATATAATTGTCCAATGAATCAAAAATACTGCCACCGATTCTACTCTGCTGCTTTTCGTATTGGAATTGGCGTGCAAGTCCTGATTCGTGCCTGATACCACTGTAAGCACTTGTCATATTTCCAACGGGGCAACCGGCAATAGCAGCAGCATACATATCAGTTTGAGTTATCATATAAGCAGTTTGGTAGCCGCTCCATGAGTGTCCCCAAATACCAACAGCAGTGGAATCTGCAATTCCGAGAGAAACTAATTTTTTTACACCAGAATTTATACATTCCAAAGCTGATTCGCCGGGAAATCCAATTGTATATTTTACGTCCGGTTTGAAAACAACATAACCATCTGAAACATATTGAGGGAAGCACCAGTTGTGTCCGGTGTAGGGCAAATTAAAATTATGCAAACCGTCAGTCATTTGCTCGTAAAAATAAATAACAACAGGGTAGCGTTTTTTGGGGTCAAAATCTTCGGGTTTAATCACAATGCCCTTGATAGTATCGCCGGATTTGATTGTCCAATCAATGAGTTCTGCACGTCCCCAGTTGAAATTTGCCATTTGAGGATTTGCGTTGCTTAGCTTTTTCTTAAAGGAAAATGCAGAATCAGTAAGCCATAAATCTGGGAATTCGTCATAACTTTCTCGTGTGTATAAGATTTTGTCAGCGTTTTTGGCTTTAGTTAATAAGTTAAATCTTTTTGGTTCACTCAAAATTTTCATTGAACCGAGAACTTCGAGATTGCAGTTATAAATGCCGGTTTCCTTTGTATTATTGTTAAAACCAGATAAATAAATAAATTCCTGTGGATTGAACCATTTTTTATCTTTGTCAATGTTCCTGACGCGGAAAGTAATATTATTTACTCTGCCGTCTGCTGCAGTTAGATTTAATGCAGCATTTCCTCTTGAAGTAAATATTTTCCATACGTCATATCTGTCGTAAATTAAGATGGCATCATCATTTTTGAGCCAGCCGCCAATTCCATAGCTTTGTGGTTCTGAAGGGACGTCCCATTCTTCATCATAAAAGTTTGAATTTATTTTACTTGTTATATTATAAGTTGTATCTTGTCTTGTATCGTATAAATACCAAACTTTATTATTGAAATAAGCGATGTAATACCCGAGAGGAGAAAGATGGGGATAGTCTTCTAATCGTTTGTAAATCAGCTTCCTTTGACCATTATTAATATTAACAGCATATAAATCGGAGAACCAACCATTGAAAGTAATTTCGCGTAAATATGGAGTGTCGTCAGTTCCAATAAGGAAATTCGGATTTTCAGCGAACTGAACGTCTGGCAAATCAAGGTCTGCTAACTGAACGTATTGCTTAGTATCAAGATGATAGACGCAAAGGAAAGTCCGGTCCTTGTTTTGTTTCCACCAGATTTTTTGATGTGGCTTAATTCTTGGGTCGTTTGAATGCCAAATATCAATTTCACGTTTTTTTAAAATTGAATCTATGTTGTAGAAAGTTGAATCGGTAAAAGTAATTTTTTCTTCTTTCGGAACTGTGTCAATAAATGGTTTTAATCCGAAGAACAAACGCTGTCCGTCTTTAGTCCATTGGTTTTTATTTTTAAAAGGAATGAACCAATCCTTAGGGCAGTTGCTTGCTAAAAGAACGGTATCAAGAGTTTTGCTAGAAGATTTCCAAATATATAACGAACAGGAATCGGGCTGAGCTTCCTTATCTTCTTTAGCAACAATAAAAGAAAGGATTTGCTCTTTTTCATTCCAGTCAAAAGAAGAAAAATGGACGCTTTCAGCAGAAAATATTTTCATTGGAAAACCCAGATTGCCTTTTAAATCAATATAATACAAACCGTTCTTTTTACCGTCTAAATCTTCAGTTGCAAAGACAAGATAGTTTGATAAACTGTCGAAAGAAAATTCAGTTGTGAATCTGAAAGTAAGTTCTGCTTCAGTTTCTAAATGCCGTAAAACTAAATCTGAGCCAGTAATTTTTTTGTTTTTATCTTTAGATTTTGAGCTTTCATCTTGGTAAAGTTTGTATGCAAGCCATTTAGAATCATTCGAAAAATTATAATTTTCTACACTTTCAATTTTATTTTGTTTTCCCTGCTCAAAATTATATAGAATCATAGCATTTTTAGGGCGGTCTTTTCCCTTTTCAAGATTTTCTATTTCTATTGCTTTTGGAACTGAAGTTATAGCAGCCCATTCTGAATTTTTTGAGAACGAGCAGGAAGATGCCTGTTCAAAAGTAAACATAGTATCAAGAGCAGTTGGCTGGATAATGATTTTTGTATCGCCCCGCTCTGGACGCAGTAAATAACTAACATACTTTCCATCTTCAGTTATTTGAGGAGAACGCAATGCATTGAATTTCATTATATCTGTGAAAGTAAATGGTTCTTTTGCATTTAAAACATTTGAGGTAAATATAATAAAGGCAAGAACCAATATTATTTTTAAATTGAATGAAATCCAATTATTGCTTTTGGTTTGAAAATGTCTTTGATTTGGAATATTTGAACTGTTCTGTAAATTACATAAAAGTGTCTTATAGCTTTTATTCATAGCTTTTCCTTAATAAAAATTATATGATATTTGCTTTTTAATATATAATAATTGCTTGAGTTTCAGTGTAAGAATTAGAGGATAATCTGATAAAGTATGCACCTGCAGACAAGTCAAAAAATGAGCAGAGGAGTTTATATTTACCAAAATCTAAGTTACCGGAAAAAACAGTGCGTAATAATTCGCCTTTCTCATTATATAATTGAATATATGTCATTCCGGATTGAGCCAATGTAAATTCTATGTCTGTGGTTTGCTCTTTTTGCAAAGGATTTGGGTATATTCTATTAAAAATGTTATCGCCAGCAGAGCCGGAAATTTTTCTGATTTCATTTATAGAAATTGGATTGATTGATAAAGTCGAACTAATTGGCTGAAGATTGAAACAGTTTGAGCCGTCAATATCAATATCAAATTTGATTTGTGTGCTAATATTATTTGTTATATTTGTTGAAGTATAAAACTTTAGGAATAACAACTCGGAAGCACTGATATAAGATTCTTCAGATTTTGGTTTTAAAGAAAAAATAAATTTTCCTTTATTTAAATTGAAATTCTCTATATTAAGAGTAAACAGGTTTTCAGCATTAGCAGAAAGTTTTATATCGTCTGGATTTATTTCTAACAAATCATTATTGAAAGAAAAAGTAAACAAAATAGAATTGAAATGATAAAGTGGGATTGGGGCATTGGTATTGAGAGCCATAGCAGTGTATAGTTCCTGTCCGGCAAATATTTTGCTTTGGTTGAAATTAAAACTGATTTGCTTTGTGGATTGTGATGATTCTCCATAAACTTCAATATTAGCTGTTTGGTCGTTTATTGAATTGTTCTCAATAACTAAATTAGTTGCGAATGCACCAGTAGTTATTGGTTGAAAAATCACTTTAACGACCCTTTCTTCTTTACCGTGAAGTTGGAAAGGGCGAACTGATTCAGATAGCGAAAATTCCGGTATAACCGGGTAGAAAGATAAATTCTTAACAACAAGGTTCCCATCACCTTTGTTTTGGATTTTGCAATATATTGTATCAGTATTGCCGGGGCAAATATACGTTTTATTGGATTGAGTAGATATAATACTTTGATTTATTTTTCCGTAACCAGTCCAATTTGACGAAACTTCAACAGAAGCATTGCTACTGGTTTCTAATTTTGCTGAATGATCGCCTTCTCTATTTGCAACGAATCCGGCATCAAACTCAAATACTTCTCCGGGTGCAAGTTTGATTGGAAGATTAAGAGCGGCTTTATCAAATGAAAATCCCTGAGTTCCATATTGATTTGCAATAGTGGATATTGCATCACTTGCCGGAAGTATAGAAAAATCTTCGATTGTTGCGGTATCGCTATAATCCGTTAAAATATTTTCAATTCTTAATTTCTTTGTAACAGGAAAGTCAAAATCTTTAATAAAAGTTGTGTCAAAGGACATATCGTCAAATCGTAATGTTGGAATTATTCCAATTCCCTCTAAAGTAGTTTCAGTAATACTATTAGCAGAATTAATATAACGAATGACTAATTTATGCTCGCCGACCTGAGAAGGAAGGAAAGTAACTGGAATAACAATACTTTCGTTGGGATTAATTTTAAGATTAACAAATTTTGATTTATCGAATAAGAAACTGCTGCCATTCATATCGAACTGTGTTTCTGTCGAGTAAATCATAACGCTTTGGCTACCATTATTTTCTAATTTGATAATCGCATTAGCGTCATTAGGTAAATATGGCTCAACAGGTTTTCCTGGTAAGTTAATTCGTCTTTTTCCCCAGTTATATGAAGAAGCAATAAGTCCGGGCTTAATTCCGCGCCCTGTTACTGTCGCAATGCTATCTAATCCCTGTGCATCTGATTGTATTATAAATGTAGTACCAAAGAAACCCTCACTCCTTGGTGAAAATTTTATAGGTATTGTAAAATTTTCTTTTGGATTGATTTCTATCGGATTTTCATAAGTTGGGATTCTATCTAAAATTAAGCTAAATGGATTGTCCTTTTGCTGAATTATACCATAAATTAACAGAACATTATTTCCAGAGTTATTTATCTCTATGTCACGGGTTAATTCTTTGCCAACAGTTACGTCTGGAAATTTTATGTCATAAACAGTAATTATTGGGATTTCTACTTCTGCGGAGAGTGAAATTTTTGGTAAAGAGTTGCAGGTATCGCTAATAAGGAGAAAATCTTTAAAAGCCCCTGCCGCTTTTGGATTGAATTTTACTACTACTGCAAAAGAATCAGTAGGGGAGATGATACTAGGCAAACTTTTATGCTCTAATCTAAAATATTTATTCTTTTCAAATTCAATTTTTGTCAAATGATAATTTGTCCTTGTGGACTGATTTTTTATCCATATAGTTTGAGCAAGTTCGGTATTGTTAATTTTATTCAAGCCGAAATCAATTGATTTTGGATTTGCTTGAGCCAGCACAGGATAATACTCCAAAGTTATTGTAGTATCGTTTGACTCCCTGTCTATAAAAGTAATAACTGCTTTTGCGTATTTTGTCATATTAACAACATTTAATCTCCAAGCTGTAGAGATGGACTGCCCGGGAATAAAATAATCATAGCTGAATATATAATTTTCACTTTCGCTGCTATGATAGATAATAAGTCCTAAATTTGAACGTAAAGTGTCGTTATCGGGGTAGTCTTTTATTATTCCATCAGTAATATTTCCATTACAATCTTGTGTGTAAACCGGTTGAGGTGGAATTGTATCTTTTAAAGAATGATTACTCATAGAAACAGCAACTGGGAATCCGTAAGTTGATGAGCTAACTGGATTATACTGATAAGCTGAAATATTATTACAACTTCGTAATTTGTAGGTTCCAGCAGGTAATTCCAAGGTTGTTGTCAAATATGTATTCTCATCTTCAAATGGGGGGTAAACTTTTGTTGAAAGCGACATTGCATTTAATTTTTCCCAAAAAATGATTGAATTGACTTCCTGTCCAAATTCCACACAATCTGGTATTTTCCCATCTGGACTTTCAAAAATTATTGTAACATAGCTTGGAATTGGATTATTGCTTTCATCAAAAATATTAGGAATGTTAAAAATCATTTCATTGCTGTATTGTTCCACTGGAATAAGCGAGATTTGGAAAGGAGCACTCATTAACGTATCTCCTTTTGAAGAGGCATTGTATTGAGAAATAACAATCTCTTTATCGCTTAAAATAGTGTGCGGAACAGTAGTATTTAATTCTAATATTGTAGTAAAAGTCGGACGCTCAGTATTATCATCTAAATTAAAGAGTTCTTGCTGGACACCGTCAATTATTATATTATTACTATTATAAAAAGAGGTAATTCTTACATAAGAGTTTTGGAATTGAGAAAAACAAATCAGGTGGTATTTTTTCCCGTAGCAATAATCTGGAATTTCCATTTCAACAGTATAGCTGCAGCCGTCAGCGTCAGAACCCTCAAAAGTAGTGCAATAATTACCGGAAACAACGGCAACGGGTAAATTTGCTTCAATCATACTTCCGGACAAATCTTCATCTTGTCCTTTGCTGGCAATTAGCCATACATCGCCTTTATTTAAAGTAACAGTTTTTGAAGTGCCAAAGCGAATGCCACCGGCGGTTTGCGATGAATCATTGCCAGCTAATGAGAAAGTAACTTCAGTATTATCGAAAGCTGAAATGATACTTGTATAGCCCGGAAGCCACTGGCTATTGTTATTTGATATATCTTTGGAAGAAGTAACTACATATTTATTCGATAGTGAAGAAACTGGCAGGGCTAAATATCCATCAGAAATTTTTGAGAATTTTGATAGACAATAAATAGATACCGGTTCTACTGCTTTTATATATATTGCAAATGAGCGGTAAATAGCATCTGGATAAGGGGCAGATGTATCGGCTTTCTGGTAGTTCTGCACAATGTATGAAGGCACTACAAACTCAACTGATTTATACGGCTTTATTTCTTTGGTTTCAAAATAATTTTTCCCTAAATGCTCTATACTTACAACATTACTCTTTTCTGAAGTTACAACTATTATATATTCGTTATTGCTTTCTGCTTCCCAGCCCGGATGAAATGTAACGTAAAATTCTGTGCCGATGCTATTTGTAAGTTGCTGCCCGGAACTTAACTGATTAGTTTTATCTTTTGCAGGACAATTTAAGTAAGCAAAAAGCAGAAAAAAAGTAATGAATAAGCGAATATTATTTATTTTTTTATTTGTTTTCATTATTGACTTCCCAATAATTTTTAGTCTATCTCCAAATATAAATAAAAAAAAATAAATAAAACATAAAAATATTTTAAAAAAATTAATATTTTTTTGAGATATTTTTCTGTTTGATGTGTTATTGTATATAAGAAGTGTTACAAAAATTAAAATCGTTTTAATTTTTGAGAAAAAGTTAATTTTTTCGATGCAGTTGCAGTATGCTCAATAACTTGAGCAAAAATTGGGAATAATCGTTTAAAGAAAATGAATTCTGGTTGTGTTAAAATCCTTAAACAATTATTCATTTCAAAGTGTTATTTCTCCAAAAATAACTTGTAGGGCATCTTTCCGAAAGTGTAACAGCTTTCGGAAAGTTTTTAAAGTAAAAGTATTGATGTCATTGGTAACAGTGTTCTTTCAGTCATACTATCAACAAGTTGATAGCATGACAGTAAAAAGTAAAGATGTTATTGACAACTTTACTCTGTAATACTGAAGCGTAGCGAAGAATCTCAATTTTTACGAATAACCTTCCGAATGTTGAGAAACCTTCGGAAGGTTTAGTAAGAGAACAGTAGCGATGTCATTGGAAAACCTCTGATAAAGGAAGACTTCTATTTAAATGGAGATGAATTATAGATTTTCCCATTGTCGGCTGTTACTTATAAGTATTAGTTCTTAAAGTAGGAAGTAGAAATTATTTAAAAGTAATTAAATATATTCCGTAGGAATTATATATTTGTAACAAGTGAAATCTTTGACTGTGATTATCCCGTAGGGATTATATATTAAAAAGCTGATAAATATTTAATTCCTACGGAATAATAAGAATAAAAAAAACGATTGGTTACAAATATTCTATCCCTACGGGTGGGGTGAAATAAATCGAATTATTTAAAAAAAAATATTCGTTCCAAATATGA
>CAZCLJ010000205.1:0-8401 GCA_964499465.1 uncultured Hyphomicrobiales bacterium
AATTGATAATTGATAATTGATAATTGATAATTGATAATTGATAATTGATAATTAACAATTAACAATTAATAATTGATAATTATTTAAGCCCATTCTATATTTTAGTAGGATGGGCTTTTTTTTTATAAATTTGTAATTTATTTAATTAATGTTTATATTTGAATTATTATAATTTTTTCTCAATTTTTTTCTTTTAAAGGAGTTTTATTTATGAAAAAATTTTATTTATTACTTTTGTTATTGATTGTACCAACAATCTTATCAGCCCAATGGTCAGAAGACCCTAGTGACAATATGCAACTGTCAGTAGAAAATGACTCTGCTTTAGCTTCTTATATAGTTCCGGACCACGCTGGAAATTACTATGTTCTTTATTTTATTCAAAAGCCAATACCTCAGAATTTTATAGCGTATTTGCATAAATTAGATACCGATGGAAATAAGCTGTGGGGTGATGGCGGTATTTTAATCAGCGACCATCAATTTGATACATGGATTTCAAAAAGTTCATTAATAGTTGATGACGACAACAATGCAATAATTGCATTTGAAGACGTTCGCGATGAAAATGTACTTAGAATTATAAATTTATATAAGATTTCACCAAACGGCGAATTCCTTTGGGGTGAAAATGGAATCCAACTTCCGGCAGAAGAATCAGCAGCATATCTTAGTCCTCAAATAGTTCAGACCAGCGACAATAATTATACTATAGCTTCTCACAAATTAACCAATACCGGAGAAGATGGCTCAATAATGCTATACAAAGTTAATAGTAATGGAGAAGTATTAACAACAAAAGAAATTACTCATCATTACGATGGATCAGATGAATGGATTGATATATGGCCTAATATAGTTCCTTTAGAGGAAGGAAATATAATGCTGTTTTGGAATGCAATTCAAACAGGTTTAGATACAGTTCCGGGTGGCTGGGGAACAAGACGTCTTCTCTGCCAAAAATTCAATTCAAACCTTGAACCAGCTTGGGAAGATAGCATAGTTCTTATTAACCCACCAACGTTTAACGCTTTTCGGCTTGACCATTCAGTTCAATACGTTCCAGATACCAGCAATGGAATCTATTTCGTTTGGTTCGATAACAGAGAATTCAATGCAAATGTCCATTTAAACCATATTAGCACCGACGGAGTAAGAGCATTCGGCGAGCCGGGACTTGAAATAGCGGCATCATCAGATAAATGTTCTAATTTGACTCCTTATGCTCATTTTGACGCAAGCCAAAATACTGTTTTTATGTATTGGATTGAAGAATGTATAAAAATTAACTATCGTGGCTCAAGATACGGTGAATACGGAGTAGGTGCAAATAAGTATATGGCTGGGAAAGAAACATGGGAATGGGGAAATGAAGGATTGGATATTATGCCTGTAGAATGTTATTTTTCACCAGAAATCATAAAAGCAAGTTCTTTAAACGATGGTAATCATCAGGTAGTTTTCATTACAAATAATGGGGTTTCAATTGAGGCAGGTTTGATGAATACTGATGGCCAGACTCCTCTTACTTTTATACCTCTGTCTTATGAAGTTGATGATAACAGCGAAATTCAAAAACTGTTAGGAAAAAATGATATTCAAATTACTAATCTTGCTAATGAACAATGGGTTGCAACCTGGTACGATGTAATTCAAGTTAAAGACGATTACTCTCCAGTTAATCTTTATAAACTTTACGCTCAAAATTTAAATACTGATGGAACTTTAGGACCGAAACCAAGTGCAGTTCCAGAAATCGAAATTAAAGATAATCCAGATTTATTGATTTATCCAAATCCTGTTACCAATAACATTAATATTAAATTAGATGAAAAAGCGACTGAAAAACTTGAAATAAATATCTACACTACAGGCGGCGCCTTTGTTATGCAAATAAACGAACAAGCACCAGCAGACAATATTTTAAGTTTCAATGTTGAAAACTTAGCAAAAGGTGTTTATGTCGCGAAAATAAAAATTGGTGAGAATTTAAGAACATTTAAATTTGTAAAGTAATCTTCATAAGGATTAGAATGTTTAGAAAGATTAGATAGTTTAGAAAGATTAGATAGTTTAGAAAGATTAGATTTTTTTTGAACTTTCGCAAAGTTGGGAAACTTTACGAAAGTATTAAGTTCTTCTAACTTTGCGGAAGATTAAAATCAGTTAAAAGTATTTGAACTTAGCTTGGAAAGAGTTTTGCTTTCTTTCAACTCCGTAGGAGTTTCCGGTTTGTAGAAATAATGATTAAAAAAAGAAAAGCAACGTAGTTGCGACCTATCTATACTACAAACATAACACTTCTACGGAGTTTTGCACGTTCAAAATACTTATTCAACAAACATGAAGCAACTAAGTTGCTTTTTCTTACACTTTGCGAAAGTTCTTAAACCAGATGTCCTACATCTTGCAGATGTAGGACATCTTTTTTTTTCCAGTCATACGATGGACTCCACTTTCAAAGCGTGGAGTCCATCTGCTTAAAAAAAATATTTGCATTTCTCTTGAAAAATAATTAGGTTTGCAATGTCTCAGAAATATCAGAATAAATATATAAAAATAATGGACATAGAAAAGCCATACAGAAAAAGAGAATTGCATTTGAAAATCTTTGAAACAGGGAAAAGTTCCCTGAAATTAATATTTATAAATTTACATGAGGTTTTTTATGTTAAACAAAATGTTTTTAATAATTGCAGCGGCGCTTTTGCTGCTGGTTTTGCAAAGTTCTTCCTGCAAAGCAAAGCAGGACTACTTTGAGGATACTGTCTGGGTGAAGAAGACAGATCAGATGGAAGGATTTTATCAAGTAAAGTTTTCCAATAATGACTCAATAATTGTCGGGCATGGTTACGGAGTTGACGTTTTCTATGAAACAGCAACTGGTAAAGAAATAAAAAGAATTAGTGGGAACAAGGAAATTTTCTTTATTAATAACGATGAAAATTTCATCAGGTTGAGTCAAGACCAAAAAGTTTTTGAAATCTTTGATGCAAAAACTTTTCAAGTTATTGATTCATTAGAAAACGATACTTTAGGAATTAGCTATTATACAGCTATATCGAATAATAAAAAATACTTGGTATCTTCTGTAACTAATGGCATAAGAATTTGGTCCATTGATTCAAAAAAAATATTATTAACGAAATATATCAAACCAGAAGAAAATTTAATTAGCTGGGGAACTGGACATATAACTTTTAATTGTGATGATTCACAAATAATAGCAGCTATAACAAAAAAATATTATGACCCTTATGAACCTATTTATATTGGAGGTTTATTTGCTTATGATTTTAATACATTGGATAGCTTATACGAATTACCAAGCAGGGGAGATTTTAAACTCTCTAACCAATGTAAATATATAGCTTATAAAACAAGCAATAATGATTACGGTGTTGAGATTTATGATTTTGAAACCAAAGAGTTAATTCAAAAACTACCAATAGACGGTCCAAGTATCACTGGAATGGAATTTTCGCCAGATGATAAATATGTTGTAACTTCAAATGGACCTAGTGGAAACAGCTTAATAATTTCTGAAATAGTAACAGGAAAAGAAATTCACCGCTATTGGCCTAGCTCTTATGATTGTGTTGATGTTAGCAATAACAGTAAGTTCGTTTTAGGTGCTATTGGGCCTTATATTAGATTATTTAAATCACGTTATGGTAATGTTTCAGTTCCAGAAAAAGGCGAAATTTTAAATATAATATATCCCAATCCTACTAATAGTATAGCAACAATAGAATTTACTCAAAATTCTTCAGGAAATACCATTATTGAATTACTAAACACTCATGGAATTTTAATAAAAACTATTTATAAAAGCTTTATTGAATCTGGTAGTCAAAAACTTGAATTTAAAACTGATGATATACCAAGTGGTTCCTATTTTGTTATTGTTCAAAATGAACAAGAGAAGTTTTTCTTTCAACTAATTGTTAATCATTAATTGTTATTTAAAGTCAATATGAACAGACTAAAATTAATTTGAGAAATGAATTGAATTTAATTAAGTTCTAAGGAAATATCTTATATATATCTTTTCTATGCATAAATCTAATGAATGTTACGGTATCATCATCAATTTTAATACCTAATCTATAATTGCCAATTCTTGCTCGGTAAAAATATTTGTAATTCTTTAATTTCTTTAAATTGTGGATATTATACGAAGACTTACTTAATTTAAACTGATTAATAGTATCTTTTAATTTATTAGAAATTTCAATGTTATCAATTTTTTTAATATCTTTTAAAAAAGAAGATTCGTATAAAACTTTCATTTATCACCTTTTAGTGATTGAAAGACAAGCTCTTCATCGACATAATTACCAACGTCGTTTGCTTCGATACTTTTACCAAAAGCAATATCTTCAATTATTTCAGAGAAAGTATCGTAAAATAACTCTTTATCATTTGTAATTAAATCAATTAATGTATCTTTAACATAATTCCTAACTTCAATAGCTGTTTCCATTTTATTATTATTAATATAAAATAATATTTTAAACGTATAATACAGGTTATTATTGCTATATTTTTGAGACGTTTTTCCGTTTTTTGTGTTATTATATTTGAGAATGTGTTAAATTGAAAATATATTTAATGCAAGGGAATTAGGAATCGGGAATTAGGAATTTGAAAGCCCCCAAACTCCAGCCCCCAGCCCCTATTTCAGCAGCAACAAGTTGCTTCTGAAACAGGGAAAAGTTCCCTGAAATTAATATTTATAAACTCAGAACTCCAGCCCCCATAACGAAAATAAAGGAGTTAGAAGATTTGTCCCGTAAAGAATGATTTCGCAAATTATAGCAAAAGTATGTCATTCTGAGGAGAATATAAACGAAGACGTTTACTTTTGAGAAAATGAACTTTTTAGTCATCGGATGACTGGCAGTCATCCGATGACTTCCTCTTACACATTAATACATTATAATTATATGCTATACATATAGTTACGTGCTATAAAAGCCAAAGTGGTTCATTAGGAACGAAGTGAAGAATCTATAGCTCTGTGGTAGCAATGAGTTGTGAGATTCTTCACTTCGTTTCAGAATGACAAGACTGCGAAATACCAAACTACAAGGCATCAGGTGTTCTGAATTTATGAACAATAAAGGTTAATAAATCATCATAATGAATACAAAAATATTTCTAAATTATATCATAATAATCAAAGAGAAATTGCATAAAATTAGAAGAATTTATTAAATTGCACTTGAGAATTGAATCAATAAATATATTTGTAAATTAATTTCATGATAATAGATTTTATAAATTACTTTTGAGGTTTTTATGTTTATTTCTGAATATAAAAAAAATGGAGTCAAAGTCCTTGAATTACAGGGAAGAATTGATTCAACACAAGCAAGCTTTGAAACCGAGATGCAAGAATTAGTTGCAAAAGAAGACAAAGTAGTTATTGATTGCATAAATCTAAACTACATAAGTAGTTTCGGATTAAGAGCGTTTTTAAGCACCTTGAAATCTGTTCAAAAAGAACATGGCACTATGGTCATTGCGAACTTACAGGAAAATGTAAAAAATGTTTTCGAAATTTCCGGCTTTTTGAAATTATTTACAATATACAGTACTCTTGATGAAGCATTAACTGCATTAAAAAGCTAAGTCTACTTCTTCAAAATTTTAGAAAGGGATTAAAAGCAAAGTTGGACATACTTTGTTGAATTTTTTGTGGTAATACGAATAACTTGTTGACAATGTGCTTATTAATGAATATTTTTGTTTCATTCATTATGATTCAAAAGAAAAAACAGGTAAATTTTTATTTTTAGGGAGTATTTATGAAAAAGAATTTATTTATTATTATTATAGCATTATCTTTTATCCTTTCAAATAAGCATACCTTTGCCGAAGGTGGCTTAATGGACAACATTGGCATTTCACTATACGGAGGAGCAGCTGTTCCAATAAGTGGTGAATACACTTCAAATTTAAAAACTACAGATATGCTGGATATTGGACCTAAGTTTGGATTAGGGATTAGTTATTATTTTACTGAGCAACTCGGGATTGAAGGAATTTTTCAATATGAATACAATTATTACAAAGAAAAATATAGAACTCCCGGAATGGAGCCGGTCAGAACAAATTTTGCTATAGATGTCAATTTAATATACTTCTTTAATGAAATGCTTAGGGAAGATTTTATCAGGCCTTTTGGAAGAGCTGGATTAGGATTTTATAGTTGGGCTTATCGCGATAATGGCGTAAGTGGTGAAGTATCAAAAGTAGGAAATGACGATTTTAAATCTGTAAGTTTCGGCTTTAATATCGGAGCAGGTGCTGATTTTAAATTATTGGAAGATTTAACTGTTGGGCTTGTTTTAGATTTTAATATGTTTTTTCCCAAAGATGAGAAAAAATTTGGATATTTTTTTGCTGAACAAGGTTCTTTATCTCCTCAACTTAAGGTAACTTATTATATTCCAACTTTGATTGATGACGGAGTTCAATTTTAAAATCATAATAAAATTATAATTAATTTCAAAGCAAAAGAATTAATTCATCTTATCAACAAATTAATATGATGGCTGATAATTTCAGATGTTCATTTTACACATCGTAAATACAGGAGTTATTATTAGATTTACCATATAAGAATAATAGTCATTGGTGATTAGTGTTACATACTAATAAACAATGACTTATGACTTTTAGGTAACACTTTTTAATTATCAGAACTCCAGCCCCCATAACGAAAATAAAGAAGTTAGGAGATTTATCCCGTAAAGAATGATTTCGCAGTTAGCGATTATTATCTTATTAGTCATTAGTTTGTAACTACTAATGACTAATGACGAATAACTAATGACCTATCGGAAATACTCATATTAAAATTTAACTTCTTACTATAAAATATGCGAAATACCGAACTACGAGAGCCAAGAGTTCTGAAAATAATGATACCAAAGTTTTAAAGATAAAGATGTCCTACATCTGCAAGATGTAGGACATCTGGTATAAGAACGTTTGCTTAGTTTTACAGAGTAGAATAAAAGATGTAATGGGTAACGAAGTGAAGAATCTCAAGCTCTGTGTTAGCAATGACGTGAGATTCTTCGCTGCGCTTCAGAATGACAGGGTAAATTAATGTCATTTCCATTTAAATAAGATCTTCCTTTATCAGGGGGTTCGAAATGACATTATGATTTTGCACTATTAGTTAGCGGTTTGGTATTAAATATTGCTAAAGGTCTGGAATGCTGCAATTACTGCATTAAACTCCCCTTTTATTTAGTCCCCAAATTATTTTATGAAGCTGCAGCTGTAAACGAACAGGTAAATTATCAGTTAGAATCCATTTAGCAAGTTTTTCTAAATCAATTTTGGAAAAAACCGGCGAAATTAGTATTTCTTTAACTCTTCTTTCTAACGAATATTCTTTAATCAAATTTTTTGCCCAAAGGTAATCCTCCTGATTTTCAACAACAAATTTAACTTCATCATTTAAAGTAAGAAAATCAATATTCGAGTAATTATTGTGTTCTGTCATACCCGAACTTGGGCATTTCAAATCCATAATTATACTTGCCCGATGGTCTAAGTGAACGATAGGCATAGAGCCATTCGTTTCAACTAAGACTGTATATTCCAAATTACATAATTCTTTGATAAGAAAAGCAGTTTCTTTTTGAACAAGTGGTTCTCCGCCAGTAATACAAATTAGCTTGCAATTGTATGATTTGATAATTTTGAGTAATTCTTTGAGTTTTAATAAAATTGGAAAACTCTTTTCATCTTTGTTAATAGAAATAGAATCTAATTTCAATATATCCTGAGCATAAGGAGTATCGCACCAAGAGCATTTTAAATTACATCCTTGCATACGAACAAAGATACAAGGCAAACCGATATGACTTCCTTCACCTTGAATTGAATAGAATATTTCATTAACAAAGAACACAACGTTAAGTATTTTTGATTTCATATTAAGGACTTTAGATATTTAGTTATATATATTTCGATATTTTAGAATTAATGAATATTTAATTGAACTTAATCAAATAGTAATTAGTTAACAGCGTTTTTATTCTTTTCCTTTCTAAAAACAAGAGTGTTTATGATGTGTTTTTATCTTTAGGAAATTCTTCATTTATTAAAAGAACCTTTTAACACCTCCCCTGCCCCAGAGCTGATACGTTCTTTGAAATACTCTTTCCAGCCATACGATTAACAAGTTGATATTCAGAACTCCAGTCCCCATAACGAAAATAAAGGAGTTAGGAGATTTGTCCCGTAAAGAATGTTTTCGCAGTTAAGAAATATTATCTTATTAGTCATTGGTCATTAGTCATTGGTCATTAGTCATTGTTCATTAGTCATTGGTCATTAGTCATTGGTCATTAGTCATTGGTCATTAGTCATTGGT
>CAZCLJ010000206.1:0-8382 GCA_964499465.1 uncultured Hyphomicrobiales bacterium
GACACAATATAATAAGTCTTTTAACGAATTACAACACTAGGAAAGTTGAGTTATTCAACAATAAAAGATTTTACTGAAACAGTATTTGAATTATTGATTCTGATTGAATACATACCCTTTGCAAAATTGCTTAAATCAATTCTTTCAGCATTATTTGTAATTCTTGTTTCTAAAACTTTTTGCCCCATTAAATCATAAATGGAAATCTGCTTTCCTTCTGCATTTCGAATCATAATGAAATCATTTGCCGGAATTGGATAAATGCTAATTTCTGCTCCATTTTCATCTTCAACAGAAGAAATAACATTTAAATCAATTTCATTTGCATTTAATACATAACGTTCAGTTTGAACATCGCTAAAAAGAGAAACGAAAGCAGCTAAAGTTAAACTGTCTGGATTCCAAGCGTCATCTAACTGGAAAGTGAAATTTTTTGTATAATCAGTATTTGCATCTGGATTATTTGGAATAACACCGGAGGTTCCCCAAAGGTCAGAAACAACTTTTCTGATTACATGTCTATGCTCATACCCAACAATAGGATCGCCTCGTCCATACATTGGATGACCGGGATAATCATTTAAATAATTAGCTTGGTTATAGCCATTACCACTACCAATAACAGTTTTTTCGATTAAAAATAGATTAACTCTATAATCTGCATTTGCAACTTCATCAAGAAACTTTACAGTTACATTTGCACTAACTTCTTTGTTTACGTCGTTGTAAGTATTATTTAATGAAACACTGACTGGAGTGAGGTCATCAAGGCAGGATAAAAAGTCATTTTCCCAAGTTCCTCTTGATAATTGGATTAATTTTCTATCAGCAGCAGCAGTTGGAGCACCAGATGCATAAGCGGCAGCATAAGTTACACTTTCAGAAATAGTCATAGCATCTGTTCCAAAACCGGCATGATGAATCAGCGGAACAATATTTTCAGGATATTTAGCTATTATTCCTTGTAAAACAACATGACCATCTGGACACCAGCCACATTGAGTTGTTGAAAATTCTTCAAATAATACTTTTTTTGGGGCTACATTTTGTAAAACATTTACATTCTTTGAAAGAGTATCATTGGTATAATTAATATCGGCACCGCTATTTACGTTTGATACGAATACTTTTACATTATGAACTCCGCTTGTAGCATTCCATTTATCTGGGTGGGTGAAAGTGTATTCACCATTCAAAGCAATAGTATCATTTATTGATGTGGTATGAATATCACCGTTATCAACCTGCCATGATACATCAAAAGAAGTGATTGGATTTAGATAACCCACATTACTAATAGTTCCTTTAATAGTAGTTTCGCCAACCATCATTTTTTCTCTCAATGCAGTAGAATTCATTTCAGCATCAGTTTCTGCGAAAACAAATTGACTCATATCAATTCCGAAAAATCCGTATCCCTGAACATTTCCGGCGAGAATATTTTTTCCTTCAAATGCTGTTGTTGTAAAGCATAATGCTCCACCATTGAGACCACCAGAGATGATTGGAATAGTTCTTTTGGTTAAACTTTTACTTTTTAAATCAATACATATTAATGCTAATTCGTCTTGTCCATCAGCAGGATTACACCAAAGGTATGGGCCACCCGGACTTGTGTTGTCGTAAGCACTTCCATAAGTACCACGAAAATCTACATTGTTATTAAAATTCATATTATCAAGTTCAATTCCGTTTCTACTTACTAAGCTAAAAGCATTTGTATCCCAGTTGCCAACCCAGAAAGCGCCATTGCCTCCATCTGCTTCTGGAACATAAGAAATACTTCTTACTGTTTGATTCGGTGAGGCAATAGTTCCAACTAATGTTTTGTTTGTAAAATCCATAATATAGATTACATTAGTAACAGAGCTACCATAAAAATACTGACCATCATAAGCCAAATCCCTTATTGCATTAACTCCAGTAATAGTAAATGTTTCAGCTGTGTTACCATATTTATCCATTTTCCTAAAAGCAGTGCCATCCCATTTGCATGAATAAAAATATTCGCCATCGGTTTCTAATCCTACATTAGACGAAATATCTGCAGGAGTCCACCAAAATTCAAATTCTGTAGAGCGACTTTCTGTATTACAAAGAAATACAGTTAGTATCAAAAATAAGAAAAATTTCTTCATAGAATTCCTTATATATATCATTAAAAAAAAACAATTTATGTAATTTTTTTTAAATTTCAATAATTTTTTTTAGCTGTTAGCAGTCAGCTATCGGCAGTCGGCAGTCGGCTATCGGCAGTCAGCTGTTAGCAGTCAGCTTTTAGCAGTCAGCTATCGGCAGTCAGCTATCGGCAGTCAGCTATCGGCAGTCGGCTATCGGCAGTCAGCTGTTGGCAGTCGGCTATCGGCAGTCGGCTATCGGCTATCGGCTTTTATTATCTGGTTTTTAGTCATTGGTCATTAGTCATTGGTAGAAGAAGAAAAACTAATGACTAATGACTAATGACTAATGACTAATGACTAATGACTAATGACTAATGCCTAATGCCTAATGCCTAATGCCTAATGACTTAATTAACGAAAACCATAAACCATAAACCATAAACCATAAACAATTATCCTACGTTGCATTCACAACTAATTTTACAACTCCAAGAAATTCGCAATCAGAGTACTGGTCAACTACAATGTCTGGATATTTACTGTTTTTAGATTTTAAGAGCAGGTTTTCTTCTTGAATTTTTAATGTTTTTACAAGCATACGTCCATTGTGTTTGACTAAGACGATTTCGCCGTCTTTTGGAATTGAATGTTCTTTTACGATAATTATTGCATTGTCCAATATTCCGGCATCTTCCATACTATTACCTGCAACGCGGAAAATAGAAATATCCTTATTTTTCAAAACTCCGGTTATTGAATTCATAAGTTCTTCAAAACCAATTTTTGTGGTCATTTTGTTATTCCTTTCCAAAAGCTCATCTAAAGTGATTTTTAGTTCTGCAATGCTTAAATGGTCTATTCTGTTTATATTTCTTGCAAAATTTTTCTGAAAATCCTGGGAATGGATTGAATAAATCGCATCGCAAAGTGCATCGTTATATATTTTTATATTTCTGTTTGAACATTCATCAAAAATGCACTTTAGTCGCCAATCGTTAAAGTTATTGCTTTGCAAATTCGTAATTAATTTGCTTTTTGCTAATGAGTAAAGTTCAAAATCTGAAATTTCACTCAAAACCTTAATGAATTCTTCTTTTTTCATTGTAATGCTTCTCCACATAAATTATATACTTTTGAGTGTCATTCCGAAACGAAGTGAAGAATCCCACAATTCATTGTTACCACAGAACTTGAGATTCTTCGCTGCGCTTCAGAATGACAAGATTATTATTCATTATTTTTGTGGTTAAGCAGTAGTTTTACAAATCAGCTTTTTTCTTTCTGCCGGCAGCAACGAGCCGCGGCGAAAATTTTTCTTCAATAAGTTCTTTTAACTCTTCAAGTAATTGAAATTTGTCGTCTTGCTCAGTTATTTTCGATTTTATATCAAGAATTTCTTCTTTTATGTCGTTAATATTATATGAAGATTTTTTTTGTGAAGTAGAATCACCATCATCAAATTCACTCTTTAGTAAAATTCCTTTATCATTATTTGCAAACATATCGCCAGCCCCATCAATAAGCCAGTCAATACTCATACCGGCTTCCCTGAATTTTTGGAGCATTTCAAATGAAGGCATTCTCCCTTGCAGGAAATGACTTAAGTGCGATTGGCTAATTCCAAGTTCTTCACAAAATGATTTGAGATTTCCATAGCAAGTTTTTGCAAAATATTTTATTCTATCAGAAATTTGCATATTATTTACTTTTTAGTAAAATATTACTTGACTTATACGTAAATATTTTGTATTTTTGTTTTACGTATTAGTAAAATTTAATTTACAATATTTTTACTAAATTTCAAAATAAAATTTGGAGTATTTATGAAGAAAGTTGAAGAATTTGATGGAATTGGGAAATTCGTTAGTTTTTTTGAGCGATTTTTCAAGAAAATTGATGAATTAGAAATTTTGCCTTCGGAAATCTTAAATGATTTGAAGTTTTTGAACTGCGATTATATCAACAACTGCTTAAATCCACTTGATATTACTGCAAATGTTGATATTTTATTTGATGATTGTTTTCTTGACGACTTGCCGGAGGAAGTATGAAAGATGCGTATGATATGATGACGCTTGACGATTTAACTCCGGATATGCAAATACTCGAAGAGATGATTGGGCTTGATGTTTTGCGGAGCATACTGCGTCATTATGGCGGATTGACTTTTTATATTCCAAAAATAACGCGTTTCGACAGTTTAATCAAAAAATACATCAGGCAGTTTCCGGACAAATCGCGCAAGCAGCTTGCAAGGGAACTGAACGTTTCAGAGCAGTATTTGAAGAAGTACAGGAGGTAGCGGATTTAATGTGCCACTGTGAAAAGCAGTGGCACATTTTTAATTTTTTATATCAACCCACAAGTGATATAAGGTTAGGTCATTTTCTGTTTGTCTATGTGCAATTGAATTAAAATAAGAATAATTATCTTTTATTTCATCTTCAATTAAAATTTCATCTTTATTCCAAAATGAATCTGAAAGAGATAACTCTTCAATCCATTCGTTAATTTTGGATAACCAATAGCTTGCATCTTCTTTTTCAATAAAACCGAGCATTCCGCAAACATCAAGCCCTTTGCCATGTTTTTCGATTTTATATCTTTCTATTCCACCATTTTTTTTCTCACCAATAACATATTCTTTTTCTCTGTATTTTTCAGGTGCAGGTAAGCGTTTTGATTCAACTACAAAAAGAGGTTTGTGAACTGCACCTTCTTCAACTATATGAAAATAAAAATCCGGGATTCCTTTTGTTCCAAAGAATATATCAGAATATTGATTATTTACTCCAATATTAGGAATACTTTTTATTTTACATTCAACTTGTTCTACAAATATTTGAGTTAATTTATCTTCATTCAATGGCTTAAGTAAATCAGACTGGTCGATTGCTTTTTTAAAAAAAACACAAGTAATTTTTAGGCAATTCAAAATGTTATTAAGTGTTTCGCCTATACAATCAGTAAGTATAGGAACATCTGTAGTTGAAACATTTTCCTCACTTGTCATAAATTAAAATCCTGCATTTGCAAAGTCTGAAAAACATTTATCTGCATCTCTATAAGCTGTTAATGAAATCCAATATCTGTATTGGTTTGGTTTAACAAATACTACTGTATCTTTTTGTGGATACAATTTAATTATTCTGGTGGCAAAAAGATTATTTGAAAGTTTTTCTCTGATTAAACCATCTAAATCAAAATCTATTCCTTCTATATCTGAAGTCGGTTCTTCAACTTTTGTATCATATCTAAAAATAGTCGCAATAAAAGAGTTATCTAATTTAATATATTTTTCTAACCTGAATTTTTTCCCATTCTTTTCATACATTACATTCAATGCTCTTGAAAACTCCTGACCATAATTTTTAAGAACATCGTCAAAATCTTTTTTAATTGGTTTGACTGCTGTTGATTTTTCACCATGCCTTAAAAAATCCTGCATATATATATTAACATCGAAAATAATTTTTTTATCAAAAACAGATAAAAAAGAAAATAAATCAATATTTAAATCAAATGGTAAAGCTAAAATATCTTCTTTTTTACAAGTAGTATTTTTATAAACTAACATTTTTCCACTTGTTGAAGTAATATAAAACTTTAAGATTGATTGATATTTTCTAAAGAAATCAATGATGTTTGTTAAAATTACTTTATTTTTTGAATGAAAACCAACAATCTCATTAGAAAATTTAATTTTAGGATTCTCATTAAAACAAAAAGGTAAATCAATGTTTTCTTTTATTAAGATATTTGGAACTAAGAATACATTTTTATCTTTTTTATTATAAAATGAAGAATTATATTCATTTGTTAAATACTTTCCATCAATCCCAAATTCAGTAAATGCTTCGTTAGGAAAGCACTTAGCACCTCCAATGCCTTCTGCACAGTCAATATTATTTCTTATCAAATGATTTTTTAAGTTTGGTAATGAAATAAACTTTTCAATTGTATTTTTTATCCTTCCGCCGCCAAGCAAGTTGTTTTTCCAAATGTATTGATTATTTATTGCAGTTTGTCTATTAACAAAATGCAAATCATAATCATCAATTTCAAAAGCTATTCTTTCTTTTGTTGCTTTTGTTCTCCTAAAAGTTAAATGAAGAATATTTTTACTATAGTCTGGTTCTTCATTTCTTAGGAATATGGCTGTAGTATCTACATCTCTTCCGTTATCCCAAAGTACTTTATTTCTTGCTAATGCCGTAAAATCTAATAATTGAACTACATTGTAATTTGAAAATAAAAGTTTTTTGTATTCTATTGAAGAAGTATTATAAATTAAAGATGAGGATTTTATAATCAAACAAAGTAATCCTTTTTTGTCTTTTAAATAATCTAAAGAAACTGCAAGAAATTTTAAAGCTATTTGACCTTGAGGGATGTTAATTGTTTGACCAGCTATTTCACAAGGGTATTTAGATTTTCCTCTTGAAAAAGGAGGATTCCCAATAATTAAATCGAACTTTTTACCTTTAATTTTCTCACAACTGAAAAAGTCAGATTCAATAATGTTTTCTTTTCTTAAATCATCAAAAGTTAATTCATTTAAAATTTTAATTGGTTCAAGTTCATTACACAACGCAAGACATAAACTAAAAGCAGCAAGAGATATTGCCTGACCATCTATATCAACACCATATAAATTTTTTAAAAGTTTTTTTAAAACATGAATATCTGGTTTCTTTTCATTTTGAAGCCGCCAGATTTGAACAAATCTTTTAAAAGCTAACACTAAAAAAATACCAGAACCGCAAGCTGGGTCAAGAATTTTATAATTTTCTACGTCTATTTCCTTATATTTGTTTAAAGGTAAACACTCATCAACTAATAAACTTGCTAAATGAGAAGGAGTAAAGTATTGTCCATTTCCTTGTTCCCCTTTATTTTTTTCTTCTTTCTTTGGCTCAACAGACAGAAATTCTTCATATAATCGGCTAATCAATTCAATGGGTATAAAGCTAAATTCAAAATATCGCCATAAAGATTTTTGTTTAGTTTTAAGGTCTGGTTCGTCTGTTTTTAACCATTCAATAATTAAAGAAAAGTCCACATCTTTAATCAACTCTTTTTCTTTCTCTGTCCATTGAAAAACATTTCCATTTAAACCAGTTTTTTCATCGTTTAAATCAGAAAGCAATTCAAAGAAGCTGTTGTTTCTTAGAACATCTATAAATGTCTCCAAGCCATTGTATTTTTGAAAGTATTTGGAAGATAAAAGTCGGTTACCATCTTTATCAATGCGTTCTTCTAAATACTTGACTAAAATTGAATGAACAATTATTTTATTTAATAATCTTTTAAATTCAGTGTTTATTTGATTATTGGCTGTAACATAAGTAGTATATAAATCATCAATAATTTTATCAATATTTTTTAATAGTAATTTATATGATGTTCTTTCAAATGAAAATTTATTTTTTACTTTCTCTTCTTCCCAAAAAACACCCGTTTTAATTTTAAAAGCAAATTGTTCATTATAGAGTTTATCAACTTCAGCAGCATATTTTAAATCATTTATTAAAAATTCTGGAGTATAGTCATTAATTATATGATTAGAGCAGTTAATTATTTTAATTTCAGTTTTATAGAAAACGCAAGCCAAAGGCGCCTCGCCGCTGCTCCAAATCTTTTTCTGTATATTTGCAAGTTCTTTGGAATTTTCTTGTTGGGATAATTCTCTATCTGTATAATCATAAATATAAACTTGTGGTTTTAAGCTTCCATTAAATTGCCTTGTTAAATAAACTGCATCAGCTTTAAAATCTTCTTTTGCTCTTTCAATATGGAAACTTAAAAGTGGATTGGAGTTCTCAGTGCTTTCATTAGTAAAACATAAAGAATTATCTCCCCTAACAAAACCTAATACTTTAAGTTTATCCAGAAAATAATCTTTATTATTTCTTAATTTATCAGAACTCACAAATCACTCCAAAATGCTAATTTTAAAAATACTTCTTCTCTTATTCCAAAATATACAATTTATTTCATTTTTCAAAAAAGAAAATGTTTGTTATTTTATACTCTTTCCCAAGTTGCACTTGGGAATGAAGATTTCTTTTAAAGCTGTGCTTTACGTTTTTTATGAAGAGTAAAAGCAAAGCTTCTGTGAAAGAGACCTTCCCAAGTGCAACTTGGGAAGGAGGAATAAAAAAGGGAAGTAATTATATTTGGAAGTTTAGATGGTTTAGAAAGATTAGAACTCCTGATGCCTCGTAGTTTGTTATTGCGCAGTCTTGTCATTCTGAAACGA
>CAZCLJ010000207.1:0-8376 GCA_964499465.1 uncultured Hyphomicrobiales bacterium
ATAACCCAATAACCCAATAACCCAATAACCCAATAACCCAATAACCCAATAACCAATAACCCAATAACCCAATAACAATTAACAAGAAACCAGATATAAATCTATTTTTCTTCTAATTTTCTTTTTAAAGCATAAAATTCTCTGAAAAGTTCTGGTAAGTCGTTAATTACAGCTTCGATTTTAAATGCCTTGAAACGCTCGCGTGCTGGAGCGCCAAAGTAAATTCCTTTTTTCTCAATTGATTGTCCAACACCGGATTGAGCGTATAATGTAACATCATCAGCAGTAGAAATATGCCCTGCTAAGCCAACCTGTCCAGCCAAACGGTTGCGTTTACCAACTTTTGTGCTTCCGGAAATTCCCACCTGAGCAGCAATTCCAGTATTTTCACCAATCGTAACATTATGGGCAATTTGGCATAAGTTATCAATCTTGCTGCCCTTTTCAATTAAGGTGCTTCCGATTAATGCCCTGTCAATAGTTGTGTTTGCACCAATTTCTACGTTATCTTCAAGCACTACATTACCAAGTTGAGGAATCTTTTCATAAGAAGAATCTTTGTTTTCGATAAATCCGAAGCCATCGGAACCGATTACAGCGCCAGCTTGAATTACGCAGTTTTTTCCAATAATAGTATCGGAATAGCAAGTTACAGAAGCGTGTAAAAGTGAATTGCTGTCTATCGAAACATTATCGTATAGCACAACGTTTGAGTGCAGCACAACGTTTTCGGCAATAGTGCAGTTCTCTCCTACTACGCAGTAAGGACCGATATAAGCCGTCTGATGAATATTAGAGTTATTTCCAATAATTGCAGTTTGATGGATGAATGAGGATTTCTTGGGTAGCAAGGATTCTAAGTATTTCAAAATCCTGTAAAATTCAAAATAAGGATTTTTAACAGAAATAAAAACCTGATTTTCTTTAGGAACTAAATTTAAATTTTCCGGAACGAGTATGCAGGTAGCATTGCAGGTTTCTAGGAAATGAGCATATTTAGCGTCATAAAAGAAAGTAATATCGCCCGGTTCGCAGGATTCAATTCTATTTAATCTTTTAATTAATGAGTTTGTGCTGCCGATTATTTTACCATCAATTAGCTCGGCAATAGCTTCCACTTTGAAAGGATTTTTTAATTTCATAACTATTTTTTTTCTTTATTTATTTCTTCAGTAGGTTTTTCAACGTTACCTTCAGTCTTAGGTGTAGTAATCTCTTCTTTTTCAATTTCCCTACTTTCTTTTGACCTTTGGCGGGACCTTCCACGTGGAGCAGATTTTGTTTCCTTTTCTTGATTTCTGGGGTCTTTAGAAATCTTTTGCTGGAGTTCATCTTCAAGTTTCTTCACATCAACACCGAGTTTTCTAAGGACTTTAACTGTCAAGTCGTATTTAAAGTTGGTATAAGGAAGCGGATTTACACTTTTATCCCAAATTATATCGTAGCCTTCGTCAGAAGCAACATTTTGAATAGCAGCATAAATTTTTTCTTCGATTGGCTTCATAATAGTTTTTACGGTTACATCATATTCGCCTCCGGATTCAAATTTTTTCCTTGCGTATTCTAATTTATGCCTTTTTAATACATCAAGGTCTGCATCTTTCTTTGTTTTTTCTTCGTCGCTCCAAACAAGGCGATTCCGCTGAATGTCTTGCTCAAGGTCCTGAATTTGAATTTCTAAATCGCTTAGCTCTCGTTTCCATTCTTCAACTATGGTGCGAATGCGCTGGTCGGCTTGCTGTGCTTCTGTAAATTGCTCTCTAACCACATCGGAGGCAATAAAACCAACTTTTTGTGCAAAAGCAGTATTTGATGTAATAAAAACTACTGCCAATGTAACAATCAGTGTAAATATTATTTTAATTCTTTTCATTGAAATATTTTAACTTAATAAAACAAATACTGAGTTTTATTATGACGTTTTACTAATAAAAATAGTTGTAGTGATTTAAAAAAAAGTAGGAATTGTAAGGAAAGTTGCCAGTTAAATCTTTATTTTGTCTGTCATTATGAATCCCCAGATAAAGCAAGACCTTTATTTAAATGGAAATGACATAAGTAAAATTGTCATTCTGACGGATGTCAGAATCCATCTTTACAATAGTATTTTAGGTCATTAGTCATTGGTCATTAGTCATTGGTCATTAGTCATTGGTCATTTGTTTTTTTACTAACAACTAATGACTAATGACTATAAAGCAAGAAAGGTGCTGACAAACCCAGAATGACTAAAAAGATGTTATTGGCAAGCGCAGCGAAGAATCTCAAGTATCGTGTTAGCAATGACTTGTGAGATTCCTCACTTCGTATCGGAATGACATTCAATTAGGAAAAGAAATAATTACACTTTGCATAAAAATTATAAAAAAAAAATTCTCCGTAGTAATTACGGAGAATTATAAAATTAAGAATTAAATCTTATAGTTGTTGATATTGACCAAAGCTTCATTTTTTCTCAAACAAGAAACTTATTTCTTGCCTCTCTTGATTCTGTCTAATACTTTAAAAGTAATATCGAGCTGGTCTTCAGAAAAAAGAACTGCATCGTTAAGTTTATTCAGAACTAAAGAGATTTTTTCTTCTTTTGCAACCGATTCAATAGCTTCTTTTACTTTCTTTCTGATTGGCTCTAAAAATTCTTCTCTTTTTGTTTGAATGTTATTATAGACTTGTTCTCTGTAAGCCATCATATCGCTTTCCATAGTCTTCATTGCTTCTTCTTCTTTTTGCTGTTGTTCAGCAGTCATCATACTTTTTTGCTTCTGGTATTGTTCAAATTTCTTGTATAAATCTTCCTGCATCTTTGTGAGAGTATCATTAGTATTTTTCTGGTAATCTCTCAAAAACTGGTCAGCTTGGACAGCTTCAGGAATCTCTTTGACAATCATTTCTACATCAACAATACCAATAGTAATATTAGTTTTTTGCTGAGCAAAGAGAGATGAAGAAAATAGAACAATTGTAATTATAGCTAAAAAAAGATTTTTTTTCATTAAAAACTCCTATATATAAAAATAAAATTATTGACCTAAATGAAATAAAAATTGCCACCCGGAGCGTTGCCCGGTAATATCGCTTTTATCGAATCCATATCCATAGCTAAAGCCAATTAACCCAATAGGATTAAGCATAATTTGCATACCTAAGCCAGCAGAACGTTTCAAATCGAATGGGTCAGTGTTTTTCAAATCCGTCCAAACGTTTCCAGCTTCAGCAAAAGCATACAAATAAACCGGCATTGGGTCGAGTGATACAGCAAAACGCAGCTCTGCAGTATATTTAGACATCACAGTTCCACCTTTTGTAGGACCAATTGCCTGGTCTTCGTAACCGCGAAGCGGAGTAATTCCAATACCGCTAAGGCCATTTCCACCCATATAGTAAAGTTCTATTGGTGAAATTGTTGTGTCAGATTTGAACCCGGTTACGTATCCAATCTGTGAGCCAAGGAAAAGAACTAATCTTGGATATTCATTAATGTAATACAATGGATGTGAAATTTCGAATTTAAATTGATTTTTGAAGTAGTCAGTATTTCCAAGTCCAATAGCCCCCATAGCAAATTGGGTTGAAAGTGAGAATTTAGAGCCTGAAGTTGGGAAAAACAAATTATCTACACTGTTTCGTGAAAATGTCTGGCTCATTGTAATTTCAGTGCTAAGTCCGGGACGGTAATATGAACCGGAATATTCACTACCGACATTATTTCTTTGAAAAATCAAACTCCAATCGCCACGGAAGTAGTTATCAGGCCATTTGAATCTTCTACCCAAATTGAGCGCAATACCAGTCCTGCGCAAATTTATGTAATAATTGATTTGAGAATCAAAGATGTTGAAACCAACTGTTGTAGGTTCATCAAAAAGCCATGGCTCAGAAAAGCCGAGATTTATATTTTGTATTCGATTTGCCTGACCGAACTCCCAACTGAAGTTAAGTATTTGTCCGCCACCACCTTTAAGTGGTTCTTCCAGTGAAAAATTATTGAAAGTAAACCCTACTGCACCTGTAAGCCCATAAGAGCCAGCGAAACCGATAGAAGCATTGAAAGTATCTGTTGAACGCTCTTCAACTTTATAAACGACATCAACTTTTGTATTGTCCACCATTCTTACATCTGGACGGATTGTCTCCTGATTGAAATAATTTAATACCCCTAAGCCCTTTACGCTTTGTATAATCGCAGAACGATTGAAAAAATCGCCGGGATGAGTATAGAGCTCACGTCTGATTACTTTATCTTTAGTCTTTGTATTGCCTTCAATAATAACTTTCCGAATAGCGACCCTTGTGCCTTCAGTAACTTTAACAATAATATCCACTGAATCCTGAGCAACGCGGATTTCTTCCGTTTCTAAATTAGCAAAAAGATATCCGTTATCAGCATAAAGAGAAGCAGCATCAGTTTGGTCCTGATTGTGTTTGAGATTCATTTCGAATTGTTCAACGTTATAAACACTGCCGGGAGAAAAATCAAGGCGCCTCATAAGTAATTCGGTGGGATAAATAGTATTGCCTTTAAAAACAATATTCCGAACAAAATATTGATTACCTTCAGATACTTCTATATCAATATTAACTTCCTCATTTGTTTCATCAAAACGCAAGCTATCATTAATTATAGCAGCGTCAATAAATCCTTCTTTTTTAAAATATGCTTCTAACAGTTTTAAATCTAATTTATATTTATTCATATCGAATTTAGAGGAGCGCCAGAACTGCCACCAGGATTTAGTCTTAGTATCATCGAAAGCGCCTTCAAGGTCTGAATTTTCGAAATGCTTATTACCAGTGAAATTAATAGATTTAACGTAGTATTCCACTCCTTCGTTAACTCTTACTATTAATTTTACGTAGTGTGCAGTATCAGTTTTTTCGAGTTCAGCTTCGACTTTTGTATAAAAAAGCCCTTCATCGGAATAGAGTTTTTTTATGCGTTGTTTAATCAGATAAACATCATAATTAGAAAGCAGGTCTCCGCGCCCTTTTCTTGCTGCTTTTACAATATCTTCTTTTTTAACTTTATCGTTATCAAGAATTAAAATATGGCTTAGCCGTGGAAATTCTTTGACTATAATTACTAAGAATACTCCCTGAGGAGTGGTCTTTTCAATTTTTATTTCGACATCGGAGAACTGTCGTCTTGCCCAAAGATTTTTCAGAGCAGATTGAACTTTTGTGTCAACAGGAATAGTAATTTCTTCATTTTCTCTCAGTCCGGAAAGAGTAAGAATTGTTTGTTTATCAGCAAAAACATTCCCTTCGACACTAATTCCGGCTATTCGCTGCTTTTCTTGCTTTGTTTGTGAAAAAACGCAAAGAGCGGAAAAGAGAAAAAGAATAAAAATGGAAATTACTTTTTTATTAAAGGTTAATAGCATTAACTACCCTTTGAAAATATGAGCTATTATTGTTGTTAGTTTTATTATCAGTAATTTGAGCAGAAATCATACCAAATCTTCTTTCGCGTCTTTGGAAATTAAGAATCGCTTCGAAGAAGTCATTTCTTCTGAAAGAAGGCCAGTATTTTTCAGTGATATAGATTTCGCTGTATGCCATTTCCCAGAGCATAAAATTGCTAAGTCGCATTTCGCCGCTGGTTCTAATTAATAAATCCGGGTCTGGCAGATTATTTGTTTGAAGATATTTTGAGAATAGATCATCAGTAATATCTTCCGGAGAAAGTTTCCCTCTTCTAACGTCAAGGGAAAGCATTTGGACAGCTCGGACAATATCCCATCTACCACTATAACTAAGAGCTAAAGTAAGAGTGAGTCCAGTATTATTTTTTGTTTGCGCTATAATTTTATGAAGGAGTTTATTTACACTTGTGGGCAAAGAATTTAATCTACCTATCGCATTTAATTTAATATTATTTTCATTAATTTCTTTAAATTCTTTTTTTAGATATGTTTCCAGTAGTTTCATTAGGATAGTAACTTCAGAAGCAGGTCTTTTCCAATTTTCGATAGAAAATGCGTAAAGAGTAATATGTTTCAGACCGAGTTGAACGCTTGCTTTAACTATGTCGCGAACGCTTTCAATACCTTCAAGGTGTCCTTTGGTTCTCTTTAGCCCTTGTTCACTAGCCCAGCGTCCGTTACCATCCATAATAACAGCGATGTGGTTGGGTACTTTGCCCTGACTTTTAATTTCATCAATAATCGTTCTATCATTAAAGCTTGTTTCTTCTGTCCAAATCAATTTTAACTCCTTTATAAAAAGTTTTAATTCCAAATTACAAATTTACTTCATTTTTATCTAATTTTAAAGTTTTAAACTCATTAGAAAAAAAAAATTGAAAATTTTTTACTTATTTTTTTTTTTTCCATTGTTGTTTTGTATTTTTGCTAACTGATATGTGTGTAAATTAACATTTTTAAATAAAATATGGAAGTAAATATGACAAAAGCAGATATTGTATGCGAAGTCGCAAAAGCAACAGGGCTAACCAAAATTGAGACCAAAACTATCGTTGATGGTGTTTTATCAACAATAATTTCCGCCGTATCTAACGGAAAAAGAATTGAATTAAGAGGATTTGGTGTTTTTAAGCATAAAGGTAGAAAGCCAAGAATGGCTCGAAATCCCAAAACTGGTGAAGCAGTACCTCTCGAAAAAAGATTTGTTCCAGTATTCAAGCCATCACCTGAATTTCTAAAGAAAGTAAATGAATCAATCAAATCTGTTAATGAATAATAACTACATTTTTCTGTAGTTTACGTTTGAAAATGAATTTTATTTTATTAATTATTAAATAGTGAGGTTTTTATGCCTTGTGGTAAAAAAAGAAAACGTCATAAGATGTCAACCCATAAAAGGAAAAAAAGATTGAGAAAGAATCGTCATAAGAAGAAAAAATAAGTAAACATTAAAAGCGTTTGCTTAAAAAACATTCGCTTTTTTATTTATTTTCATTTTTTTTAATATTTTCTTTTTTATTCATTATTTTTTTTATATATTGTTATAAAAATAAGTAAATTATTTTTGTTAAATATATAAGTGGAGGTATTATGTTGAAAAAAAACAAGTATCAAGTATTTTTGTTAAGTTCTTTTATACTTGGTTCAACCTTTTTTATATCTAGTTGCTCTAACAAGATTACTGAAGAGCAGTTACTGCAGCTTAAAGAACTTCGGGCTCAAGAACGAAGTTTAAGTGAAAGTATTACAAAGAAACAAAACGAAAAATCCAGTCTCCAAAGAGAAATTGATGCCCGCCGCGCTGAACTAAAAAATTGCAATGGCGAAGTTCAGTTTATTAGTGATAAGTTAAAACAATGGCCTAATGTTTGGCCCGAACTACCACCAAGAAGTAAATAATTTAAACAAGGAGACAGATTATGAAAAAAAATTTAATTTTATGCTTATTATTTATCTTTGCTTGTTCTTTTTCTAATGAATTATTTGCTCAAAAACAAGACCAGGAACTTACTAAAGATGAAGCTGTAATTCGTATTCAGGAATTTCAAAATAAAGTAAAAACTCTTCAGGAGCAATTAGCTAATTTAGACGGTGATATTGAAAAGTTACAAAAAGAATTAGAGCAAGTAATTGCCGATTTAAAGAACTGCAGAGAATCACTTTATTCAATGATTGGTGCTACTCCTGAGCAAGTAGAAAAATATCGCCAGCAAGTCGGTGTTCTCGAAGGTAAAATTTCTGCTATGAAACGCCTTTCTGACAAGCAATTAGCTGAAAAAGAAAATGAAATTTTAGCTTTAGAAAATGAATATCTCGCTTTAAGAGATAATAAAATCGCTTTATTACCCGATATCTATAAAAAATTAGTCCAAATGGGCAAAGATATTCGTGGTTTATACAGAACTGCAAAAGTTACTACTTATACAGTTGGCACCTGGGCAAAAGACAGAGATTGTTTATGGAATATTTCAGGCAAAATTGAAATCTTCGGCGACCCATTCCTTTGGCCAAAAATCTGGCAGTCAAATACTGACATTATTAAAGACCCAGATATTATTTTCCCCGGTCAAGTGCTTAAACTTCCTGCTAAAGCAGACAAAACTCCAGACGAAATTAAAGCTGAAAGAAAATACTGGAGACATAAACGCGCTGCTATGGAACAAAATAATGCCGAGCAAAGTTCTGCTCAACCAACACCTGAACAAGGTAAAAAAGGAAATTAATTTTTTCTTTTGAATTTTTTAAAAGTGAAAGAGATTTTCTCTTTCACTTTTTTTTTCTAGTGTTGTAATTCGTTAAAAGACTTATTATATTGTGTCATTTCGAACCGCCTGATAAAGCAAGTACTTTATTTTAATGGAGATGACATTAATTTACCCTGTCATTCTGAAGCGCAGCGAAGAATCTCACAAGTCATTGCTACCACAGAGTTTGAGATTCCTCACTTCGTTTC
>CAZCLJ010000208.1:0-8369 GCA_964499465.1 uncultured Hyphomicrobiales bacterium
CTTATTATATTGTGTCATTTCGAAACGAAGTGAGAAATCTCACAAGTCATTGCTAATACAGAACTTGAGATTCCTCACTTCGTTTCGGAATGACAAGAAATGTTTATTAGGTTTTCAATAAATTATTACACTAGGAAAGTTGAGTTAATAATTAATAACTCACCTTACGCATTCACCTCTTGAGAGGGACAGGGGTGTGTTCTTGTTATAATTCGTTATTGGTTTATTATCCTTATTCATTAGTCATTCGTTTTTTTCTTTTACAAATTACCAATGACTAATAGCCAACTACCAATAACTATAAACCATAAACTATGAACCATAAACTATGAACCATAAACTATGAACCATAAACTATGAACCATAAACCGAAATCTGAAGCCCCCCCCTGTCCCCAGGGCTGATACGTTCTCTTGAAGCCATACGATCAACAAGTTGATAGTATGGCTATAAGTTCTAAGTATTTTATTTTTATAGAAATAATTATAAAAACTCAATTAATAGAATATTTGATTAAGTAAAAATATTTTACAGGTAGCATAAAAATATAAATTATTTTCTAAATAGTAAAAAGAAATTACCAAAAGCCATACTATCAACTTGTTGATCGTATGGCTGGAAAGAGTATTTCAAAGAACGTATCAGCCCCCCCTGTCCCTCTCAAGAGGGAGAATAAGAAAAGTGGATTAAAAAAATGTATCAGCACCACACTTTTTCATTTCTCAAAAGAGAAATTGCGAAAGGTGAGTTATTTAACCTGAATAATTCATCCGATGACTTCCCAGTCATCAGATGAATAGACTCAGTAACAATTTTAGAATTTAATAAAAATTAGAGAAAAAACTTATTTTTTTTCAGAATATTAAGAAAACATTTATAATCAATAACTACTGAATATTTTTTTTAAATTTATGAATAATATAGGTTAATTTAAAAAAAATAAATTTTATAAAATTTTTGTTTTACAAAAAAAATTTGGAGTTAAAAAAAAAATTGAATAATTTAATACAATTTTAAAAAAATATTTTATAAAAAGAGGTAAAGATGAAAATCAAATCTACTTATTTAATAATCTCAATAGCCATTTTAGCTATAGTGATAATATACTTTTCTTTTTTCTGGCCCCCGGTGAGTGAAGAAGAGTTAGCTGGCACTATTGGAAAAGCCGATAAGTACCAAAGTGAACAAATGAAGGAAAGCGATATTAAGCTTCGCAGCGATTTTGTTAAAGATACTGCTGAATTGAGAAAATCAATAAATGATTTAGTAAATTTTGCTATCTTTAACCGACAAACAATTACAAACATAGAATCCTGGTGGCTTCCACAATTAGAAAAATATTATTCTACAACTGTCAGTCAAAAAAATCTTTTATATTTAAGGGATTACGTAGAATTACTTAAAAATAGCGGTAAGAATATTCAATCAATTGTTGAGATGCTCGCTGATTTTTATTATATGCGTAATTCCGATAAGTCTGTTGATGTAGATAGCAAGTTGGTAAGTTTTGCAAATTTCGTCAATCAAATGGTGGAACGTGATTCCATCTTTGAAACAATTATTGCAGATATTGACAAAACAGTAAAAAATTCAATTGAAAGCAAAGGTAGAAGTGAGCAAATAAAAAAATTGCAGGAAATCAGGGATAAGATGCTTTATACCAGTTTGATATACGCAGCAAATATGCGCGATGAAGATATGATAATTCGTTGTGCCGGTATAGAGGTTTATAAAATTGATAATATTAGTTTGACTGGTCAAGCCGTAAATGCTGTTAATTCGGCAATGGATGCTTGTTCTAATGAAATTAAGATGGTTTTTACAAAAACCGGAGGTTTTGGAAGCTTAATTGAACCGGTACAAAATGCAAATTTTTACAAAGGATTAGTTTATTCAGATTTAGTTGAACCAGGACAAAATGCAAATTCAGACATTAAATCCACGATGGTGATTGGAGTACCAATAGGGTGCTGTTCTCAGTTTGGAAAGGATGTTGGATTAGTTTATGTAGGACAAACAGCTACTTTAAGTCAGGAAATTTATCGCAATTATCAGCAATGCGTTCCTATGGGATTACCTGATATTTCTTCAAGTATGGTACTTTCAAAGTATGTTGGAATGATTTATGCTTTATAAACAAGAGAATTTTTATAACTTTTTAGTCATCGGATGACTGGCAGCCATCCGATGACTTCCTTTTGTAAATAAATTCATTATAATTATATGTTCAGAACTCCAGCCCACATAACGAAAATAAAGGAGTTAGGAGATTTGCTTCGTAAAAAACAAATGCGCAAATTACCTAGAAAAGGTGTCATTTCGAAACGAAGTGAGAAATCTCAAGTTATGTGGAAACAATGAGTTGTGAGATTCCTCACTTCGTTTCGGAATGACAAGACTGCGAAACACTAAACTACGAGGCATCAAGAGTTCTGAAGTTTTAGTATCGACAATTTGATAGCACCACTTTTATTCTTTCTTTCTTTTGTTATGCTATCGTATGACTGGAAAATCTTATTAAATAAGCTAATAAGGTTTTTCAATCTGGGTTGTCATTTTTCTACTAAGGTTTATTGTTGAAATAAGGTTTTTTTAGAAAGAAACCTTATTTTTTATTAGTAACCTTAGTAGCAAAAAATCTTAAAGCAATAATTAACCTTATTAGCTTATTTTTCTTATCCTTACTAAAATGAATTTGGGAAGACCACTAAAAACAATATTCTAATCCTATTTACCCCGACAGGGATTATATTATTCTTCTTTATCTTTGAACTGTGATTTTTGTGATTTATTTGATGAAGAAGATTAAGAAAGAAAATATGGAAGAACTTCTTTATACTTAACCACGAACTTTAGATAGTGGAGAAAAAAATATAACTCCCACTTAAACTTTTTCCACGAGCTAAAGCTCGTGCCATTCATTTTAAGAATCCGTTAGGATTATCATCTTAGTAGCAGGCAAAAACAAATGAAAAACTCCGTAGGAGTGATATAACTTTTATTACGATAACGCAAATAAGATGCTTTTTTTTTCTGAAAACTTATTCTATTTATTAAAAATTATAAAAATTCTTTGAAATAAGCAAGTTTTTTTTATTTTTGAAATATTGTTTAATTACAAATAATGAATATGAAAAAATCTTTATTGTTTTACTTAATTGCTTTTCTTCTCACTTTAACAGGCAATGCTGGTGCAGAATTCGGGCTTGGAGTGAATTTAGTCGATGATGGTGCTTTCGTAAATATGATGAATCATACTAACAGATTCAGCAATGCAAGTGGCTATGATGAACTTGGCTGGCCCCTCAGCGATTTCGATTTAGTGCTTATGGACGGCAGACCAGTTGCAGAATGGAATGGCGAAATAGACGACCCCGAGCATTACCGCGTTGATTATAGCGGTATTTACAAATGCTCTTTTAAAGGACTGGCTGATGTTAATGCCTGGGGAACAAGCGTAGAGTTAATCAATAAACTTTATGTTCCTGAAAACAATACAACATATTTTGAACTGAATATCGGTGGCTATCCAAATGATAACCACGGATTGGTATTCCTTGATTTCACTAATACACAAAGGACAAGCGATTCAGAGATAAACACAGGAATTACAAATTTAAAAGTAATGCGTCCGGGCTACGAACTCAATACCACTCAAACTTTTACAAATGAGTTTATTGCTCTTTGCAAAGCGGCAGATTTTTCTTGTTATCGCTTCTACAATTTGCAGAATATTTGGGATGGCGAACCAGTTTTTCCAGATATTACTCCTTGGGAAAAAAGGAAAACTCCATTAGATGCAACGCAGTCCGAAATGTCTCAACTAAATGGGAAAAAAGATGGCTGGTGCTGGGAATATATAATAGAACTTGCGAATATTTTAGAAAAAGATATATGGATTTGCCTGCATATTTCCTGCGATTCCAATTATGTTGCAAATCTTGCTAATATGTTGAAAAATAATTTAAAGAGTAATATCAAAATTTATGTCGAAAATAGCAATGAGGTTTGGTCAGAAGTACAAGCTACTCACGGACCATACAACCAAGCCCAGGCAGAATTTTATGGTCTTAGTTTTATGGAAAATTATGCACGCAGAACAGTAGAACTTTCAAACTGGTTTGCAAAAGTATTCGGAAAAAATGAGATTAATAAAAGAATAAGAGTAATTCTTGCCGGACAGCAGGTTTGGCCCGGACGCAACGAAAGCCATTTGCAATATATTCAATCAAATATTGGCGAGCCAAATAAATACATATACGCAATAAGCACAGCACTCTATTTTCAATCAACAAATTCTCAATCCACAGACCCGGTCGAAATAAATCAGGGAATGACAGCAGAAATCAATGACCAAACCAACAATCCCGGAAACTCATTCTATCGCCAAAATCATACAAATTTAGCAAACGAATGGGGACTTATTGGTGGCTGCACTTCTTACGAAGGTGGAGCTCATCTTCCATCTGGCGGAGGCACAGATAACCTCGCTGCCCAAATTCTAGCCCACAGAACTATTGAAATGAAAGGAGTAATGAAACTTAATTACTTAGAGGGCTGGAAGAATATAGATGGTGGCTTGGCTTTGGTTTTTACTTTAGCTTCTTCTTATACGAGATATGGCTGCTGGGGACTTACTGACGACGTGAAATATCCTGATAGAAACTATAAGATGCAGGCAGCAAGAGATATTATCGGCTCTTATACAGCAATAGAAGAAACTGAAATCAACAATGAGCTAAATTTGATTTTTCCAAATCCAGCAAGCGATTTTATTGAAATTTCTCTTAAAAGATGTCCTACATCTTCGAGATATAGGACATCTGAAGATATTTGCATTTTCAATAGTTATGGTGAAAAAGTATTAGCTGAAAATTTAGATTTACCTATCCAAAAACAAAGAATTGATATTTCTAAATGGTCTGCAGGTGTGTATTATTTGAAAATTGGTAATTTGGTTGAAAAGTTTATAGTTGTAAGGTAAGAGAAAAACCATATATTATAAAGTGCCATTTCGAACCCCACGATAAAGGAAGTGCATTATTTAAATGTGAATGACATCAATTAATAATGTCTTATCATAATAGAATTGCAAGAAATCCCCCCTACCCCCCTTTTTCAAAGGGGGGAGAAGAATTTTCATTTTTTTCCCCCCTTTGAAAAAGCTAACGATTATACACAAATATTAGTTCTTATACCAAGTTGCTTTTAATAATAAAATATGTTTATTTGTCATTCCGAAACGAAGTAAGGAATCTCAATGTCTGTGGTAACAATAAGTTGTGAGATTCTTCGCTGCGTTTACCAATTACATCGCTTTTTTTACAACTAAAACTTTGCGAAAGTCAGGAACCAGAAGAAGTCCTACATCTCCGAGATGTTGGACTTCTAAATCTTAGAGGTATCTACCGGTTGTGAGATTTCTCACTTCGTTTCGAAATGACAGTTTAACAATTAATAATTAACAATTAACTAAAATCCTTTAAAAATCATTTCTTTTATTTTTTCTATAAATCGTATTAAATAGTAAAATTTTAAGGTGCATCTTGAAAAATACAACTAATAACGATTTAGAAAAAATAGCAACTACTTCAACCGGCTCTCTTGCTTCATACATAAGCGATGGTAAATGGAAATTTCCAAAACATCTTCAGTTGATAGACCAATTGCTAATACTTGCAAATCAACGAAATATCCGAAAACTAATAGTAAATCTTCCGCCCCGCCACGGAAAATCTGAATTCATTTCAAAATATTTTCCTTTTTGGTATCTTGGTCATAATCCAAATCACCGGATAATACTAACCTGCTACGAAGCTCATTTTGCAAGCTCCTGGGGTAGAAAAGTCCGTGAGTTGATTTTGCAATATGGAAAAGAACTTTTTGACATTGAGCTAAATCCATCTGCAACAGCCGCAAATTCTTTTTATCTTATGAATTTCGATGGCGGAATGGAGTGCATTGGTGCTGGTGGTGCTTTGACTGGAAAAGGTGCAAACTGCCTGATTATAGATGACCCAATTAAAAATGATGCTGAAGCAAACAGCCAGACAATACGTGATAACCTTGAAGAGTGGTTTAAATCCACTGTTTTTACTCGCTTAGAACCAGACGCGATTATTATTATAATTATGACCCGCTGGAACGATGACGATTTATGCGGAAGAATCCTCAATAGTAATGAATTTACTATTTTAAATATTGAAAACTTTGAAGAGATTCTCAGTTCTGAGATGAAAAAAGATATTTGGGTGCAACTGATTATTCCAGCTATTGCTGAAGAAAATGATATTCTTGGCAGAGAAACGGGCGAAGCACTTTGGAAACAGCGCTATTCATTTTCAAAATTATTGGGAATAAAAAAGACAATCGGCTCTTACTGGTTTTCCGCCCTATATCAGCAAAATCCAGTTCTAACAGGTGATAACGTCTTCAAAACCGACTATTTTAAATATTTCTTATATGAAAATAACAAAGTCAAACTTCTTATTAATAATGACACTGTTTTTAAGAGTTTTAATTTTGAGCAATGTAAAATATATGCAACGGTCGATTTAGCAGCAACAATAAGTGAAAAATCTGATTGGACGGTTGCACTCATTTTTCTTGTTACTCCAGACAAGGAAATTCTAATTTTTGATGTAATTAAGGAAAAAATGGAGGGAGCGGAGCATTTGAATTTCATAAAGAAAATCAATGAAAAATACCGACCTTCTTTAATTGGAATTGAAAGCGTTCAATACCAAATAGCTCTTGTTCAAATGGCAGTTAAAGCTGGACTGCCAATAAAACCGCTTAAGCCAGACAAAGACAAGCTCTCCCGCGGTTTAGCAATAGCAGCCAGAATGGAATGTGGAAATATTTTCTTCAAGCGAAATGCACTTTGGCTAAGCGATTTTGAATTTGAACTTCTCAGTTTTCCAAATGGACGAAATGATGACCAGGTCGATGCTTTTTCGTATATTGTTCAAATGGTAAACCCAACAAGCCACTCTTTCCTTGTCGGTTCAAAAAAGAAAGAAGAGAAAAATTAGAAACTCAACTTTCATAATTGATAAAATTAAGTAAATATAAGTTTTATGGTTTTCTGCTGTCGGCTGTCAGTCATTCGTCATTAGTCATTGGTTCATAGTTTATGGTTCATAGCTTATGGTTTTCGGTAATTAAGTCATTAGTCATTGGGTATTAGTATTTTTTACTAATAACTCAACTTTTCTAGTTGATAAAAAAGTAAATATAGAGTAGTAGTGCATTACAAATAAAATAATATGCTTTAATCCTTTTAAAATACTATATTTATTAATATGACCTTTTAACACCACCCCTGCCCCTCCAGAGGAGGGGAAAACTCAAACTTTCCAATTAATTCCCCTCCTCTGGAGTAATGTCACTTGAATAGAGGAAATTATTTGTGTTTTACTTTACAATTATAAAAATATATATTTATTTGAGTGTCATTCCGAAACGAAGTGAGGAATCTCACAACTCCTTGTTAACACGAAACTTGAGATTTCTCACTTCGTTTCGGAATGACAGATAAAATTATTTTATTTTAATTAGTTTTAAGTAAATAATTTATCCACGTTCTTTATTATTTTCCTCTATTCAAGTGACATTATCCTATAGAGGGGCAGGGGTGGTTAATTTTGTTTTTCTGGATTCTTCGCTTCGCTTCAGAATGACAAAGAAAAATTATCAATTATCAATTAAATTTCCACCCACACTGGCTCACTGGGAACCGCATATTGGCTTAGGTTTTTAGTATTGACGCGGAAATAATTTCTCTTTCCGCTTTCTGTGCTTATTACGAAACTTGCTTCTGCGGTTTTGCCTTGAAGGGAATAATCCCCTGCGGGCTGTCCGTTATTGACTACTGAACGGTAAACCGAATATTCTGTTGCTGTTGGAACGGCATCCCAAGTTAAGCGGTATTGTCCGGGATTCATTTCAGTGTCATTGATTATTAAATTGCTTGCCGGTGGAAGAACGGCAAAATACCATTGCTCAAGGTCTTCGGTTGCGGAACCGAAACCATTCATGTTTCTAGCCCTTACGCGATAAAAACCTTGTCCGTCTGGCGGAGTATATTGAAATTCTGGGTCTTTCCCAGCATAAATCTGAACATATTCATCGCCCTCTTTCTTTTCTAACTGGTAACTTGTGGCGTGATTTACCACGTCCCACCAAAATGTTTTGCCGATAAAATCATATCTGAAATTCGCAGGGACAGACAAACCACCTGCCTCCTTTTGATAAATTATGTAATCGTTGAAGCGTGCCGGATTGACTTTGTCCCAAATCCGTTTGCCGATTTCGCAGTATTTGGAAATGATTGTATAGAGTTGGTTGCCTTTTTCGATGCGTTCAAC
>CAZCLJ010000209.1:0-8321 GCA_964499465.1 uncultured Hyphomicrobiales bacterium
GCGAAGAATCTCACAAGTCATTGCTACCACAGAGTTTGAGATTCTTCACTTCGTTTCAGAATGACAAGACTGCGCAATACCAAACTACGAGGCAACAGGAGTTCTGAAGTTAAGAAACTTTACGAAAGTATTTAGCTCTTTTTTACTTTGCGAAAGTTTCTTAAATTTCGGAAAGTTTTGGTTGTATAAAAAGCGATGTCATTGGCAACAAAGTGAGGAATCTCACAAATAATTGCTATCAAAGAACTTGAGATTTCTCACTTTGTTTCGAAATGACACTTTAATTATATTTATGAAAGCAACTTGGTATAATTAAACAAGTGCTTATTTTAACAAGAATGGCATCAGTAAAAGCGTAATGCTGACGGATGTCAGAATTTCAAAACTGCGAAATAAGAAGCTAAGAGTAATCAGTAGTTCTTGAGATGTGCTTTTCCCGGTATATTTACATTTTTAGTCCGGAACGGATTTTTCTTATTTTTTCCCGCGCTTCGTTTAAATAAATTGAGCGTGGAAAATTTGTTAGAATTTCAGTATAGTATTTTAAAGCATCATCATTATTATTTTCAGAATAGAAAGAATTTGCTAGTGATAGCATAGCAAAATCAATGTATATTGACTCGGGAAATTTTTCAATAAGTTGTAAGTAATATGCTCTTGACTGGATATGATTTGAGCGGATTTGTTCAATTGCAGAAAGACGCATTAAGGAAATCTCTGCCAAGCTTCCTTCATTTTGAGTATTTACAAGTTGTTTGTAAATATTTTCTGCTTCTTCAAAGTTGAATTGTTTTTCAAAGAATTCTGCTTTCCCAAATAAAATGAGTTCTTTTTCATAATCTTTATTATTTTCAAGTAGAATAATTTTTTGAAGAGCATCATTTGATATAGCAGATTTTAAATTGAGAGTAGCATTCCCGTAGTGAGATTTTGCAGAATCAATATTTCCTTCAAACAAATAGACCTGACCTAATTCATATTCAGCAAATTCAACTTCCTGCTGGAAATTTTTACTATAAGTATTTATAACATTTTGAAAAATTTGTTTGGCATTAGCGAGTTTATTTTGAGAAACATAGATTTGCCCTAATAAAATATTAGCAGAGGCGGTTGTTTGTCCGCCGGCTAAATTATTAACAATTAAATTTAGTTCCTTTATTGCTTCGTCCGGATTCTTTAAATATTCAAAATAAATAAGAGCCATTCTGTATCTGCTATCGAAGCCAATATTTGAATTAGAATAGTCTTCGGCAATGCCCCTGTATTGTTTTATTATATCGTTAAGAAATTCATTGGAAATATCCTTGCTGTTTCTAAGTTTAGCTTCAAGAGTTCTTGTATATCCATACAAAGCATTTTGACGGTATGGATTTTTTTTCCCTAAATCAATAATATATGAAAATGCTTTAAGAGCAACTTCAAATTGCTCATCGGCTCTGGAATCCTCAGCAAAACGAAGAACATCACGCCCATTTGATTTTTGCTGCACATCAATACTTTTATACACATCGAATGCAGTGTTAAAATCATCAATAGCTCGTAAGAACCAGGCATAAAGCTTAAGATAATTTAAAGAAGTACCACTTGAGTTTTTCTTTTTTAATAAATCCGAGATAAGTGAAACAGAGCTGTCGTTAGACATTAAAGCTTGCAATCTTCCTTGTGTTTGAGGAAGATTATTAGTTTTTTCAAAATAATTGAGAATTTCTTTTGCTCCCTTGCTAAAATTTCCTGTTGCTATGTATAACTGACTTAACTCATCAGCCAACAGGGAATTGTCTTTTAAAGAGGAACGTGCTTCTTCAATAGTTGAAATAGCTTTGTCAAAAAGCCGAAGTGAAATTTGGGATTGAATTACGTAAGTATATGCTTCAATTGAGTTTTGTCCTAATTCCAACGTAGCATTCCACATTCTATTTGCATCATCAGTATTTCCAAGTCGCCATAAAATTTCTGCTTTAAGTGAATAAAGTTCAATTGATTTAGAAATTTCCAATCTTTTGTTAATGTATGGAAGTAATTCAGAAAAGCGATTTTGAGCTTTGAATGAACGGACAAGCCCCTGGAAATATCTGTCAACCTTTGGATTTTGATTGAAAAGCTCTTCATAAATACGAGATGAATTGTTATAGTCTCCACTTTTTTCATAAGATTCTGCTAATCTGAACCTTTCATCAGTTGCTCCCTGAGAAAAAATCGTTACCGGTATTATATATAATAATATAAATAAAAATACTATATTTTTCATTTTCATTGAATTATAAATTTATTTTTTTATTTTTATGACGTTTTTAATAGGAAATATTGTTTTTTAGGAATAGAAAAGCCAAAAGAGAAGTAAATTTTCATCAGATTGAAAGCTGTTTAACTTATTGATATTATTAGGTATTGCGGTGGGCGAGAGACTCGAACTCCCACAGGGTTGCCCCCGGCGGTTTTCAAGACCGCTGCAATACCATTATGCGAGCCCACCAAAAAAATCTTTTCAAAATTACGGAAAAATTTCTTAATTTCAAAATTTATTTATTGAAAAGGAGCTAATATGTTTTCAATTGAAGAACAATATGCACTAATCTGTGGAGGTTCGCAAGGAATCGGATTCGCCATTGCCAAGCAATTTGCTCTGGCAGGAGCTGTCGTTATTCTACTAAGTAGGAATGAAAGTAAATTAGAAAACTCTCTTTCAGAATTGAAACGTATTAGCAATAAAGAGCATAGCTATATTGTTGCTGATATGGCTCATCCTTTGGAAACTAATTCCATTGTTGCTAATTATATCAAAGAAAATCATCCTTTTGACATTTTAGTGAATAACACTGGGGGACCTGGAGTAGGGAAATTGATTGAGCAACCTTATGAAATTCTAATTTCTGCATATAATCAGCACATAATTTCTGCACAGCTTATTACTCAAACTGTTTCCGAAAATATGATTAATTCTCTATATGGCAGAATAATTAATATTATTTCTGTTGGTATGAAGCAACCTCTTATAAATAATGGTGTTTCAAATACAATCAGAGGTGCTATGGGAAGCTGGGCTAAATCATTATCCAAGGAACTTGCTGCTTTTGGTATAACTGTTAATAATATTCTTCCCGGATTCACTTTAACAGAGCGACTTGCTGATTATATTAAATATCAGGCATTAATTGAGAAAAAAAGTAGCGATGAGTTTACTAATGAACTGATTTCAGATGTTCCACTAAAGAAATTTATTGCTCCTGAAGCGATTGGAAATGCTGCTGTTTTTCTTGCAAGCAAAGAAGCGGCATATATTAATGGCGTTTCTCTACCTGTTGACGGCGGGTATCTAAGCTGCATTTGATTGCAATAGCAAAACTATCAACTTGTTGATGGGCTAATAGAACATATCAGCCATAATTAGTCAGATGGTTGTTTATGATTTTAAAACAATTTTAAAGGACATTTATACTTAATGTTTGAAATTATACAAGAAGTGCTTCTAATATAGAAAAAATAAATAAATGGAAGAAAATAGTCCTGAAATAAAGCAGTTTATCCGAGAGCGAAGCAGTATGTTTTGGTATATTCGCCAGGACGCTAAAGAAAATATTTCTTTAGATGTGCTGGTTGAATTTATATTGAACTATGGCGATGCAAACGATGTTAGAGAGCTTTTTAAACTGCTTGGTGTTAAGAAAGTAGCCGAAATATTTTATAAAAACACCTCTGGGCTGCGCTGCAATTATTTTCCATCAACAAAAAATTTCTTCAACCTTTATTTTAAAAAAAATGCACAATGAAATTTTAACAAAAGAGCAAGTAGAAATTCTTCCTTTCATTAAGAAGTTCAAAAAAAGCTATTATTTAGTTGGTGGAACTGCTATTGCATTGCATTTAGGACATCGCCGTTCAATTGATTTTGATTTATTCAAATTCAATAAAATAAATAAAAGTGATATCAAATCAAAAATAAAACTTTTTAAATACGACTATTGCATTATACACGAGGATTCTTTCATTTTAACAATTAAAATTAATGAAGTTCAAATGACTTTTTTTAATTATCCTTACGATATTCCTCATAATATAACTTTTGATAGCTATATAACATTGCCTTCCCTGCTGGATTTATCTGCAATGAAAGCTTTTGCTTTAGCCAGACGAGCAAAATGGAAAGATTATGTTGACCTTTATTTTATTTTGAAAGAACATCATAAATTGAAAGAAATATCAGAAAGAGCTAATTTCTTTTATGGTGATGAATTTTCTGAAAAACTTTTCAGACAACAAATATCATATTTTAAAGATATTTCATATACCGAACAAATTGAATATGTTGGAACTCCAATTCCAGAAGAGGAAATAAAAGAGTTTTTAATTGATGTAGCAACAGAGCCGTTTTAATAATTAAAATTTTTAAGGATAAATAATTATCAAGAAATTTTTTTTTATAACATTTACATTTTGCTTTTTGGTTGTACTTTATAAAGGTTTTTGTGAAGAACAGGATTCATATATTGGCATATTTTTTTCAAAAAATGGTGTTGTTCATGAAATTGAGGCGTTTACAATTAATGATACTACAGGACAAGACCCAATAAGCCCTAAAAGAATAAGATATGTTCCTGATTATAAGATGAACGAATTATTAGTTGATTCAAATATATATTCTCAATTTTTAGTAGAACTAAATAATATTAATAATATTAAAGATAGTATTTATTATGATGTATCATTAATTTTAGTAGCAATAACCGTAAATGAAAGTATTGTAGAACAATATTTCTTTCGAACTCCATCACAATATAATAAATATTTGGAAGTAAGTGACAGAATATTAGGTAGTCGCAATTTTATGCCTTTTAGAGATTGTATGGATAAGTTGAAATAGTTTAAACAAATTTTCTACTCACTGCGTAGAGAATTGAATTGGACTCATATTAAAAATTCCTTCTTTCTAATTAACCTCTTGAGAGGGGCAGGTTTGTGTTCTTGCATGTTTATTGCTCATTTTACGCAAAATACTTATTATAACTTTTATTGTAAATAATTATTAAGTTGAGAAGTATTGCTTTTTAAAATATTCTTTTTGTGTTCTTAGTGTAATACTTTGTGCCCTTTGTGTTAAAAGAAATAACCACAAAGAACACAAAGAATTATATTTTAAAAATAACAAAAGATTTTATTATTAAATCACCAATGCGTAAGGTGAGTGAGTATGTAAGTTAATGTCTTTGAAATTTATTCCGTAGGAATTAAATATTTGTAACCAGAATAATCCTTGACTGTGCTTATCCCGTAGGGATTATATATTAAAGAATCAAATTAATATTTAATTCCTACGGAATAAAAAACTCAAAAAAAAGTTTTGTTACAAATATTTCATCCCTATGGGATAAGTAGAATAGCAGCACGTTTTAAAGATATAGATAATGATTAGTTATAACAGGAAATAAGAAAACTGCATTAAAGAACTTATCAGTTCTACTCTTTTTCACATCTCAATAGTGGAATGCGTAATGTGAGTTATAAACAAATTTATTAAAAAAATATGGACACAATAGAGAAAAACGCTGTTTTGCCAGTTGCAAATGATATTAAAGAACTTATTGAAAAAAGCAGGCAAGACGTAGCATTAGCAGTAAATTCAGAAATTACATTGCTCTATTGGAGCATTGGTAAGCGAATTAATGACGAAGTGCTAAAGAACAACCGGGCGGAGTATGGCAAACAAATCATAGCTGGCATTTCAGAACAATTAACTCAAGAGTATGGAAAAGGTTGGAGCGAAAAGCACCTTAGACATTGTTTGCAATTTGCTATTGTTTTTCCAGAAAAACAAATTGTCTACGCACTGCGTAGAGAATTGAGTTGGACTCATTTCAGAAGCATTATTTATATGGATAACCAATTAAAGAGAGAATTCTATATAGAAATGTGCAAATTAGAAAGATGGTCATCAAGGCAGTTGCAGGAACGAATTCAATCAATGCTATACGAACGCACTGCTATTAGCAAAAAGCCGGAATTGACTATTATTAATGAATTGGAATCTTTGAAAAATGAAAATATTTTAAACCCGGATTTAATTTTTAGAGACCCTTATTTACTTAATTTCTTAGGGCTTTCTGACAAATACTCTGAAAAAGATTTAGAAACTGCGATTATTGTAGAACTTCAGCATTTCATTACTGAATTAGGCAGTGATTTTGCATTTTTAACAAGACAAAAGCGTATTTCAATAGATAGCAGAGATTATTTTATTGACCTTTTGTTTTATCACCGCAGATTAAAATGTTTAGTAGCGATTGATTTGAAAATCGGAGAATTTCAAGCAGCATATAAAGGACAAATGGAATTGTACTTAAGATATCTTGAGAAATATGAACAAGTAGAAGGCGAGAACACTCCTATTGGATTAATCCTTTGTGCCGGAAAAAATGAAGAACATATAGAACTTATGCAATTAGAAAAAAGTAATATTCGGGTTGCTGAATATCTTACTTTATTGCCTCCGCAAAAACTATTAATTGAAAAACTACATAAGGCAGTAGAAATTGCTCAACAAAAAATTTTAAATAAATATGAATAATTTATATTTCCACCCGGCTTTGCTCTATGAGAAATTAGAGAATAAAGGTGTTCACTGCCTGCTCTGTTCTCATTTTTGTAAAATAAAAAATGGTGAATACGGCAACTGCGAATTACGCAAAAATATAGATGGAGAGCTGTTTACAATAACCTGGGGTAAACCGGAAGGGCTTGCTATTGACCCAATTGAAAAGAAACCGCTTTACCACTTTAAACCGGGGAGCAAAGTGCTTTCATTCGGAACACCGGGCTGCAATTTCACTTGCAAAAACTGCCAGAATAGTCATCTATCGCAGCAATTCCACAATTCTCATACTTTTATTTCAAACCCAATAATTAATATTGAACGTTTTTTTGAATTATGCTCAAAAGTAAATTTTGATGGAATTGCCTATACTTATTCAGAGCCGACTATTTTTTTTGAATATGCACGCGATATGATTTTGCAGTCAAGAGAAATTCCAAAATATAAAAATCTTTTTCATCTATTTGTTACAAATGGATTCTTCAGCTCTCAAACATTAGATATGATTTTAAAAGAAGAGTTAGTGCAAGCAATGAACATTGATTTGAAATTTATGGATAACAACTTATATAAACAAATTTCTGGTGGACGACTTGAACCAATTTTAGAAAATATAAAAGCAATTTATGAAAGTAAAAAAATTGCATTGGAAATAACAAATCTTGTAATCAGCGGTTTGAACGATGATGATGAGGATTTTGAAAAAATAAGCAGTTTTCTTGCTGATGTATCCGTTGATATTCCGCTGCATTTCAGCAGGTTTTTTCCAAATTTCCAAATGCAAAACACAAAAGCTACAGATATAAACAGTTTAATAGAAGCAAAAGAGATTGCAAAGAAAAATGGAATGAAATATGTTTATATTGGTAATACAAATTTAAGCGATGCAAACAATACCTACTGTCCTTTTTGCAATGAGTTATTAATCGCAAGAAATTATTACTCAATAGATTATAATTGTTTTAAGAATAAAGAGCCAATTTGCCCTAAGTGTAAAAGAAAAATAGAGATAATATTATAAGGGAGTTTTACAGTTGTCGTTCAGCCCCCCCTTATAAAGTAAGACCTTTATTTATATGGAGATGACATTTTATAAACTTTTGCAAAGTTAAGAAACTTTACAAAAGTAGAAGAAATCTTCTTACTTTCAGAACTCCTGATGCCTCGTAGTTTGGTATTTCGCATATTTTATAATAAGTAGTTAAATTTTTAAAAGAGTACTATCATTAATACCAAACCGCTAACTAATAGTGCAAAATCATAATGTCATTTCGAAACGAAGTGAGAAATCTCAAAGTCTGTAGTAACAAGAAGTTGTGAGATTCTTCGCTGCGCTTCAGAATGACAGATAATATTACCATTATTGTTAGCGGTTTGGTATAAGTCATTAGTTATTCGTAATTAGTCATTAGTAGTTACAAACTAATAACCAATGACTAATGACCAATAACAATTAGAATGATATTTGCTAACTGCGAATTTGTTCTTTACGAGGCAAATCTTCTAACTCTTTTATTTTCGTTATGGGTGCAGGAGTTCTAAACTTGGTATTAATATTAATCATTTATCATTTATCACTAATCACTAATCACTTATCACTTATCACTAATCATTTATCACTTATCACTAATCATTTATCACTTATCACTAATCACTTATCACTTATCACTAATCATTTATCACTTATCACTAATCATTTATCACTAATCATTTATCACTAATCATTTATCACTAATCA
>CAZCLJ010000210.1:0-8305 GCA_964499465.1 uncultured Hyphomicrobiales bacterium
TCAATTGTCAATTGTCAATTGTCAATTGTCAATTGTCAATTGTCAATTATCAATTGTCAATTATCAATTATTTTGCATTTTCCAGACCAGCTTTCTACTTCTAAACGAATAATTTCAGTGCGGTCATAAGACTTTTCTGCATAAACTAATCCGATTTCTTTGTCATTAGGCGAATACTTTTCTATTAACAATTCCAATGCTATCATTTTTTCTTCTTTTGGTAGATTAATAGAAGCATTACATTCTAAAACGATACTTTCATAAGCAGTAGTAAATTTTTCTGATATGACTTTGGTTTTTCCAACAACGGAAAATGTTACTTTATTGCATAATTCAATACAACGTAACTTCCTTCCAACAGGTGCGCAATGCAGATATATTGAATCAACTCCATTCCATACGTAACTAATCGGCAAGCCATACCCACCGCCATTTTCAGATTGCATTGCAAGAAATCCGTATTCGCCATTCCGAAGTATTTCGACAGCTGATTTTTCATCAAGCAATCTGTCTTGTCTTCTAACAGTTTCGTTTGTATATTTCATTTTTTTTTAAATTCAATTTAACAAGAAATTTAAATAAATTAAGAGTATGATTTGAGTTAATAAAACTTTACGAAAGTTAAGAAAATTCGCAAAGTCTTATAGAATAAAAGATATTAAGTCATTGGTAAACAATTATAATACACTAATCATTACCTATAATTAAAATGTGCTATTCTGCTTATCCCGTTAGGGATTTGATATTTGTAACAATGTTTCTTTAATGTCTTTTTATTCTGTAGGAATTAAATATTTAAATGCTTATTTTATATATAATCCCTACGGGATAAGCATAGTCAAGGGTAATTCCAGTTACAAATATCAAATCCCTATCGGGATATTTTTATCATTTTTTTCTTAATTCTTTTTTCAAATTTTCAAAGAACGTCTCAAACAAAAATTAATCATTAATCACTCAACTTTCCTAGTTGATAAAATTAAATAAATATAGAGTAGTAGTGCATTACAAATAAGATAATATGCTTTAATTCTTAAAAAATACTAAATTTATTAATAGAACCTTTTAACACCTCCCCTGCCCCTCCTTATTAGGAGGGGAACAAGAGCTGTTCTGTGTTTTAGCTTTCCCCTCCTAACAAGGCTAACAATTTTGCACAAATATTAGTTCTTGTTTAAAGTAAGTAAAAAAGGGATAGTGCCTTTGAAATTTATTCCGTACGAATTAAAGGCACCCAAATTAAGCATTATTACAAATATCAAATCCCTATCGGGATATTTTTATCATTTTTTTCTTAATACTTTTTTCAAATTTTCAAAGAACGTCTCAAACAAAAATTAATCATTAATCACTCAACTTTCCTAGTTGATAAAATTAAATAAATATAGAGTAGTAGTGCATTACAAATAAGATAATATGCTTTAATTCTTAAAAAATACTAAATTTATTAATAGAACCTTTTAACACCTCCCCTGCCCCTCCTTATTAGGAGGGGAACAAGAGCTGTTCTGTGTTTTAGCTTTCCCCTCCTAACAAGGCTAACAATTTTGCACAAATATTAGTTCTTGTTTAAAGTAAGTAAAAAAGGGATAGTGCCTTTGAAATTTATTCCGTAGGAATTAAAGGCACCCAAATTAAGTATTGTTACAAATTTCAAATCCTTATCGGGATATTTTTATCATTTTTTTCTTAATTCTTTCTTCAAATTTTCAAAGAACATATCAAACAAAAATTAATCATTAATCACTAATCATTAATCATTAATCATTAATCATTAAAGAGCTTTCTTATAAAAGAATATATTATAATTTTCATCGCTTTTCTTATCGACCCAATGCTCTATATTTATGCTTGTTGCTTTATCAATAAGCGGGGCAGGGAGGAATGGCGCTGTTAATTTGTAAATAGAATTATTTTCCAATACATTTAAATCAGCCATAACAAGAGCAACGGGATGCTCTCCTCTTCCAAGCATTTCGCGTGCATCTAAATCTTTTTTCACTAAATTTTCGTTAAACCAATCTGGCTTTTTTGTATTATAAACAGAGCCACTTGCTTCTTCGCACATATCTTGTCCTACTTCTTTTCTTAATAAATTAATTAAATCTTCTATTTTAACATTGCCAATAGCTGCTGCCTGCTGAAGAGTTGCTACTTTTGCAACGGTTTTACGCAATACAGGGTTCTTCAATTTTTTGAAAGCCGGAACATACGAAATTAAAATTTCTTCTAATTGTGGGTACGCTTCAATTAATTGCAAAACCTTCGTTCTTGGGCTTATGATTAAATTATCGCTCATCTTATTACCCCTCTTTTGAATAAGAAAGAATTCTTTGTTCGCCTTCAAGAGCGCGATATCCTGCGATATCGTGAGAAACCTCAAGAGTTCCCTGATATTCGCCTTTTTCGTTGCGAAGAGCAAAATATTCTATATAAATAAACTTTTCACCCATTTTTATCCAAAAAGGAGCACGGTTTTCTTTCCCACTTTTGAAATCCTCAATGATTTTATCTACTATATGCGCACTTGCCGGTGGATGGCAAAGCCTGACATCTCGATTCAAAATAGCTCGGTTCCTTTGGAAAATGCGGTCTTTGTTTTGCGAAAAATACTTTACTTTATCGTTTTTATCAACAAAAGTTATATCAACTGGTAAGGTATTTAAAATGCAAAGAAGTTCTTCCGGGGTAAAGCTACCAGTAGGCAACTGGATATTAGCACCGGTTTTCTGTGCTTCATTTATATTTAGATGTTCTGCACCTTCCGGCAGCCATTCTGTTGGTGGGTCGTAAATGCAATAACCAATTTCGAGCGATTGTCTGCTAATTTCTAACCAGTCAGTATCAGCTAATTTATCAAGTGCCATTGGAAAGAGGATTTCTGCTTCTTTAAGCATCATATCGTCAACTCCGTTAATCGCTGGAATGAGAATAATTTCAGCGGAGGCAAGCAGTTCTTCTGCAGTAATTTCCGGGGTTTGAAGCAGCTCTATACTTCCTTTGAGCAATTCACGTATTTCGTCGTGTTTTCCCCACATTACTTTTGGAGGACCAGTAATTCCTTGTTTTTCGAGAAATGGAAAAAGTAAATATTCCTTTCGCTGATAGTGCTTATCTACATCAAAGAGAAGATTAAAAGCACTTCGCAACTTCAGGATTGTATCAGTTAAGTTTTGCGATTTTTCTACTTCTTCAAGCAATTCTCTTATTTGATTTGTTACTTTTTTTAATTCGATATTTTCTTTAATAAAAACATCAACCGGATGACCATCTGGAATTTCTTTAGCACCTTGTAAATCAATATGACCGTGAAGAACGGCTGAGTGAGCATCGCAAAGTTTTAATATTTCAGATTCTGGCAAGCCCTCACTAATTAATTCCTGCTCTACTTCGACAACTTCACCATAAGGAATACCGCTAAGATTTTCAATTAGTTCACGGCGAACGTTTGCTTCGGATTCGCCCGAGTGCAATTTAAGAATAAGCTTTTTTAGTTTTGCTTTTCTTTCAATTGAATTGTTGATTAATTCACTCATTTTCCCTCCATTTAATTAATATTTTAAATATAAACGTTTTGAAATCGGATATATTTTATCGTATTTTAAAAAAGTGTAAAAAAATTGCATCTTTTTTTAAATTTTATAAAAGATGCAAAAGAATCTTTACTTTTCCACCGGAATAAATTTCACTAATTCTTTTATTAACTCAATATTTTCGAATGGAGTAGTAAGGATACCATCGCAATTTAAAATGGATTTATCTAATTCCGGAAGAATGTCATTGGAACAGGAAAGAATTAAAGGAATTCTTTTCAGTTCGGGTTCAGATTTAATAATATCAATAACTTCGCGACCATTTGATAGTTTCATTTTAACGTCAGATATAATAATATCGGGTTTAAAATTAGAAGCTAATTCAATAAGGTCATCTCCGTTTTCAACTTCGTATATAACTATTTTATAAGAACTTAAAAATAATCTAATCAGATAACGGTTGTTAATATCAGAATCGGCAATAAGAATTGTTGCTGGTTTAAAGTTGATATTTTCTATCAGTATCATATCATCTTTAGAGTAATGCAATCCAATAGTGCTGACATTTTTTAAAGAAATAGTAAAAGTAGAACCTTTTCCAAGCACAGTTTCCACAGCAATTTCACCATTCATCATTTCAACTAAACGTTTGCTAATCGAAAGTCCCAGACCAACTCCGCCGTATTTTTTTTGAATATCACTATCAAGTTGTTTGAAATCCTCGAAAATTAGTGCCTTTTTTGATTCTGGAATACCAATCCCAGTATCTTTTACTTCAAAGAACAAATCAACAGAATTTGAATCATTATCATTTTTACTTTTATAAATAGAAACAATTACACTACCATTTTGAGTGAATTTGAAAGCATTTCCAATAATATTAAAAAGAATTTGTCTTAGTTTTAGATTATCAATATAGAATTGCATATCTAAATCATTAGCAACATTAATAATAAACTCCAGATTCTTTTCTTTTGCTGAATAATCAAACATCTGTTTAATATCTTTTACGATGCTATCAATAAAAATTGGTTCATACAAAATTGAAATTTTTCCGAATTCAATTTTAGACAATTCAAGAATATTGTTTAAGATGAAAAGGAAATTTTTCCCACTGGAATTAATAATATCAGCATATTCAATAATGTTTTCATCATCGGATTGGTATTTGATTAAATCAGAAAAACCCAGAATTGAATTTAAAGGAGTTCTTATTTCGTGGCTCATATTAGCAAGGAACTCACTTTTTGTCTTGCTTGCTTCTTCTGCAGCATCTTTTGCAATTATCAATTCTTCTTCAATTTTCTTCAATTCAGTAATATCGGCTATTCCCACAATAAAAGTTACTTCATTTTCATAATCAATTCGAACTACAGAAACTATTGCACTTATAACTTTGTTTTTCTTACTTTTAAAACTAACTTCGAAATTCTTCAATTCTTTATTACTATTCAAAATTTCTACTACATTATTTCTGTCGCTTAAATTAAAATAGAAATCAATAACATCTAAATTGTCAATTTCTTCTAAGTCTTCTTCATATTCAAATAGTTTTAAAGTAGCTTTATTTAGTATTATAATTGATTTATCACTTTCTTTAATAAGCAATAATGGAAAGGGAGACGATTCAAATAGTTTTTTAAAATTCTCACGTGATTTTATAATTTCATTTTCCATTTTCTTTCGTTCTGTGATATCACGGGCAATAGATAGACAAATCTGCAAATCGTTTATTATTAATAATTGTGTATTTATCTCGAAAGGAATACGACTTCCATCTTTGCATATATGAACTAATTCGAATCTTATCTTTCCGTGTTTATGTAAAAATTCAATTCTGCTATTAAATAATTCTTTATTTTCTTCTTCATCTAAGTCAGTAATTTTCATTCTTAAAAATTCATTTTTAGAATAGCCACGAATAGTATAAGCGATTTTATTAGCATATAAAATATTACCTTCATTGTCAAATAAGAAAATTGAATCACTTGCAGCATCTATAATTTTTGATTTAAGTTCTAATTCTTTCTTATATATTTTACTTTCAGTAATATCGTGAAAGATTCCTTGTAAATATATTTTACCATTGAAATCATAAGTATTAGAAATAATAGATATATCTTTTGTCCGCCCTGATTTTGTATGTAGTTTTGTTTCAATAATTCCTTTTAAATCTTTTTGATAATGATAAATATAAACCTCGCTATATTTATTAAACGAAACTTTCGGTAGAGGTAAAGTAGATTGTAATTTACCGATTATTTCTGATTTTTCCAGTTCAAACAGCTTTGTAGCATTTTGATTGCAATCAATCATAATTCCGGTGGCTGCATCTGCCACAATGATAGAATCTAATGAATTTTCAAATAGTATTTTATATTTTTCATTTGAATCTTTTAATGAATTTTCTATTTGTTTCCTTGATGTTATATCATTTACAATGCCAATAATTATTGAGGAATTATTTAGATTTAATGTATTAGTACTAACATCAAGCCATCTTTCTCCTTTATTCTTTGTAAGAATTTTGATTTCAAATTGTTTATTATTGACTGAATTCCTTAAAAAAGCTTGTAAATCCTCTACTGTCATTAAATAATCAGGATGAATCAATTTTGCATAATGAATTTCGAGAAGTTCTTCTTTTGAATAACCGGATATTTCTGTTGCAGCGTGGTTTAAATAAATAAAATTCTTTCTGTTATGAATAAAAACAGCAGAAGACATTGTGTCGGTGAGTTTGCGAAAACGTAATTCACTAATTTGTAAATCATTTTGTGTTTTTTTCTTTTCTTTCTTTTCTTCCTCTAATTCTAATCTTGTTTTTAGTGTAGGAGCAATATATTTTGCAATTAATTCCAATTGCATTGAATCTGCTTTTGAATAATCAGAGTTCTTATTTGCTACAGCAATAACCCCAATAATTAAGTCATTGAATATTATCGGAACTACTAATGCATTTTTTACGTTCGTTTCTGAATTTAAATCTTCAAATCCATTGTTATAAATAATAAGTTTTTTTTCTTCAATAGTTTGTTTAACTATTTCTGTCCAAATCTCTTTTTGCAATGTTTTTTCTTTTGATTTTTCTTCATTTCCCAGCAAATAATTTGTTCTAACATTGTCAAAACAGATATTGTTATTTTTATTAATACAACAAAAATACCCCATTTGACTATTGGCTATATTCAAAACAATATTTAGAATTTCAGTATAAGTTAATTCATCTTTACCAATTAAAAATGCCCTATCTAATTTATTTCTTAATTCTAATTGTTTTTGCATTAAAATGAATGCATTGTAATCTTTTACCCTTTCATTAGCATCAAAAATATTTGAAAAAATTGCAAAAGGGATTCCATTTTCATCTTTAACGATGGAAGCATCTATTTCGCCAACGAAAGATGTTCCGTCTTCTCTTAATAAATGATATTGAGTATATGTTGGTTGAACTCCTTTACCAAATTTGCTCATATTAGCAATCGCTTTTTCAATATTGTCTGGTGCTACCCAGTTGAAAACTGACTTTCCAATATAATCATTTCCATTTAATCTAAAAAGTTCGGCAAGCCGCCGGGATATAAATACTATTTTTCCTGTTAAATCTGTTATTACTGTTGCATCAGGAGAAGAATTTAATATGTAATATAATAATTTATTTTCTTGTGATAAATTTTCTGAAGGATTATTATTTTGTAATTGATTTTTAAATAATAATTTAATCAAAGAATCCTGACTCATATTCCAATTTCTTAATTTTTATTAATTTAATATAATTTTCAAATTTTTATAGTAAATTTGCCATTTAGAATATTGGATTTCAATTTCAATATTCATTTTTTTTATTTTTTTGAAAATTAGAATTCCAAAAAAATAATATACAACTATAATTGTTTAATTACAAATAAAATATATAAAATGTTTCCTTTAAAAGAATTTGCTCTTAAAAATGAACTACTCGTTGCAGCACACCGAGGTTCTTCCGGAACTGCACCTGAAAATACAATTTCATCAATTGAAGAAGCTATAAAAATTGGTGCTGAATTTATTGAAATTGACGTTCAATTAACTAAAGATAAATATCCTGTAGTTTATCATGACTTTATAATACCAACATTTAAAAAAGCTATCAATGACTTATTATATGAAGATATTCTCAGGTTAGATATCGGTTCAAAATTTCACACGAATTTTTCAGGAGAAAGTATTCCTCTATTAGATGATATTTTTGAATTAGTTAAAAATAAAGCTTATTTACTTTTAGAAATAAAAGCTAATTCAACTTTTCTTATCGACAATTTATTTAATATCTTGAGTGTTGTAAATAAACATAATTACGAACAGTTCACAATTTTTACATCTTTCAGATTTGAACTGCTCAAAAAAATCAAAGAAATAGATAGTAATCTAATTACTGCTGCGCTCAAACATTACAACGACCCACGTCTTCCTTCTGTAATTGTAAAAGAACTTAACTGCGAAGCGTTCTTTTGCTCTATTTTAGAAATTAACTCAGATATTTCTGAAGATGCCCATAAAAACAATATTATTCTCGGCTGCTATCCTGTTGATACTATTGAAGAATTAAATTATATTAAGCAGTTTCACGTTAATGCTATTGCGTCAAATTTTCCAGAGCTTATGCTTAATGAGATAAGGAAGAGTTGATTTGTTGAATTGTTGAATTGTTGATTTGTTGAATTGTTGATTTGTTGAATTGTTGGTTTGTTGGTTTGTTGGTTTGTTGGTTTGTTGGTTTGTTGGTTTGTTGG
>CAZCLJ010000211.1:0-8261 GCA_964499465.1 uncultured Hyphomicrobiales bacterium
AACGTAGTTGCGACCTATCTTTACTACAAACAGAACACTCCTACGGAGTTTTGCATACTCAAAATACTTATTCTACAAACAGGAAGCAACTACGTTGCTTTTTCTTACACTTTGCGAAAGTTTCTTAACTTTCGTAAAGTTTTGGTCGTAAAAAATAGCGATGTCATTGGTAACCCCAAAAATAAAGTAAGACCTTTATATAAATGGAGATGACATTATTTAACACAGTCATTCTGAAACGAAGTGAAGAATCTCACAAGTCATTGCTAACACGAAACTTGAGATTTCTCACTTCGTTTCGAAATGACACCTTTCTGGGTAATTTGCGGAATTATTCTTTACGAGGTAAATCTCCTAACTCCTTTATTTTGGTTATGGGGTAAGGAGTTCTGAAATTATAAGGGCTTATGAACATTGTGAAGATGTCCTACATCTTGCAGATGTAGGACATCTGGTTTAAGAAGTTTTGCTTAGTTTTGCAGAGTAAAATAAAAGATGTCATTGCTAACCCCCAAAATAAAACTCTTTTTTTATCAGGAGGCGAAATGACGAGAAATTTTAAATTTTACAACTTTCATTACTCAGCTTTTCCAATTAAATCCTCAACAGCTCCAATTAAAGCATCATCGTGAAAACTGCTTTTTGTCAAATAATAATTTGCACCGGCTTCCAATCCAAGGCGTTTGTCTTCTTCTCTGTCTTTATAGGATACAATCATTACTGGAATAGATTTCAACTTGCTATCGCTTTTAACCCGCTTGACTAAGTCAATTCCATTCATACGCGGCATATCAATATCGGAAACCATCAAATCGAAATATTCACGATGCAAAGCGTTCCAGCCATCAATTCCATCAATAGCCACGGTAACCTCGTATCCATTGTTTTCGAGTAATTTTCTTTCAACCTCGCGAACGGTCAAAGAATCATCTACGACAAGAATTCTTTTCTTCTTATGAGCAACTTTATCTACCTGACTTAATTTTTCAATGCGACCGGCAGTAAGCAGATTATCAATAGAACGCACCAAATCTTCAACATCAAAAATCAAAACCGGCGAGCCATCGTCAAGAATAGCCCCTGCAGAAATATTTGGAATTCTGCCAAGTTTATGATTCAGAGGAACAACAACCAAATCCATTTCTCCAATCAACTTATCTATAACCATTCCGTAGCGGTTAAGCAAATCGCTTATTATAATGACATTAAGGAAATTACTTTCGCGTTTTGGCTGCTCATATCCAAAAACCTGATAAGAATCAATAATACCAATATTTTCCTGTTCAAAAATACAATATTGCTTGTCCTCAATTATCTGAAGTTCAGCAGTATTTACCTTCAAAATTCTATCAATGCGTGAAAGTGGAATTGCATAAGTTTCGTTACGAATTGAAAGAAGCAAAGCACGAATAACAGATAAAGTCAAAGGCAGTTGTAACTGAAATGACGAACCTTTGCCAAATTCCGTATCTGCCCTAATTGTTCCGCCAACGCTATGCACCATCGAAAAAACAATATCAAGCCCGACGCCTCTTCCAGAGATTTCAGTAACTTTTCCAGCAGTAGAAAAACCGGGCAAAAATAAAAATTCGAGCAACTCATTTTTACTCATATTCTTTGCCATATCGAAAGTAGTGTATCCCTTTTCAACAATTTTTTCCCGAAGTCGTTCTAAATTAATGCCTTTTCCGTCATCTTTAACAGCAATAATAAGCATTCCAGAAAAATGATGTGCTTCAATTGTTATAGTTCCAGTCGGGTCTTTCGCAAGAGCAATTCTCTCTTCCGGAGTTTCTAATCCGTGGTCAATAGCATTGCGGATTAGATGGTTAAGCGGAGATTCCAGCTTTTCTAAGATATCTCTGTCAATACGGGTATTTTCACCAATTATTTCCAATTTTACTTTTTTTTCAAGTTGTTTGGAAACATCTCGCACCATACGGGTAAAACCGTGCAATCCTTCTGAAAAAGGACGCATCCTTGTTGCAACAGCTTCGTTGTAAAGTCGTTCTGCTGTGCTTTCTATTCTACGGGAAAAGTTCTCAAATTGCTCAATGTATTGAATTAGTAAGATTAGAATTGCATCTAATTCTTTGGTCGAATCATTAAATTTTTCTATAATCTCATCTGAAATCTTATAGCTTTCTAAATCCTGAAAAATATTTTCTTTAAAAGAATTAAGCGACATAATCCTTTTCTTTAAATTTAGCAAAAAAGGAGAAAAACTCTTTGCATTTCTTGCCTGCACTAAACATTCGCCGGCAAAGCCGAGTAATTTATTCAGATTTTCAGCCAGAACCCTAACAATTGCTTCCTGTTGCTTTTGCTGCTTTGCGTCGGTATGCAAAGTAATTTGTGCCTGCTCTTTAACAGCAACTTCTTTTATTTCTTCTTTTTTTGCTGGTTCTTCCTTTATTTCCTTTTTTACTTCAGCGATTATCGGCTTCTCTTCGTTTGTTTCTGATTTTTCAACTTGAGTTGGAACATCATTTTTCAAAAAGTCTTCTTTTACAGCACTAAGTAAATTTATGAAATCATTATAAAGTTCGTTTGTTTTTTCAATAAAAATGTTTTCTTCAATTTCAGCTAAATTGTTATAAATTTCAGATGCTTTTTTTAATATATCAATTTGATTGGAATTAAAAATAGTTTCAGATTTTGAAAATTCTGTCAGTTGATTTTCTAAAGCTCCGCAAAGTTCAGCAGAAGTGTTAAGACCAATAATGCGGGAAGCACCGCGAATAGAATGAACAGCACGGATAAGATTGCTCATATCATCTTTTTGGAAATTTTCAATTAGCACTTCCATTGATTTCTTAATCAGTTCGTAGTTAGTTTTTATTTCTGATTTAAACAGTTCTAATAAGGAAATGTCAATATTGTTTTGAATTTCGATGATTGGTTTTTCCTTTGCCAGAACTGGCTTTTCAACAGTAACTTTTTTTTCTTTAGGACTGTTTAAAGAGTTTTGAATTTTATTGCTAATATCAGTAATCTTATGCTCATTTTCTGCTAAAAAATCATTAAACTGGTTAACCTGTAATTGAGAAATATTAGTAAAAACGTCAGTAGCAGTAAGCAAAATATCAATATCAGAGGAATCCAAAGTAAAATCACCTTTTTTCGCAGCCGAGAGCATATCCTCCATTGAATGAGCAATCACTACTGCGGTATTTAGCCCGACAATACGCGCAGCTCCTTTAATTGAGTGAGCAGCCCGCATAAGTGGTTCAATTTTATCGGGTGAGGAATCGCTTTCAAGTTCAACCAATCCAGTTTCCAAAACTCTTGAATAGTTCTCTGTTTCGATGCGAAACAGCTCAAGCATTGTAGTATCTTCGCCAATATTATCGTTCTTATTTACCATACTAATTCCTCTTCAATCGTATTGAATAATTTATCCTGGTCAAGCAATCCAATTTGTAATTTTTTAAAATTAAATAGACGCACCGAAAGAGATTTAGGCGATTTTGAAATAGTGGATGGCGTTTTTTGCAATTCTTCCTGAGAAATACTAATAACTCCAATAAATTCATCTGCTTCAATAACGTATCTTAAATTTTCACTTTTTAAAATAATTAATCTTTTTTTCGCCAAATCAACTATGTTAACTCCTTTATTTCCTACTCCTATTAGCTCTGAAGCTGATATACATAGCAAAAGCTCTCCGTTAATATTTACAATACCTTTGAAAACCCTGTTAGTTCTAAAAGGAATACTATGGCTCTGTCTCCACTCCTGAATTTCCTGGAAGTATTCAGTTCTGATAGCAAGCCATTCGTTTTCTATTCGGAAAATAACAACAGAAAGAGTAATATCCTGTGTTTCAGTTTTTTCTTTAGAAAATTGTTTAGTCCATTCAGAAATAGATTTCTTTTCAATAGGGCGGTTAAGCAATTGCCTGCCGGCTTTTGAGTATTCCGGGCAATGACGGCAGTGGATATACTTATCAAGTTTTTCACAGGTGGAAAGTCCCCATACGCCTATTTCTTTCCAGCATTTTGCAGTATTTTCAATTTTTTCCATTTTGATTATTCACTCACATTACGCAATTCAAATTTAAAGTATAGTTGTAAATCTATTTTTTTTTATAACACATTTACCATTCCCCTCTTGAGAGGGGCAGGGGGTGTGTTCTTGTATGTCTGTTATTAATCCATTTTCATTTTATACTGTGATGCTTATGATTAATATGATATTTATTAAAAAGTAAATAATCTTAATCACCTTAATCAAATTTTCATTGTTCATACTCATATTTCATCGAACCAAATCACAACTTGATAAAAGAAAAAGAACACACCCCTGCCCCTCTCAAGAGGGGAATAAGACAAGTAGATTCAAAGAACACACCCCTGCCCCTCTCAAGAGGGGAATGAGTTAGGTGAGTTATTCATTTTTCTTGAATGAATTTTTATTGCTCGTTCTTTAAATAATGATGCCTGTTTAGTATTGCCTTTTTTTTCGTAAATCAAACCTAAATGCACTACTGCTTCGTAGTGATTTGGATTCAAATAAAGTGCTTTGTTGTAATTCTGTTCAGATAAATCAAACTTATTTTGTGCTTCATAAATTAATCCAACTAAAAAATATACTTCATCATTAATTGAATTTTTATTAATCAACTCCATGCACATATTCAAAGCTTCATCAAACTTGCTTTGATTTGCATAATTTCTGATTATTTCAATTGAATTTTCTTTTATTTCATTGGAATTACTTTGCTTCTCAAATTCCTTATCAATACTAGCAGAATCATCTCCATAAGTATTATTCAAATTTTTGCTCTTTTGAATTTCCTTTTTTTGCTCAACTCTGTTAGAAAAATCTGGTTTCTTTCTTGCATATTCCTTAGTATATTCTTCAATTGAATTGACTACTTTATCTTTTAAAGAACTATCAATAACTTTTTTTACAGGAGCAACTTGTTTCTTTTTAACAAAAGCATAAGCACCTGTATGATTAATTGGCTGGAATCCATAGTTTTGAAATATCATAAATTCAGAATGTCCAGAAAAAATAATGCCATCTTTTTTCAACTTTTTATCTAAATTGAAAAGAACTTTTTGTCTCGCACTTTCATTCAAATAAATAAGCACGTTTTTACAAAAAATATAATCGAAATAATCAGAAGAATTTAGGAAATCATTAGAAATTAGATTTTCGCATTTAAACTGAATTAATTCTTTTATTTTATGAGTGATAGCTAACTTTCCATTATCTTCATAAAAATACTTTTTTAAAAAATCTAATTCAACTCTAAAAGATGATTTTGAATATACTCCTTCTTTGGCTAACTGAATTGATTTTTCGCTGATATCTAATGCTGTTATAGAAAAAGAATCGGGATTCAGTCCAGTTTCAAGCAACTGCATTGCAATGGAATACGCTTCTTCACCAGTAGCGCAGGGGGCAGACAAAATAGACATTTTATAATTATATTTCTCACTTAATCTTTTATTTATATTTTCTTTTAGAAAAATAAAAGTTTCATAATCTCTGAAAAACCAAGTTTCAGGCACTGTGATTTCTTCAATAATCGTTTGTTTGTCTATTGCTCCAGAAATAAGCTTTGCTAATAAAACATTGGAATCACTAATGGAATGTTGTTTCATAGAATTCAAAATTGAATTTTCTATAACTTTTCTCCCGAGTGATTCCGGCATTAGACCAAATTCTTTAAAAAGATAACGGACTATATCATCATAATTACTTATCATTTTCATCTAAAAAGAACTGTTCCTGTATCTCATTTGAAATCAACCTGTTAATATCTATAATCTGAATCATTTGCTGTCCTCTAATCATAATATCAGTAAAATATGGAGCTTTTTCAATTTTTATGCTTTGTTTTTGTAGGTCTGCTTTTCCGCAGGTGATTGTTTCAGTTACATTTTCAGCTAATAAACCAACAATTTTGTTGCAATGCTTTTCAGAATTATAAGAAACTATTATAATTCTTGTGCTCATTATCTCATTAATTGATTTCTTTTTTATAACTATAGACAAATTAATAACCGGGATTAATTTTCCCCGATAGTTAAAAACACCGGAAATATAATCCGGCGCATAAGGAATTTGCTTTAATTCCACTAACGGCGCTACTTCGATTATTGAATGAATATCGAAAGCATAAATATCTTCATCAATTTGGAACTGTAATAAGAGCATATTTTTAATATTTATTTTTTAATTCAATATTTTTTTTCTTGTTTATGGGCTGTCAGCTGTTAGCTGTCGGCTGTTAGCTGTCGGCTGTCGGCTGTCAGTTGTCGGCTGTCGGCTGTCAGCTGTCGGCTGTCGGCTGTTAGCTGTTAGCTGTCGGCTGTCGGCTGTCGGCTGTCGGTTTTCTCACTTATCATTAATCATTAACAATTAATAATTAATAATTATCTTTATAAATTGTCAATTTGTTCTTTATTTAATCCAGTTAAAGCAATTATTGTTTCAATTGGTATATTGGATTGTTTAGCTTTTATAGCAATTTCTTTGGCTTTTTCTTCTTTTCCAATTTCAATCCCTTCTTCTCTCCCTCTTAAACTACCTTCAAGATTACCAAGAGTATAGTTAGATAAATACATACTTGCCTGGTAATGCAGTTCAAACTGATATGAATCGTAGTCTTGAATTTCACTGTCATTTAAATTTGATAGAAATAAAATTTGTTTTGCATCCTGAATATTTTTTGCTGAAAAATTTTCTTTAATTTCTGCATTTTTAATGTAGTAAATCCATTCATCAAGTTTATTATTAATAGAATTATTAAACCCTTCAATTAAAATAAGATAATACTCATCATTATTTTGTTTATTCAAAACTGGCTCAAAAACATGCTTTTGGCTATTGTCAAGCTTTAAAACATCATTACTATGAACACTAAGATATTGTTGATTAAATTTATATATATAATCACTGCCATCACCAATTTTTAAAAAAGGTATGTAAATTGATATTATTTTAATAAAAAGATTATTTGTTTTATAATAGTTATAAATATTTCTTATTGAAGAATTATCATCTAATAATTGCATATAATTAAAGTGGTATATACTATAAAGTAAAATTACGAACAATTCTCCTTTTGTGTTTTCAACAAGAAGGTCAACGCGGTTTTGTTTTGAAATTGCAATGTCTTTATTAGATTCACTTTCAAGGAGTTGCTTAATTTTTATGTCTTCTTTTAGCAATTCAGAAAGAAAACCTTCCAAAATACCGAAGTTTGCTTTACTTCTTAGTATTTTTTTTACTGCCCAATCAAAGCTAATTAACTTTCTCATTGATTATCCTCAATACAAATTCTATAGCAAATACAATAAGCAAATATAATAAAAAAATATTATTAATTATTAATTATTAATTATTATTGGGGAGTGTTCTAAAAATTGTAATTCTGAACAATCATATGGTTAAAAACTAAAAAAGTTCAAATTAACAGAAATAAAATAAGAAAAGGTGGTAAATTTTCAGTGGAAAAGAATATTAATATTTGGGTTAACAATGACATCTCTTCGTGTATGCTTCAAAACTTTCCGAAAGATAGGAAACTTTCGCAAAATGCAAGAAAAAGCAACGTAGTTGCTTCCTGTTTGTAGAAAAAGTATTTTGAGTTTGCAAAACTCCGTAGGAGTGTTCTGTTTGTAGTAAAGATAGGTCGCAACTACGTTGCTTTTCTTTTTTTTCATCATTATTTCTACAAACCGGATACTCCTACGGAGTTGAAAGAAAACTAAACCCTGTCCACTGTGAGTATAATACCAAACCGCTAACTAATAGTGCAAAATCATAATGTCATTTCGAACCCCCTTATTAAGGAAGACCTTTATTTAAATAGAGATGACATAAGTAAAAGTGTAATGCTGACGGATGTCAGAATCCATCTTAAAAATAGTTTTTATAGGTCATTAGTCATTCGTTATTAGTCATTCGTATTTTACCAACAACTAATGACCAATGACCAATGACCAATGACTAATGACTAAAATATTTCTTTGTCCATTCTTTTTAGGGAAAATCAAGATGGATTCTGACATACGCCAGAACGACACGAAAAGATGTCATTGGCAACTCCAAGATAAAGCAAATGCTTTATTTAAATGGAGATGACATAAAGTTTAGAAAGATTAGAAGGTTTAGATAGTTTAGATTTTTAACTTTCGCAAAGTTAAGAAACTCGTGCGAAAGTGAAATTTTTCTTACTTTGCGAAAATTTAAAATCAGTTAAAAGTATTTGTAATCACCCTTAACAGAGATTTGTTTTCTTT
>CAZCLJ010000212.1:0-8255 GCA_964499465.1 uncultured Hyphomicrobiales bacterium
CTTCACTTCGTTCAGAATGACTGTGTTAAGTGATGTCATCTCCATTTAAATAAAACACTTGCTTTATCAGGGGGTTCGAAATGACACCTTTCTGGGTAATTTGCGAAATTATTCTTTACGAGGCAAATCTCCTAACTACTTTATTTTCGTTATGGGGGTCTGGAGTTCTGAAATTGCGAAATTATTCTTTACGAGGCAACTCTCCTAACTCCTTTATTTTCGCTATGGGGGTCTGGAGTTCTGATTTAGCAAATATTATCTTATTAGTTATTGGTCATTAGTCATTGGTTATTAGTATTTAACTACTAATGACTAATGACCAATAACTAATGACCTATTGAAAATACTTATATTAAAATTTAATTTCTTATTATAAAATATGCGAAATACCAAACTACGAGGCATCAGGAGTTCTGATTTTTCTTTAATGTCCGACACTTTATTAAGTGTCGGGCATTTGAAATCAATATTTTTCTTCAGATGTCCAACACTTGGGAAAGTGTTGGACATCTTTTTCTTTTCTTTTATCCCTTTCGGGATAGTTTCAGAACTCCTGTCCCAATAATGAAAATAAAGGAGTTAGAAAGGTTGCCTCGTAAAGATTGATTTCGCAAATTACGCAGATAATGTGTCATTTCGAAACGAAGTGAGAAATCTCAAGTTCTGTGGTAGCAATTAGTTGTGAGATTCCTCACTTCGTTTCGGAATGACAAGATTGCGAAATACCAAACTACGAGGCATCAGGAGTTCTGAGTATGTAACTACTAATGACTAATGACCAATAACTAATGACCTATTGAAAATACTTATATTAAAATTTAATTTCTTATTATAAAATATGCGAAACAACAAACTACGAGGCATCAGGAGTTCTGAGTTTAGATTTTTTGGACTGAACTGTGATTATTAATGATTTGTGTTATGAAGAGATGATTTTTTCATTATACAAGTCAGAACTTTGATTAGAAGGATTATAGGATTTCTTGATTAATAGAGAAAAGTTTAATCAGGTAATCCTTAAATCAGGTAAATCAGGGTTCAAAGACAAATAAAATAATTTAATCCCTGTCGGGATAATATAAAAAAGCGGAAATCATTGCTACAAAAATATAATCCCTGTCGGGATATAGAACTTTGCATATATCCCACTTTGAGAAAGTTCCTTGGGCTTTCGTAAAGTTTGAAAGCGTGCTTCAGTCATACGATGACTGGCAGTCATCGTATAACTTGGAAAAAATAGTTTTCTTTGTATGCTCCGTAGGAGTATCCTGTTTGAAGAAAAAATGCAAAAAAGAACGAAAAGCAACGTAGTTGCGACCTGTCTTTGCTACAAACTGCACACTCCTACGGAGTTTCGTTAAAATAAATACACATTTTTCTACAAACAGATTGCAACTACGTTGCATTTTCTTACCACTTTGAGAAAGTATGAAAGGCAGATGTCCAACATCTCCGAGGTGTAGGACATCTTTTTATGTGGCTTTTTCATTCTCTTTCCCAAGTTGAACTTGGGAAAGAGTTTTAAAAGTAATGGGAACGAAAATTACAATTCAACAAATAAACGATTCAACAAATAAACTATTTGACAATCACTACCTTACAGCTTTCCAGATAATTTGTTCCCCGAATTATTACGTTATATAATCCAGATGATAAATGGCTGCTGTTGTAATTGAAATAATTTACTCCGGGATTAGCAGAATAATCTGAAATTTTATCAATTAACATACCGTTTGAAGAATAAATAAGGATTTGGTAATTATCGGCATCGTTCAAAATAAATTCTAAATTGAATGAGTTGCTTGCCGGGTTTGGTAATGCTTTTACTTGCTCTTCATTTGAAATACTTTCTTCCAATATCGCTTTTGCCGATAAAACTGCATCTTTTTTATATGTTATTTGAGCAAATTCATTTTTATTAATTATATCAAAAGCATTTCTTATTTTAATAGAAAAGTTACTGCTTTCAGTTAAAGTTCTGAATGTAATATGTTCTCCATCTCTTGCAGCTTGCTTATTAAATTCATCTTCTCCGTAAATAACTAATGCAGCTTTTCCATTTTGAACGACAGTCGCTCCAACTAAATTACCATCACCTGAAAAAGCACCGATTTCTTTTCCATCAAAATTTTCATTTAATTCAATAATTGCAACCATACTGTTATCTGTAGTATTAACTTTATTTTGTGGCTGTAAAACTACATTCTCATTAAAAGTAGCTCTTCTGTCAGAATTGTTTGCGGGATAAACAAGGTCTGATAATTCGGAAACATAGATGTAATATGCAGAAAGTGGCTGCAAATTCCCAATAGTATTGATATTATACAAAGGAGTATAAATTCCACCGTTTTGGCTTTTAGCAACAACAATGTTTTCAGTAATTGAGCTTAGTGCAACAACCGCGTTCATTGGATTATCTCTCAAATAAGGAATAAGCCGCCAGCCAGCAGGAATGGTAATAGTATTGAATTCGGGAGCAAGCTTATAACCTTGAATATTAACAGAAAAATCGTCAGTAGTATAGATTAAGTAGCCGATATTCGTATTCCATTCGCCGATTGTGTTAATATCATATTGAGGAATGTATAACTGCCCTAAACCGTTTTTCATTATACGAATATCATTGCTGACATTTGAAAATATATCTGCTACCTGAGTAGGACGTGGCTCAAGATAAATTGAAACCATATTCCATCCATTATTCATATTCAAATCCAAAGATTCGGTTTCAATTAAATCAAAGAATTCCAAATATTTAATAATCAAATTTGATTTAGTAGAAGGAAATTCATTATTTACCAGCCCGGCAAATTCAAATGATGAACCAATTGTTTTGTAAGTGCCTTGGTTATAAGCAACAGCACAGGTATAAAGCGGATATTGATTTTTGAAAATAGAGAAAGCAGGGTTGATTGCATTTATTCTATCAATATAAGCATTTTCGCCGCTATAGCTGAACACCATTCCTTCTGTAAACCGGCTGTTTTGCCCGTTTATTGTGCTGATGTCGTTTCCACCGTCAGAAACCCCCTGAATATTAAACATCTGGTGAACTGCCGTTGCCTGGTCTTCGTACCATGTGTCGGCACCTTCCATATAAAGATAATTCCCATTATTTAAATAATTTGCTAATCTCGCTCCTTGGGTGAGAGTTAGTTCGTGGTTTTGAGGAGAAGTTCCCAAGCAAACAAAAATTGATTTATAAATATTTAAATCAGTTGGAAAAGTTGTTGAGTAAACTGCCTGTATTCCCATTGTAGAAATTGCCGAATGAATGGCTGTTCCAGAATTATGGTTATTATCCAAATCAAGCACCAGAACAGGTATTTGCCCAATAATCAAAAAGAAGTTTTCTTCCAAGAAGATTTCTTCATCTTCTATAATATTAAGTGAAAAATCTGCAATATCAGCAGTATTGGCGTTTGGAGAAACTGTAATATTCCATGTGCCGATTTTTGATGTATTTGCTGCTATTGTATCGTAATTGAAAATTCCTTCTTCAATTTCCAAAAGTTCATAAACAGAGTTTAAGTTCGCAACGGATTGGCAAATATCTGATGAACCATTATTTTTAATTTGAATTGTAAGCTGAGCGGTTTCACCAATATCAAGTTTTCCATTGCTATTTCCCTCTGGGTCTAAAACTGAGATAACTTCAAGTTGTAAAACCGGAGCGTGAGCAATTATTTGAAAACTGCTATTCCAAATTAAAGTGTCTTGACAAATTGACTGAATATTTATTAAAATCGGCTCCATATCCGGAACATTTTTATTCAATAAAATTTCAAAACCGTCTGGCAGTCCATAAATGCTATCCGGAGCTATTGATAAATAGTTTGCTGTTCCCTGAACAAATGTAATATAAGGGCTATCGCTGCTCAGATTTACGGAAACACTATCAGCTGGCAAAGAGCCGACATTTCTTAAATTAACAGTAAGTTTTACATTTTCGCCATAATCTGCCTGCCCGTTGCCGTTTCCTGTTTCGCTATCGTTTATTGAAAAAGAATTGAAAAGAAGGAAAGGAACATTGCTTGGAATTAATTCGACTGTATCGACAAGAGTAACTCTGTTTAAAGCAGTAATAGTAAGGATTAAATCAGTTGGCTCATCTGGAAGATTGATTAAATCTAAATCAATATTTCCGCTATTATCGGCATACCCGTAAGCGATTATTTCATTATTGTTTGAAAGGCATACGAGAGAATTTGGGGCATCGGTAGTTATTTCAAAGTTTTCCATACCAATCATAATATTTGGCAGATAGCTTGCTGCTATTTGGCTTAATGTGTCGGTTTTAACCTGAAGAGACGGGTCGCCGAAAATATGCCATGTTTTATACATATTAGCGCCATCAGTTCCGTAAGCATCCATCATACCGCAAGAGCTATTGTACCACAGTCCTCCAATAGAACTCATTTCTTCATCAACAAATATATCAATATACTCGTCTTGCCCGCGCATCGGAGGCGCCCATGACTGGTTTATTGAAGAAGCATACATAGCAACAGCACCGGTAGGATTGCCATTACTGTTGTTCGTTGCACGAAGCCATGCTTCAGCAAAACAGGTAGTGCCTGAAAATTGTCCGTTTACGCAGGCAACAGAATGAATATAAGGAAGTTTCCAATCGTTAGTCAGAGCATTCACATTTGTATTTGAATAGCCGGTTGTAACCCATGTAGTAGCTGAGCCATGGCCGCAATAACAGATTTCACTTCTGCCGTAATTTACGTTATTTGTAATCATAGTAGCATTGCCACCGTTATTTGCATAGACTTGGTCAACAGTTGAGTAAGTATAATCAAGCAGTTTACCTCGTATTATGTCCATATGCACCCAGTCAGCTTCGCCATTATCTCCAATTCCAGCACCTTCAGAAGATGCAATCCCCATGCCTTTTTTCAGCCAGTCGCCACTTACTAAATCACGCTCATAGTGAACTGTCTTTGTAACCTGAGTTTGAACCTGAGTTACATTTTCAGCAGAAAAGCGTCCAACAAAAATATCGGGATAATTATCATTTCCTTCGAGCAAAGCGTAACTTGGGTCTGAAGAGCCACCTGCTGCTGATGGTGTAACGATTTGTGTTGCGTCTCCGACCAATAAGACGAATGTTAATCCATCATTCAAATCATATTGCGTTTGAATATAATTTTTGATTGAAGTGGTATTATTTCCGATAGTTGTAACGTTTACAATAGTTGTTGGAATGCCTTTTTGATTTTTCCAGTTTACAAATGGCTGCACTGCTTCCATAAAAGGTCCGTGGGAAATTACAATCATTCGTCCCTGCTCTTCTACCGGAGTATAGCGTGTTTGAGTGGCAAAGAAATTTAAGAAGTGATTTTTATAGATTCCTTTAAATTGGGTATTGATTTTTGGAGAGCGTTCAACTCTGTTTTTTTGATTCCAGCCGCCAGTTTGATTTAATACACTTACTTCGACTGTCATATCATAATAAACACGCAATACTCTTGTTACGGGATTATATTGAAACGGATATGTTAAAATAGTTTGTCCACGGTAATCCTTCATAATATATGGCTCTCTCATATCCGTTAGAATTTCGGGATAAAATCTATCCATTTGATAAACTCTTCCCCAGCGATATAGAACAGTGCTTGGGTCAATATCGCGTGTAAAATTCCCTTTTGAAGGAGCAATTATTACGTTTGGGAAATCCCTAAAAGACGAAGATAGCAGGTTGATTTGCATTTCTGCTTCGTCTGGGATTATTATTGAAGCATCAAGTTTAGCTAAATCAGGGGCAGCTTCTTCTAAAATTTGAGAAGCCATATCGACAGTTGCAATTGACGCTTCACCATTCTGGGTTTGAACGGAATTTAGATAAAAACCAGATAAATTGAAATTTACTACCGTCGTTTGAATGTTCGAAGAAACAGCAGTTATGCTTGGCTTTGCTGGCGAAACAGATGTAATCGGAATCCACTCAGCAAATAAATTATAAGTGAAACTTAAGAGTGAAATAATCGTAAGTATTAATATTCTATTCATTATTTATAACCTTTAATTTATATTAAATCCATATTTTCAAATTTTTCAATTTAATTAATTATTTTAAATATTTTCAATTTATTTTTAAAACATTAATATAAATTTTAAAAAAAAGTTACAAAAAAAGTCTTTTAGAGGTAAGTTTATAAGAAGATGTTTTTTTGCTTTAAAACATTCGTAAAGTATAAGAACATAAAGAATGTAAAGAATGTAATAAAAAGCCAGATGTCCTACATCTCGAATATGTAAGACATCTTTACGTTTGTCTATTATTCCGAAACGAAATAAGGAATCTCAAAATCTGTGGTAGCAAGGAGTCGTGAGATTCTTCACTCCGTTTACCAATTACTGCTTTTTAGAAAATAATTTATATTTGAAGCTAATTGTAAAATATTTTCATTTAGTAAATAATTCTTTTAATTGATTTTTATATAACTATTTCTATACAAATAAAATACTTAGAACTTTTAGCCATACTATCAACTTGTTGATCGTATGGCTATAAAAGAACGTATCAGTCCTGGGGTCTGGAGTTCTGTATTTAATGAAAAGTGAACTTTTTATTTCAAAAGCAGTTTGGAAACAATCGTAAATATCTTAAGAAAAAATGAAAAATTAACTATACATAGTATTATTAAATTCATTAAATTAGTAGAATTTATTAGTTAATTTTTAAGGAAATAAAAATGTACGACAAATTAAAACAAACAGATTCAGAAGTTTTTAATGCAGTGACAAACGAGTATCATCGTCAGATAGAAAAAATAGAACTTATTGCAAGTGAGAACTTTACATCACCTTCCGTAATGGAAGCACAGGGGTCTGTCCTAACCAATAAATATGCTGAGGGATATCCGGGCAATCGTTACTATGGTGGATGTGAATGGGTTGATGTAGCAGAAAATATTGCCCGTGACAGATTAAAAAAGCTATTCGGTGCTGATTATGCAAACGTTCAGCCACATAGCGGTAGCAGTGCCAATATGGCAGTTTATTTCACTTACTTAAAACCCGGCGATACTGTTTTAGGTCTTTCCCTTGCCCACGGCGGACACTTAACACACGGCTCACCTGTGAATTTCTCCGGCAGATTTTTCAATTTCATTCCTTATCTTTTAAACAAAGAAACAGGTAGAATTGATTACGATGAAATTGAAAAATTAGCATTAGAGCACAAACCTAAGATGATTATGGCTGGTGCTTCTGCTTATCCCCGTGATATTGATTTTAAAAGAATTAGAGAAATTGCTGATAAAGTAAATGCTTTCGTTTTTGCCGACATTGCACATCCAGCCGGCTTAATTGCAAAGGGCTTTTTAAATAATCCAGTGCCTTATTGCGATGTTATTGCAAGTACTACTCACAAAACTCTTCGCGGACCTCGTGGTGGCATTATTATCATTGGAAAAGACAGTGAAAATAAATTTGGAATTGTTGCTCCAAAGTCCGGCAGAGTAAAGATGATGAGCGAGCTTGTTGATTCTAATGTAATGCCCGGAATTCAAGGCGGTCCTCTTATGCACGTTATTGCTGCGAAGGCAGTTGCTTTCGGTGAATGCTTGACTGATAGTTACAAAAATTATATTGCTCAGGTGATTAAAAATGCAAAAGTTCTTTCTGAAGAAATGTTAAACAAAGGATACAACCTTGTTAGCGGTGGAACAGATAATCATCTTATGCTTATTGATTTACAAAATAAAAATATTAATGGAAAGCAAGCCCAAAATGCCCTCGACGAAGCCGGAATTACCTGTAATAAGAATGCTGTTCCTTACGACCCGCTTTCACCACTTATTACCTCTGGAATCAGAATTGGAACACCAGCCACTACCACAAGAGGAATGAAAGAAGCTGAAATGAAGATTATTGCTGAGTTTATTGATAGAGTTATAACTAATTTCCAAAATGAAAAGGTTTTGGAAGAAGTCAGAAATGATGTATATGCATTTACATCTAAATTCCCTCTTTTCCAAGTATAATTTTTACGAAAGTTCTAACCTGAATAAATTCATCCGATGACTTCCCAGTCATCGGATGAATAGACTCAGTAACGATTTTAGAATTTAATAAAAATTAGAGAAAAAACTTAGTTTTTTTACAGAATTTTAAGCAAACCATTTATAATCAACAACTACTGAATATTTTTTTTAATTTCAGAACTCCTGGTGCCTCGTAGTTTGCCATTTCGCAGTCTTGTCATTCTGAAACGAAGTGAAGAATCTCACAACTCATTGCTA
>CAZCLJ010000213.1:0-8244 GCA_964499465.1 uncultured Hyphomicrobiales bacterium
ATACTTTTTGCTATAATTTGCTCAATCATTCTTTACGAGGCAACCTTTCTAACTCTTTTATTCTCGTTATTTGGACAGGAACTCTGAATTTGAGTAAACATTAAACATTTTTAAATATATAAAAGTTATGCAGCTATGAAAACAATAGGAATAACAGGGAATATTGGCAGCGGTAAATCTTCCGTATCAAAAATAATATCAGAGCAAGGTTACGAAGTAATATCTTCAGACATCATTGCAAAAAAGCTAATGGATGAAAGCCCATCTATCCGAAAGAAATTAATAGAAAAATTTGGGAATGAAACATATTTGCATAACAATACAATTAATGTTAATGTAATTTCAAAAATAGTTTTTGGCGAAACTCCGGAAAGTAAAGAAAATCTTACTGAACTAAACAAAATTGTTCATCCTGAGGTAATTGATTACATTTATAATAAAATTCTTGAGTTTGAGCAAAAAGGCAAAGAGATGTGCTTTGTTGAAAGTGCATTGATATATGAGGCGAATATTCAGGAAGCATTTGATTATATTATAGTTGTTCATTCTGATGCTGAGATTTCATATAGTAGGATTCAAAGCCGTAATAATCTTTCAAGAGATAAATTTGATTCAATAGAAAAGGGACAAATCTCCCGCGAAGAAAAAAAGAATTTAGCCGATTTTTGTGTAATTAATAATTCCGATTATGAGCATTTAAAAGAAGCTACCCTTTTTGTTCTGGATATTATTAAGAACATATAAAAATAAACGATTTAATACCAAACCGCTAACAATAATGGTAATATAATCTGTCATTGGTAAGCGTAGCGAAGAATCTCACAACTCCTTGCTACCTTAGACTTTGAGATTTCTCACTTCGTTTCGAAATGACAGATGAAAATAATTTATCGTAAAAAGCAACTTGGTATAAACTTTTGCAAAGCTCCGTGAAACTTTACAAAAGTGATAAGATTTACGTCATACTATCAACTTGTTGATAGTATGACTGATAAACGATATCATTGGCAATACTTGAATAATCTTTATTTATCATTTCTTATCAGGTGCTTCCTGAGGTAAAAGCGTCCACTCCCCTTCTAAAATAAACATTCTGGCTTGGCAGTCCTCAATTACCGATTGCAATACTAAAGTTGTATTATTGTTTGTAAAAGTATAATTGTAAACTGCCTCGCTTTGACATTCATTGTCAGAAAAGAATTTCATTTTATTCCCTTCTAATAGTTGGAAATCGCTTGTTGTGTTGATATGCCCTTTAACGGTATCATTTACAATAAAATTAAAAGTGCTGTTTTTGTTGAAAGTTATGTTACAATTAAATTGCAGAGTATCATTTTCAACAATATGACGCTGCCACTGGTTATAAACAGGTGAGATTGATTCGCTTGAATTTGAATCACTGCAAGAAAAAAGCGATAATGCAAGTAAGTATATGCTTAAGATTTTAAAAAGATTTTTATACATAAATTTATTTTAATTAGTGAGAAAAAATATTTACTTCAAATATAAAGGTCCATCGGGTCCAAGTGGAATTCCTAATAGCATCCAGATAATTAATATTATTAGCCAGCCAATTGTGAAAACTATAGAATAGGGTAGCATAGTAGAAATAATGGTTCCAATACCATACTTTTCATCGTATTTTTGTGAAAAAGTAACTATCAATGCGAAATAGCTCATCATCGGTGTTATTATATTTGTAACGGAATCGCCAATTCTAAAAGCTGCCTGTGTAAGTCCGGGATGGTAACCCAAAAGCATAAACATTGGAATAAAGACCGGCGCCATAATTGCCCATTTCGCAGATGCACTTCCCATAAACAAATTAATAAAAGCACAAAGAAAAACAAAACCAACAATGAGCGGAATTCCAGTTAAATTTATGCTTTGCAGCCAATCGGCACCATTTATTGCTAAAATTATTCCAAGATTGCTATGTTTGAAAAAGTAAACAAATTGAGCTGCAAAGAACACAAGCACAATATAACCTGATAAATCTGCTATTGAACGAGATATATGCTTGATAGTGTCCCTATCATTTTTGATTGTTCCTACTATTATTCCATAAACCAAGCCGGGAAAAATAAAAAACAACACAATGCCAATTATTATACCATCAAAGAAAGGAGAGCGTAGAATTGAACCATCAGTTGGATTACGCAATAGCCCGTTTTCAGGAATAATCGTAATTGCCAGAATTGCAATTACAAAAAGTAAACTAATCAAAGCCCATTTTAAGCCCTTTTTTTCTATTGGCTTAAGCTGGTCTATTGCAATCGGAGGTGCTGTCCCTGTATATTTTCCAAGACGCGGTTCTACGATTTTTTCAGTTACCCAAGTTCCTGCAAGAATAATAAATATAGCCGAAAAGAACATAAAATAAAAATTGACCGCGGGGTTTATAACCATTTCAGGAAGCAGGATTTGAGCTGCCGGAGTGGAAAGCCCAGCCAAAATTTGTTCGTCTGCACCAATTAAAAAACTTGCACCAAAAGCACCGCTCACTCCACAGAAAGCTGCTGCCAGGCCAGCCATTGGATGTCTTCCTACTGCATTGAAAATCAAAGCACCAAGTGGAATTAAAATTACGTATCCGGCTTCTGAAGCAAGGTGAGATAAAATGCCGGCAAGCACAATTGAGCCAGTTAATAACTTTGGCGGAGCGCCCAAAACCAACGCTCTTATCATTATGTTGAATAAGCCAGAACCTTCTGCAACTCCAATGCCAATCATCACAACAAGCACATATCCCAAAGGTGGAAATTCCACGAAATTATTTATTACGTTTGTGTAAATCCAGCGTATTCCATCGCCACTAAGTAAATTAGAAACTTTTACAACTTCCTTGCTTATTGGATGAATAGCAGTGAAATCTAGCATCGCTGCAATACAAGATAAAATTGCAACTAATATGGCAAGCAATGCAAAAATCGTTGCTGGATGCGGAAGCTTATTTCCAATTATTTCTACATAATCCAAAAATTTAAGAACAATTCTATTAAAACTGAATTTTGAAGTGCTGCTGCTTTTTACCATTTACTTATCTTTTTCTTTTTTAATAAAATACAAATTTAATCTTTATTTTATTAATCAGAAATAGAAATTGAAGCCAAACACAATATTTTCATTTAATTTTCTTAATTTTGAATAATTTTTAGTTGCGAATTATTTATTTGATGATTATTATTAGATTTATAAAATATATTTTGTTTTTTACTTGTCATTCTGAACGAAGTGAAGAATCCAGAAAAATGCCATTAAAAAAACTGTTATCTGGATTTTTCACTCCGTTGCCAATGACATCTTTAAGTTTTATCAACAAAACATTACGAAAGTTAAGAAACATTCGCAAAGTAAGAAGCTTTAATACTTTCGTAAAGTTTGCCAACTTTGCGAAAGTTAAAAGAAGTCATCTCCATTTAAAAATATGCCTTCCTTTATCATTGTGTTATAGAATGACATCTTTAATCTTTCTTCTTTTCATTCTTTCAACTTCCTTAAATGCCGAGCCAAATAAATTTGATATCCTTAGTGATTCTATTGTTAAGCAGTTCCCTGAAATAAAAGTAGAAGCAAAAGCGGAGGAAAACAATGCGTCAATCAAATATACTTCAAATACAAAAATTGAATCGGATTACTTCAACATAATATCTCCAATGCAGCTTGGCGATATAATAAGTATTTCGCCCGGTCTCTTCGTAAAAAACTACGGCGGTTTAGGCGGACTTAAAACGGTTTCTATTCGCGGAACAAATGCCCAGCACACACTTATTCAACTTGATGGAATAACACTCAATTCCTCTCAAAATTCCACTTTCGATTTATCTCTGCTTCCAATGAAAATTGTGGAAAATATCAGTATTTCCAAAGGCGGACTTTCTGCGATATATGGAACTGGTGCCATCGGTGGAGTTATTGAAATAAATACTAAACACAGCAATAAACTGTCATACAAAATCGAAAGCAAATATGGTTCCTTTAACGACTTATCAACTGCAGCAAGTGTTTCTGTTCCAATTAGTAATGTTAATATTTCAAGCTTGATTGAATACCAAAGTTCAAAAGGAAATTATCCGATTAAAGTAGTTCATTTTGGCGAGGAAAAGGAAGTAAAACGCGAAAATGCTGATTTCCAAAATATTTCTGGTGGGTTAAATGCAAGTGCTTTGTTTGACAATTCCAAACTGAATGGATTTATTCTAATTAGAAGTTCTGAACGTGGCTCGCCCGGAGCAGTCGTTCAAGGTGCAATTGAAAATTCTGTTGCCCGGCTCAAAGAAAAAGACCTGCTTAGTTCAATAAAGTATTCATATTTCCTTACAGAAATGAGCAATATATCATTTTCAATTTATGGAAAACTCTCAAATTTCAACTTTGTTGATTTAGATAAATTTACAAGTGAACTAAAAAAAACTGACTTCACAAGCAGAGATATAAAGTTTAATTTAAATTTCAATCTTTTAAAGAAAAAATCGAATTTGCAGGTTGGTTTTGAAGGAGCTTTTTCTGATTTGCGTGGAAATATGCTTCAGAAAAACGTTGGGGATTACATAAAAAGGAATAGCGTTGGTTTTTATTCCAATTATGATTTTCAAATATATGAAACTAATTTGCTTAAAAGCAATGCTTTTACCGGATTTCGCATTGATGGAGTTGAGAATTTTTCTCCAACATTTTCGCCGATGCTTGGCGCATTGATTTCTGCGAACAATTTTCCTTTAGAGCTAAAATTCACTGTATCAAGCAATTACCGCACTCCAAGTTTTAACGAAATGTATTATTTAAATTATGGCTCAACCGATTTGAAAACGGAAAAATCCACTTCTTTTAATCTTGGTGCAAATTCAAAAATATTTGGTTTTAAAGTCGGTTTAGATGTTTTTAATATAATAACAAAAGATTTAATCGTTTCAACTGCAACAAGCCCAATAGAATGGGAAGCAATGAATATAAAGCAAGCAGTTTCAAAAGGCATTGAATTTGCAATTTCAAGCGATTCTCTTTTCGATTTTATAAATTTAAAAATAGCATATACTTTGCAAACAACTACTGACGAAAGCGAAAATTCCATACTAAAGGGCAGGCAAATTGTTTACACTCCCAAAGAACTTTTTAATGCAAATTGTGTATATAATATTGATGGTTATTATATTGGAATTTTGCTTAACTATACCAGTTTTGTTTATTCCATTGCTGACAATTCAAAGGAATCGGTAATACCATCGAATTTTATTACAAATCTATTCTTTTCAAAGACAATTAAATTGGGTGAATATAAAATTGAGTTGCGTGCTGAAGCATTAAACATTTTCAATGAAAAATATGAAATAATTAAGAACTATCCAATGCCTCAGCGAGCGTTTAAAATTGGTGTTTCTTTTCAGTTGTAATCTCACCTTTCGCATTGGCGATTTAATATTAAAATCTCTTGTTAATCCTTTAAAATATAATTCTTTGTGTTCTTCGTTAAATCATTGTTTTATTTGTGGTTATATCTTTTAACACAAAGGGCACAAAGTATTTCACTAAGAACACAAAAAAGAATACCATTAAAATCAATACTTCTCAACTTAATAATTCTTTACTATCTCACCTTACGCATTTTCTCTTTTGAGAAATGAAAAAGTGTAGTGTTGATACTTTCTTTAATCCACTTTTCTTATTCCCCTCTTGAGCTAACGATTATACACAAATATTAGTTCTTGTATAAAAGGGAGTTATAGTAATTTTGTTCTTTTAAAATTTATTCCGTAGGAATTATATATTTGTAACAGCAATAACCTTTGACTGTGCTTGTCCCGTAGGGATTATATATTAAAAAGCAAATTAAATATTTAATTCCTACGGAATAAAAAAATCAAAAAGAAGCATTGTTACAAATATCAAATCCCTAACGGGATAAGCAGATTAGCAGCACGTTTTAAAGATGTGGGCAAAGAATAGCCTAATAAGGAGGGGTAGGGCTGATACGTTCTTTTATCGCCATACTATCAACTTGTTGATCGTATGGCTTATTTCTTAACAATTCCTTAGCAATAACTCATAATGAATTTTTTAGAATTATAATTAAATAAAAATAATTAATAATTTAAAAATTACATTTGTATATTATAATTATTTTTTATAAATTATTTTTTTAAAATAGCAATTTTCAAGAGAAATAGTAATTAACTATAATCAATAAATTTGTTCAATTTTTTTTAGGAATTTTATGAAAAAATGCACTTTTTTCAGTTTCAGAATTTTTAGTGTAATTATAATCAGTTCTGCCTTAATGTTAGCTTCTTGTTCAACAATTTTTAATGGTTCTAAACAAAATGTAAAAATTGAAAGTTCAACTCCGGAAGCTGAAGTCTATGTAAATGGTAATAAAGAAGGTTTAGCTCCTCAGACAATAAAGTTGAAAAGAGGAAAAACACATTTAATTGAAATTAAAAAAGATGGTTTTGAGACATACCGAATATCAACTGAAAAATCTATTACTGGCTGGTTCTGGGGTAATATAATATGCGGTGGATTAATTGGAATGGTGATTGACTTAGCTTCTGGAAATGCTTTTGATATTGACCCAGACTACATTAAAAGAGATTTAAGCAAACTAACTTCTACTTTAAATTATAACGAAAATAACTCTTATGTTTTTGTAAAAAATCCAGATGGCTCTTACAATGTTGCTCTTAATATTGTTTGGGAGTAGCAAATAAATGTTAAGATTATCCTTATTTTTGATTTTTTTTTCAATATCAGTTCTAAATTGCAATGAATATTTAGATGAATGCTCCGATATTTATTTTAATTTTTATAAAGAAATAGTATCACCTGTAAAAAGCAGTGTCAGTCATTGTCAGTTTGAACCTTCCTGTTCAGGATTTGCAAAAGAATCAATTAAGGAATATGGCTTTCCAGTTGGAATTTTGCTTACTGCAGACCGCTTGATTAGATGCTCAGGCGGCACTGCAGATAAAAATCATTATCCATATAAAAACAGAAAGTTTATTGACTATGCTCAAATGAATTTCATTTTCGGAAAAGGGGGTATGCACAATGCCTCCTTTTCTTATATACCTGAAAATAAGCAGATTTATATAGACTCTACTTTTCTTTTCCCTTTTTCTCTTTACAAAAAGCAGAAATATTCACTTTCTTCACTTGAAATTGAACGAATTCTTTTTTTATCTGATAATGACAGCAATATTATTACTAAATCGAATTTGCTATTATCTTTAAATGAATTTCTCAACTCGCATAATATTAATTCACTGAATTATTTAGAAAACATTGAGCAAATAGAAGATATTGACTTGAAAAGAAAATATTTTCATTTGAAATATTTAATATTAGATTATCACAATCTAAATACATATAATATAAATATATGCGATACATTTTCAGTTTATTTCGATAAAGAAGAATTAGCAAAACTTAAAATTTATTCTTGCTATAGAAATCAAGAAGATGTTAATTATATTGATAGTATAATTACAAAAGAAAATTTTGATTCAAAAGAAGAAATTAGAACTTTTATTTTAAATACAATAAATAAAAAGGTAAAATCACCTTTTGTTGCTGGTATGCTTAGTGCGATAATACCTGGAACAGGATATTTTTATACAGGGCAGTATAAAGAAGGAATTTCTGCTTTTCTGATTAACTCGCTTTTAGGTATCGGTATATATTCACTTTTTACAAATGACAACACCGGTTCTGGAATACTGACTTCACTTGTAGCTTTTCCTTTTTATCTCGGAAATATTGTTGGTGCTGCCAATTCCGCTGAAGTAGAAAATGAACTGCTTTTAAAAAACAACACTTTATTACTTAGGAAAAATTTAAATATAGATTTTTATTTTAATTTAGATAATTTGGATTACCTTTGGGAATAAAGGATTTCCAGTCATTTTATAATATTTTTCATTCTGAATTCCAGATAAAGCAAATGCTTTATTATAATGGAGATGACATAATACTTGTCAAATATTTGTGTGAAAGAATATATAAAATAAGTTAATAAGGTTTATTGATTTTTGGTGCTTATTTTCTACTAAGGTTTAAAAAAAAATAAGTTTTTTTATTTTTTTTGCTAACCTGTATTATTCATAAATTTAAGGAAAATTATCAGTAGTAATTGATAATAAATGGTTTGATAAAAATACTGTAAAAAACTACGTTTTTTCCGCTAATTTTTTAAATTTGGTTCTACTGGCTTTCTTGTGAAAAGAGTTTTAAATTGCCATGGAAGAAAAG
>CAZCLJ010000214.1:0-8224 GCA_964499465.1 uncultured Hyphomicrobiales bacterium
AACCATTAACCATTAACCATTAACCATTAACCATTAACCATTAACCATTAACCATAAGCCATTAACAATTAACCATTAACCATTAACCAAAAATCTACTCCACCTCTACCAACCTAAACTCCCTTTTTCCGTTATGGAAAAAGCCGAAAAGCGTTGAGCCACTACCACTCATTTGTGCATAAACAGCACCTTCTTTGTAAATTTCTTCTTTTATTGCAGCTAATTTAGGATATTCTTTAAAAACTGGATTTTCAAAATCATTGAATAGCTTTTGCTTTAAAAGGAGTGGATTTGTAGCTGCGTCTAACAAAATTGAAGTAAAATCTACTTTTTCAATTTCTTTGTTTGTTCTGTGAAGTTGTTCGTAAGCCCATTTCGTTGAAATGTTGATTTTTGGATTATATAGATGAATTGAGAAATTAGGTTTATAATCAAAATAATCGAAAAATTCGCCTCTTCCAGTTACAAGTGCAGTTTTCTTTTCGATAAAAAAAGGGACGTCAGAGCCAATTTGAAGTGCGATTTCAGATAGCTGCTCTTTGCTTAAATTTAAATTGAAAAGTTTATTTAAAGAAAGCAGGGTTTCGGCAGCATTTGAACTGCCGCCACCAAGCCCTGCTCCCATCGGAATTCTTTTTACTAATTTTATTTTTGCTGCAAGATTATCTCTTTTTGTAAACTCTCTTAATTTTATAATCGTTTTGTAAATGATATTGCTTTCTAAATCTATTGAAATTGATTTCGGCTCAATGTCTATTGAAATATTTGAAGATTTTTCAAATTCCATTTCGTCAAATAGCTGAAAAAGTGGAAAGAAGACAGAATTAATACTATGAAATCCGTCTTCTCTCTTATTTAAAACCTGCAAACCGATATTAATTTTTGCAATAGATTTAGCTTTCATAATGCAATTTCTTTTTGAAATACTCAATAGTGTGTTTTAGCCCTTCTTTTCTATCAACAGATGCTTTCCAGCCAAGTTTGGTATTTGCAATCGTTGTGTCCGGTTTCCTTACTTTTGGGTCGTCTTCAGGCAGGTCCTGATAAATAATTTCGCTTTTTGAATTAGTAGCAGAAATAATTTCCTTTGCTAAATCAAGCATAGTGATTTCGTCTGGATTTCCTATGTTTACAGGGTCTGAAATATCAGACATTAATAAGCGATAGATACCGTCAACTAGGTCATCGACATAGCATACAGAACGGGTTTGTGAGCCATCGCCAAATACGGTAACTGGCTCATTGCAAAGTGCCTGAGAAATGAAAGCAGGTATTGCACGCCCATCGTTTACTCTCATTCTGGGACCGTAGGTATTGAAAATTCTAACGATACGGGTCTCAACAGAATGGTAGCGGTGATAAGCCATAGTAAGCGCTTCAGCAAAACGTTTAGCTTCGTCATAAACGCCGCGTGAACCAACTGGATTTACATTTCCCCAGTATGTTTCAGTCTGTGGGTGAATAAGAGGGTCGCCATAAACCTCACTTGTGCTTGCAAGGAGGAAGCGGGCATTCTTTTCTTTAGCAAGTCCTAATGCTTTATGGGTGCCGAGTGAGCCAACTTTCAGTGTTTGAATAGGTAATTTCAAGTAATCTATTGGAGAAGCTGGTGAAGCAAAATGAAGAATAAAATCCAACTTGCTGGTTACATAAATAAAATTTGTTACGTCGTGTTGAACGAAATGGAAGTGAGGATTTCCGAAAAGGTGTGCGATATTATCGGGGCTGCCAGTAATGAAATTGTCCATACATACTACATCATCGCCTTCTTTAATAAATCTTTCGCAAAGATGAGAGCCAAGAAATCCTGCTCCGCCGGTTATAAGTACTTTTGCCATAATATATTTTTTTTTGGAAAAACAATTTTTTTTTTATTAATTTTTCAATGTGTAAAAATAACAAAAAAAAATGTATTATTTTGAAGATTTGCTTAATACCAAGTTGTTTTTAAAAATATAATATGTTTATTTGTCATTCCGAAACGAAGTGAGGAATCTCAAATGTAGTGGTAACAAAGAATTGTGAGATTTCTCGCTGCGCTTCGAAATGACACTTTAATTGTATCTATGAATGAAACTTGGAATAACAGCATAAAATATCTGTTAAATTCTTTCTCAAATTAAATATTTTTTAATTAATTTCAAGGAGTTAGTATGTCTTTGTTAAAAGAAAAATTAGCAAAAATTTTTCCGCCGTTGAAAGACGACATTTCCAATTTCGTTAAAAACTATGGAGATAAAGAGGTCTCCAAAGTTTCATTAGCTCAAGCTTATGGTGGTATGCGCGGCGTCAAGGGACTCGTTTGTGATACTTCGGAAGTTCCGCCAGACAAGGGACTTATTATTCGGGGTATCGAGTTAAAGCATTTGACTGAAAAAATTCCTGAAGAGATTTTTTATTTGCTTCTTACAGGTGAATTGCCGAACGAAGCGGAATTAAAAGACCTTCAAGCCGATTTGAAAGCAAGAGAAGAAGTTCCTCAATACGTCTGGAACGTTCTCGAAGCTATGCCAGCTGATTCGCATCCAATGTGTCTGTTCAATACTGCTATACTTGTTATGCAGAAAGAATCTGTTTTCGCAAAACGATACGCTGAAGGTATGCCTAAAAATGAATATTGGGACCCAACTTACGAAGATTCTATGGATATTATCGCAAAGCTTCCAGCAATTGGTGCTTATGTTTATAGGAAAAAGTTTAACAAAGGTCCTATTATTGAATCCGACAAAACTGCTGACTGGGGAAAGAATTACGCACACATGCTCGGGCTTCCCGACCCAAATGGCGAACTTACTGAATTAATGCGTCTTTATTTGAATTTACACAGCGACCACGAAGGTGGAAACGTCAGCGCCTACTCTGCTGCTACTATTAACTCCGCTCTTTCTGATTTATACTATTCCCTATCCGGTGGACTTAATGGGCTTGCAGGACCACTCCACGGCTTAGCAAATCAGGAATGTCTTGGTTGGATTTTAGAGACTATGAAGAAATTCAACGGCGCCCCAACTGAAGAGCAACTCGAAAAATTCGCTTGGGAAACTCTTGAATCAGGGAAAGTTGTTCCCGGTTATGGACATGCTGTTCTAAGAATTACCGACCCACGTTACGATGCTTTCCTTGCTTTTGGTAAAAAATATATGCCGGAAGACCCTGTTTTCCAAACCGTTGCAAGAGTGTTTGACGTAGTTCCTAAAGTTCTTTCTCAGGTAAAGAAAATTAAAGACCCATGGCCCAACGTTGATGCTGGCTCCGGTGCTTTGCTTTATCACTACGGACTAACTGAATTTAGTTACTACACAGTGCTGTTTAGCATTTCAAGAGCATTGGGAATTTGCGCCCAATCAGTAGTGGCTCGTGCTATGGGCTATGCTATTACAAGACCGAAATCATTACCAACACTCAAATATAAAGAATTAGTTGGTGCTTTATAAATTTTTTTAGGAGAAAATATGAAAATTACAGTGATTGGTGCAGGAAATGTTGGGGCGACCGTTGCTCAACTTCTTGCAAATCAGGAATTAGCAAATGAAATTATTCTGATAGATATACTGGAAGGTATCCCCGAAGGTAAAGCACTTGATATGTATGAATCAATGCCGATTTTGGAATCCGATTCTAAAATTTACGGAACAAATGATTATGAAAAAACGAAAGATTCCGACATTATTATACAAACTGCCGGACTTGCACGTAAGCCCGGAATGACCCGTGACGATTTGCTCGTAAAAAACGCTGAAATCGTTACAAACTGTATTTCAAATGCTTTCAAATACTCTCCCAACGCATATTATATCATAGTGTCCAATCCGTTAGATGTTATGACGTATATTGCTCAAAAAGTAACCAATCTGCCACGCAACAAAGTTTTTGGTATGGCTGGGATTTTAGACACAGCACGCTACCGCTCATTTATTTCAATGGAGATTGGTGTTTCTATGCAAGACATTCAAGGTTTGATACTTGGCGGACACGGCGATACTATGGTGCCACTGCCTCGTTTCACTACCGTTGCTGGTATTCCGATTACAGATTTAATTCCAAAAGACCGCCTTGATGAAATAGTCAAGCGAACGGCTGGAGGTGGCGGCGAAATAGTAAAATACCTGAAAACAGGTAGTGCTTACTATGCACCGGCTGCTGCTGCTGTTCAAATGGTTGAATCCATTGTAAAAGACCAAAAGCGCATTCTTCCTTGCTCGGTCTTACTTCAAGGCGAGTATGGATATAACGATGTGGTTGTTGGCGTCCCTGCTAAACTCGGGAAAAATGGATTAGAGCAGGTAATTGAACTGAACCTCAACGATGACGAAAAAGCATTATTGAATAATTCCGTAGTTCACGTAACTGAAACAATTAAAGAAGCAATGGAACTGATTAAGAAATAAAGGTTTTCAAACGCTTTTCAACTCCTTCCCAAAGTGAATTTGGGAAGGAGTTTTTTTTTGTAAAATTAAATTTGCATTTCTCTTGAAAAATAATTAGGTTTGCAAAGTTTCAGAAATAATAGATTAAATATATAAAAAATAATGGGTATAGAAAAGCCATATAAAGAAAGAATATTTTAAATTTATGAAAATTTAGAAAAGGTGACGACGACAAAGATTTATGTATAAATGGAAAATATCCATATTTTAGAATAATAATAAAGAATAAGAGGTTGTGATTTCTTTTCCAAAGTTGGTTTAGGAAAAGTTAGAAGAGAAAAAAACATTGATTAGATTAATTAATTGATTATTAAATTTAACAGGATAATTAAAAATATGGGCATATATCACTATACAAATTTTGAAAATGCAATGAAAATTATTAAATCAGAACAACTTTGGCTTACACATATTTCATATTTGAACGATAAAAGTGAATTCATTTACTGCTCAGATATTTTATTTGAATTTATAAGAAAGAAAGAAACAGAATTAACTGAAATGATTATAAAAGAACAACGGAAAGATGGGAACTATCAAGATGATATTAATTTTCAAAAGAGACATTTTCTTGTATTCATTAAAGTAGCACTTTTAGCTGAGTTTTATTCAGGTATTAAAGGTGAAAAAATTAATAGCGATTATTTTATCGGACAGAATTATTCAAAAGAAACTTCTGCAGCGTTGGAAGAACAGAATAAAATATTTAAAAAAGTTTATGCATTTATAGCTTCTTTTTCATTAATACCAGATGATTTAACTTTATGGCGATTATATTCAAATAATTCAAAGGGAGCATGCATAGAATTTGATTTGCGAAATAGCGATAATATAGGAAATAATAGTAATTATATTTTACTAAAAGACAATATTAAATATTTGGAAAGAAATGAAATATATGATGATTTTGAACAAATTTTAAACCGTGAAATTAAAAATATAGAACAAACTTATAAAAATAACGGTTCAAATTGTGAAAACGAAAATTTTTTAGAAGAGTTTAAAATGATTCATTATAATACATATGAAGAAATTCTATTAAAAATTTTATTTACAAAAAGAAAAGATTTTGATGTAGAAAAAGAGTTTCGTATTGTATATCTTTGTGATGAAGAAAATTTAAATACAAATAATGAAAAATTTGAGGTTTTAAGTATAGGAGAAAAGATAAAACCAGTTATTAAATTAGAAATTGATAATAATTATATTAACATTAAAAGGTTAATTTTAGGTCCTAATAACGAATATAACGGAGACAACTGGGCAATTAATTCTTTGCTGAAGAACAAAAATGTAGAATTAATAAAATCAAATATTGATTATTACAGATAGAAAAAAAATTATATAATTTTAAAGCTTTTTCTCATAAACATTCTGAACTATGATTTATATAGTATTTTTGATTAAGAGATGATTTTCTTTCTTAATCATCTTCATCATACAAATCACAGTTCAAAGAATATATTTGCTTTTTAAAAAAATTAGTTTTAATTTGAGAGAAAGAAAAAAAATAAGGAATTTTATGAAGAATTTAATTGATTTTTTTCTAAAAAAAGAAACGAAACTTTATAAATATGCTGAAAAGGGTGATATTAAAAAAGTATCAGAGCTTATTGAAAAAGGTGCTGATGTTAATGCAAAAGAAAGTTTTAATGGTTGGACTGCTTTAATGATTGCTTCAAAGAATGGTCATAAAGGAATAGTTGAGTTACTAATAAAAAATAATGCTAATGTTAATGCAAAAGGTTATTATGGGTGGACTGCTTTAATATTTGCTTCAATGAAAGGTTATAAAGAAATAGTAGAAATGTTGATAAAGAATCAAGCTGATGTTAATGCTAAAGATAATATTGGATTAACTGCTTTTGAACATGCTTATAATAATGGTTATTCAGAAATAGTTGAAATTCTTAAAAATAATATATACGACGTTAATGCAAAATATAAATATGAAGAGAATACTTCAATAAAAGTTAATAAAGATGGAAATAGAGAAATAGTTGAATTACCAGATAAGAATAGTTTGATTTTAAATGATAATGTTATCTTGACAGCATTAATGATTGTTACAGAAAAAGTTCATAAAGATATAGTAGAAAAACTAATCATAAATAGCGCTAATGTAAATCCAACATTTGAAAATAGCTTGTCTGATATATTGTTTGCTTCAGAAAAAAATCTTAAAGAAATAGTAGAAAATCTAATTGATAATAATGCTAATGTAAATTCAAAAGATGAAAATGGCAAGACAGCATTAATGTTTGCTTCAGAAAAAGGTCTTAAGGAAATAGTAAAAATTCTTATAAAGAATAACGCTGATGTTAATTCTGCTAATAATAGTGGATTAGCTGCTTTAATGTTCGCTTCGGTTAAAGGCAATAAAGAAGTTGTAGAAATTCTTTTAAAAAAACAAGCTGATATAAATGCTACTGATAATATTGGAAGGACTGCTTTAATGTTCGCATTAATTGGTGGTCATTCAGAAATTGTAGAATTTTTATTAAAGAATCAAGCAAGTGTTAATGTTATAACTGATATTGGATTAAGTGCTTTAATGATGGCTTCAATGAAAGGTCATAAAGTTATTGCTGAGATTTTATTAAAGAATCAAGCAAATGTTAATGCAAAGGATAATGATGGAACCACAGCTTTAATGATAGCTTCAGAAAATGGATGTAAAGAAATAGTTGAATTATTAATAAAGAACCAAGCTGATATTAATGCTGCTAATAATTTTGGCAACACTGCTTTAATAATTGTTTCAAAAAAAGGTCATAAAGAAATTGTAGAAATACTTATAAAGAATCAAGTTAATGTTAATGCAAAGAATATTATGGGCATTAATCCTTTAATAATTGCATCGCAGAATATGCACAAAGAAATTGTAGAAGTTCTTATAAAGAATCAAGCTGATGTTAATTCAAAAGAAAACTATAATGGCTGGACTGCTTTAATGTATGCTTCATTGAATGGTAATAAAGGTATAGTTGAATTACTTATAAAGAATAATGCTAATGTTAATGCAAATGGAAAAGATGGAGTAACTGCTTTAATGGTTGCATCAATATCTAGAAAAACAGAGATAGTCGAAATTCTAAAAAAAGCTGGTGCAAAAGAATAATCATCTTCATCAAGTAAATCACAAAAATCACAGTTCAAAGACAAAAGAATATTGTAAAAAATAGCAACGTAGTTGCGTTATCGTAATAGTAAAAATTACAACGAAATAATAAAATCTCGTAGAGATGATATCACAGCTACGTTGTTCATTCGTTCTTTGTTTTTCCTTGCTATTAATATTACACATCTACGATGATTTCCTTTCTTAATCATCTTCATCATACAAATCACAAAAATCACAGTTCAAAGACAAACCCAAATTCAATATAGAAAAGAATTTGCTATAAAAAAATGTAGGGAACGCAAATTTGCGTTCCCTACAGAATGACCCAGATTTTAATTTCCTGATAAAAAGAATAATCAAGCAATCTTTAAATCCTTTTAATCAAGGTTCAGACAAAAAATAATCATCTTAATCATCTTCATCACAAAAATCTCAGTTCAAAGACAAAAATGCAAACTATCCCGCCAGGGATTGTATTTTTGTAGCAAATGTTCTTTGTTACCATAAAGTTTTCAAGTCATACTATCAACAAGTTGATAGCATGACATCTTCTTGTCATGCTATCATTTCTTAATGATAGTATGACTGCCGTGATGATTTTCTTTCTTCATCATCTTCATCACAAAAGTCAGAACCTTGATTAAAGGATTATAGGATTTCCTGATTTAAAAAA
>CAZCLJ010000215.1:0-8201 GCA_964499465.1 uncultured Hyphomicrobiales bacterium
CTTTTAACTGATATAAACTTTCGCACGAGTTTCCCAACTTTGCGAAAGTTCAAAATCTAAACTATCTAAACATTCTAATCTTTCTAAACCTTTTGTCATCTCCATTGAAATGAAGTTCTTACTTCATTTTGGGATTCGGAATGAATTTTTTTAACACCTTTTATATATCTAATGTAATAATTACTTCAAAAAAGTCATCATCATCTTTTTTAATATTTGCATCGTAATAAGTTACAGCTTTAACATCATTATCAAAAGAACTGACTTTAGTTCCTGAAATAATTGCAAATACTGAATTATTCGATATTGTGATTGTTTGTATATTGAAAAGAATAGAGCTATGAAGGTGCATCTGAGAAAGGCAACTTGAAAGGAAATCTATTAATAGAGAAGATTTATCATAAGATTCCGTTTCAACTGAAATTAAAATATCAGAAGACTCAGTTTTAAATAATGATTTTATTTCACTTAAATCATCATACAAAACATTGCATAAACCTTCAAGAGCAGATTCAAAAAGCATTTCGATTGAATCTGCCCTTGCAAGAATTCTAATATCTGCCGTGTGAGACAAAAGTTTATACATATTTATTGCTGCTCTTCATCAAGAATTTTCTTTACTTTTTCTAAAATAGCCATTTCGAGCAAACCATTTGATTTCCAGAAGTGAACCTGAGAAGTAACTTTTTGTTCAAAACCACTCATTTCTGTCTTCAGTATAATTTTACAGGAACCATCTTGCTGCTCACGAATGCTAAATTTGTATTGAATACGTCCATTTATCCATACTCCCCCATAAATCACAGGAAGGTGATAGCTGTATCTATTTAGCAACTCAAATGTAGAATCGGTGCTTTCAACGAAAACACACATATTGGATTTAACAGAACCTTTGTACAAGCCATCTACCTGCTTTGGCGATGATTCCTGCTCAATAAGGCAACCAGTGTTTTCGATTGCTTTTTTTATTGCACCCCAGACAATTTCAAATGTAAAATTATATGTTTCTTCGTATTGCTCTTTGTAAAAACGAAGTCGTTCCGGAATGTCTTCATCATATTCTTCTGTAGAGTCAACTTCAGTTCCTTCGGCTTCTTCGGTTTCCTGGGCATAAATAGTTATGGGGTTTGTATTTACTAATGTGAAAATTGCTAATAATATAAAAGTTGCAAAATAATATTTTATTTTATTATTCATTTTAATACCTATAATTTTAAAATAAACTTTTTTTTTCTTAATTTAACAAATATTTACATAATAGAATAATAAAATTAAAAAAAAATTACATTAATGAATAAATTCATAAAAGTCGCTCTTCCAATACCTGCTCAAACGCTATTTACTTACAGCATTCCAGACGAACTGGAAAACGATGATTTCATTGGAAAAAGAGTTTTAGTCCCTTTGCTAAACAGATTTTTGACTGGTGTGGTCGTTGATGTTGTTAGCAATGAAAACATAAAAGGAATAAAAAAAATTAAAGAACTGTTTGACGATAAACCAATATTCGATAGCTCGCTTCTTAAGCTAACCAAATGGATTTCCGAATACTACTACTGCAGTTGGGGCGAAGCATTAAAAGCTGCTTTGCCAGCAGGTATGTCTCCGCAAAGCGTTATGAAAGTTGAAATAATTAAACCGCTTACTTACGATGAATATGAAAAAATTAAGAAATATGCTCCAAAACGCGCTGCTCTTTATAATCTCCTTCTCAATTGCTCTGCACCAATTACTGTCGATTTCCTGAAAAAAGAGCTAAACTCCGAAAACATTTCTATTCAATTGGAAAGTATGCAATTTAGCGGAATAATTAAATGCAGCAACGTTATAAAAAAAGTTGTTAAAGAAAAATTCCAGAAAGCATACCAAATTGCTTCCAACATATATTATGATGAAACTTTGCTCAGGCAGGTTATGGATGAATTAGACAAAAAATCTGCCAAGCAATCCCTTATTCTTTCTTATCTTTTTTTAGCAAAGCAAAACGAAGATTCGCCAGTCCTACTTTCAAAAATTCTTATTGATACCAAAACAAGTTCTGCGATTATTAATTCTTTAAAAAGCAAAGGATATATTGAAGAGGAATTAATCAGAATTGACAGAAATGAAAATGTGCAAAATGAGAGTTTAAGCGAAAAGAACGAATTGGATATAAAACTGACAGAAGAACAGCAAAATTCAACTGACTTTATAATAAATAAAATATGCAAAAATGAAATTAAACCAATACTTTTGTATGGAGTAACAGGCAGCGGCAAAACCTTAGTTTATATGCGTGTTATTGATTTCGTCCTCAAACAGGGAAAAACTGCTCTTTTGCTCGTTCCGGAAATTTCACTCACCCCACAGCTAATTGACAGATTTAAGCATAATTTTGATGTTGAAATCTCAGTTTTGCATAGCAAATTAAGTCTGGGGGAACGCTTCGATTCCTGGCAGAATATTTACAAAGGGAAAAGCAAAATTGTCATTGGTGCAAGGTCTGCGGTTTTCGCTCCAATTCAAAATCTTGGGGTAATAATTGTTGATGAAGAGCACGAAACAAGCTATAAGCAAGATGAAATGCAGCCACGCTATCAGGGACGCGATGTAGCAGTAATGAGGGCTAAAATTGAAAATATTCCAATTGTTCTCGGTTCTGCAACTCCTTCAATCGAAAGTATGTTTAATGCGACTAACGGTAAATACGAGCTGCAGAAAATTGAGAAAAGAGCCGATGGTGCTAAACTTCCCTCTGTTTCAATTATTGACATAAGTATTGCAAAACGAAAAAAGAAATTGCAAAAATCTTTTTCAGTTGATTTGGTTGATGCTATAAAAGAATGCTTGGAAAAGAAGGAAGGGATTATCCTTTTCCAAAACAGGAGAGGATTTGCTCCGATAGTAGAATGTTCTGACTGCGGTTTTATTCCAACTTGCCGCGAATGTTCTGTTACTTTAACATATCATATTCACAAAAAGCAGTTAAGGTGTCATTACTGCGGCTTAACTGAAGAATTTACAGGTATTTGTCCGATTTGTGGTTCAGTAAGATATAAGGAAATTGGCTTTGGCACTCAAAGGATTGAATTAGAACTTGAAGAAATATTTAAAGATGATGTTAATAAGCCAAAAATTGCACGTGTTGATTTGGATACAACATCACAGAAAGGTTCTTTCCGTAAAATTCTTAAGCAATTTCAGGAAGCCGAAATTGATATTATGATTGGAACACAGATGGTTGCAAAGGGCTTGGATTTTGCACGTGTTACCTTGGTTGGAGTGGTGAATGCAGATTTGCAGTTATTTATACCGGATTTTCGCTCGTCTGAACGAACTTTTCAGTTGATTACTCAGGTAGCAGGAAGGGCTGGCAGAAGCGGCGATAAAAAAGGAAATGTTTTCATTCAAACGTACCATCCAACGAATCCAGCTATTGATTTTGCTGCTCAAAATGATTATTTTGCTTTTTATCAAAATGAATTAAAAAACAGGGAAAACGCCCTCTATCCCCCTTTTTCAAGATTTGTTAATATTGAATTTTCTTCTCAAAATGAAGATTTGGTTAAGGAGCAAGCGGAATTTTTCGCTAATATACTTCCAAAAAACGAAAAAGCAATTATTTCGATGGGATGCGTTGTTCCGATTGTTTACAAATTAAGAAATCAATACAGAAGGTTTGTAATTATTAAAAATATAAAGAGATATGACGTCAATTCCAAAAAATTGAAAATCGTTTTAGATTATGCTTTTGAAGAATTTAAGAAGAAATTTAAAATGTCATCGGTTAAAATAAGAATTGATATAGACTCTTATTCGAGCATATAAAAAATTCAATTTTCTTAGAGATGTTTTTCTGTTTTTTGTGTTTTTGTAGTTGAGATATTATATGCAAGGGACTGGGCTGATACGTTCTTTGAATCCACTTGTCTTATTCCCCTCTTGAGAGTAATGTCACGAAGATAAGTTAATAATTAGATTTTCTATTTAGCACAATTAAATAATTTATGTTTTACAAACTTTTATATAATAAACAACAACTTTAATAATAAGACCTTTTAACACCTCCCCTGCCCCTCCTTATTAGGAGGGGAATAAGAACTGTCCTATGTCTTTGCGTTCCCCCTCCTAAAAAGGAGGGGAAAGGGGAGGTGTATTATACTTGATTTATACACTATAATTCTTTATTATTTTATTCTGATGCTACTAATATGGACTGCTAATTAAAAATTATGCAATTGTATATAATAATTATTTTATTATCTTCGTGGCATTACTCTTGAGAGGGGAATTGGATTTGTGGTTTAAAACAAAGAACGTATCAGCCCTGGGGGATGGTGGGTAGTGGCAGGGGATTGGGAAATGGGAATTAGTAAAAAAATATAACCTATTGTGTCATTTCGACCCTCTTTATTAAGATAAAATGTATTAATCCAAAATAATTGTTTAAAGAAAATCGCTCAAATTCAGAACTCCTGATGCCTCGTAGTTTGTTGTTTCGCATTTTTTATTATAAGAAGTTAAATTTGAATGTAAATATTTCCAATAGGTCATTCGTTATTCGTCATTCGTTATTAGTAGTTACAAACTAATGACCAATGACTAATGACAAATAACTAATAAGATAATATTTGCTAACTGCGCAATCATTCTTTACGAAGCAAATCTCCTAACTCCTTTATTTTTGTTATGGGGTCAGAAGTTCTGATATTAGCAATTTGGTATAATTAAAAAAAATTCCATACTTTGCAGTATGGAATTTTTTTTGCTATGAATCACTAACAGATTTATTGTTCAAAAACTCTGAAGAGGAGTTAAAAAGTATAGAAAAATGTTATTCTTCCTGTAACTGAAGCATCAATGTCTCTTCCATTAGGAATTTTTTCGTAAGTTTCAATAACTACGTTAGGACTTATAGTAAATTTTTCGTCAAGTTTATAATTTAAACTGAATAAGAACCAATTTCTCATATCTCCTTTTGAATCGGCATCGGTATTCGGGTCGTAATAGTCATAACGAACAACAGCAGCGAGTTCTTTCATAAAATTGTATGAAGCGAATGCAGAAATACCCATTCCGCTTTTATCTTTCAATACACTATCTTTTGTAAACCCATTTTGCCTAGTATTTAAAAACCCTTCAAAGCCAACTGAAAATAAGTCCTTTTCCTTATACCCTAAGAAAAGTGCATAAGTCAAATCGTTATTGGAAACAGTTTCTTTGGGGTCTGAAGTGCTTTTGGGGTCTGGGATACCCGGTCTTGCTTTTAAATCAGCATATAAAGTTGCAGAGAATTGCTTCATCGGAGAAAATTGAATATGGGCATAATATCTCTTGAATTTATCGGTTTCCGGTGCATTGCCGCTTCCATTACCATACATTACCCAATACTTAAACATTCCGTCTCCATCAATTTTACCTTTTAATGAAATTGCTAAATCACGTGAGGAAACAATACCGCGGGCATCCATTATAGTTTTTTCAAGGAAACGATTGCCCCAGTATGATTCAGATACTTCATAAGCCGGAGTCGGTTGAATACCGACAATTAAATTGCTTCCACTGAAAATGTTTTTCCAGTTAATATAGGCATCTTTTACAAATACTCCAATTTTGCCATTGCTTGTATTGGCTGCCTGGTCTGCTTCGAGGCGAAAACGTGTTGTAAAGTTATCAGAAATATCGTAATCATAAGTAAAATATATTCTTCTAAACTGAATGCCATTCAAGTCTTTTTTTCCATTGTTAATTGCATTTGATATAGAAGCAATTCCGGTATCTCTTGCAACGTTATAGTAATAATCACCGAACATCAAACCAGAAAATTTACCTTTTGAACTATTATCCTGTGCTGGCAAAAGCGTTACACAGAACATTGCAAAAATAATCAATAATACTTTTTTCATATTTTCTCTTTCTAAATTATTTAAACATTATTTTTTTATTTTTTCTTAAATTTATTAATTAACTCTTATTTAATCATTTATTCTCCTTCCCAAGTTGTACTTGGGAAGGTAACTTTCTTTTCAAACTGTGATTTGCATTCTTTTATGAATAAAGATTTAAAGCATAGCTTTTGTGAAAGTTACATTCCCAAGTGCAACTTGGGAATGAGATACAATATTTCTTACTTATTTCTTTAATTTCTTGCTTAATTCATCTTTTACAAGTTTTTCAGTCAAAGGAAGATAGCCGTCTTTTACAACAACTTCCTGACCTTCATAGCTATAAATAAATTTAATGAATTCCTGAAGAAGTGGGTCGAGTGGTTCGTTTGGTTTTTTATTTACATAAATATATAAATATCTGCTTAAAGGATATTTTCCAGATAAAACGTTGCTATAATTTGGTTCGACAAAAGGTTCGCCAGTTTTATTTGATAAAGGTAATGCACGAACGCCGGAGGTAGAATAACCAATACCGCTGTAACCAATACCAAATCTGTCGTTAGTAACACCTTGAACAACTGAAGCAGAGCCGGGTTGTTCTTTTACTGTGCTTTTATAATCGCCTTTGAAAAGTGCATGGTCTTTGAAGAAGCCATAAGTTCCGGAAGCAGAATTTCTTCCATACAAACTAATTGGTCTTTTAGCCCAATCTCCTGTTAAACCGAGTTGTCCCCAATTTGTAATATCTACTTTAGCACCACTTCTGCGGGTTTTAGAAAATATTGCATCAAGCTGCTCAAGCGAAAGACCTTTAATTTTATTATCCTTATTAACAAAGACGGCGAGACCATCAATAGCGACTTTAAGATCAGTTGGTTTATAACCAAATTTTTTCTCAAATAAATCAATTTCTTCTTTTTTCATCGGGCGGCTCATCGGACCAAGCTGAGCTGTTCCGCTTATAAGTGCTGGAGGGGCAGTAGAGGATCCCTTGCCTTCTATTTGGATATTTACGTTAGGATAGTATTTTTTGAAGCCCTCAAGCCAGAGAGTTAGGAGGTTATTCATCGAATCTGAGCCAATGCTGCTCAAATTTCCAGATATGCCACTTACTTTTTTGTACTTTGCTATTTTTGCATCTACTTTTGTCTGTGCGTAGATTCCGGTAACTAAACCGATTGTGAATGCCAAAATCATCAGCAAACTGATTCTGCGGAGAGTTGTGCGATTGATTATCATAAAAAAATTCCATAAAATTGTAAAACAACTTTTACAAAATTATGGAATCAAAATGTGTATTAAATAAAGATACTGTTAATTTTTTGTTAAGATTAGCTTTCTTCTACTACTTCAGGCAAAACAAATTTTAATTTATCTTCGTAAATCTCTTTCATAGCTATGAATGTAGGTTTGCGGCGGTTGTCAAATTCCTTACTGATTCTAATCTGGTCAAAATTGGTGGAGTCGTTATCGCTTGTGTTCACAATAATTCCAGATAATTTTTCCTGTAATTCCATTTTAAAGAAGTCGTTTATTTGACGGGAACGCTTGCCCATTGCTACTATTGATTGATAAATTATTCCTTTTTCGGACTCTTTCATTCTTACAAGAATTGGATTTAATTTATAATTATCCATTTTAACTCCATTAAAAAAATACAAATATAACAAATATTTGAGACATAACAAAATGGTTTATTCGTTGATTTGTTGATTTGTTTATTCGTTTATTTGTTGATTCTTCTTTCTCCTTCCCAAGTTGCACTTGGGAAGGGTGTTTTCGTTATTTTTTTTATTCTCAAGGTTGTACTTGGAAAGAGGATTGCTTAATTGAAAAATGTATTGAACAGGCATCTCTGTTCATTACAAAAAGCCAAGAACCAACAACTGACTACCGACATCTAATTCCCCGAATACGTCAAAGCAGCCGGAGCAGCCATATAAATCCAGTAGCCCAGACCTACTTTCATATTGCCAATAGTATTCAAATAAAATTCAGGATAATAGAGCTGTCCTACATTATTTTTCACTAAAATGATTGAACTATTTATTCCAGCTAATGCGGTGTTTATATCAATTGGACAATTTCGTAAATAAGAAATAAGATTCCAACCAGTTACCAAATTAATTTCTGTTTCAGTTGGATTTGCTTCTGTCCCAGTAATTTGCAAAGTAGCAGGAGTTCAGTTGATAAATCTAATAATGAGTTGATTATTTTTAAAATAATAGCGAATTTATTTCACTTATTAATCTCAGAACTCCTGATGCCACGTAGTTTGGTATTGCGCAGTCTTGTCATTCTGAGGCGAATATAAACGAAGACGTTTACTTTTGA
>CAZCLJ010000216.1:0-8135 GCA_964499465.1 uncultured Hyphomicrobiales bacterium
ATCACTAATCATTAATCACTAATCATTAATCATTAATCATTAATCATTAATCACTAATCACTATTTTATTGTCCTATTTCAATTAAATGAGCATTATAAATTGAGCCGCTATTAATAATATTGCCCCATACATAAATAATTGAAAAAGGATAAATCAATGTTGAGCCATTGTTGATAAAATTCTGCTTTATTTCAATAAATGGATTGTTGGTTTCAAGCGAGTTCCTTATAATTATGCTTCCAAAATTCTTGACGTCTTTATCAACTTTAACGCTTGTATTATGTTCTAATATAACAGTTCCATCTTCAGTATTTTCAAAATATCCATCTACTACTTTAACAAAGGTTCCTTCAGTAACTCTTATAACAGCAGCATTATTAGTTATTTCTAAAGATAAAATAAGTTTAGTTTGAAGAAGAAATAACAATAAAATAAACAATATCTTTGATTTTTTCATAGCTTCCTCCTAAATAAATGAAAATATTTGATAAATATTAATGTTAATATTATTCTATGTAATTTCTGAACTCCTGATGTCTCGTAGTTTGCTATTTCGCTGTCTTGTCATTTCGAAACGAAGTGAGAAATCACACAAGTCATTGCTATCACTAAACTTGAGATTCCTCACTTCGTTTCGGAATGACAAGAAATGTTTATCAGGTTTACAATAAATTATTACACTAGCTCCTTATTTTCGATATGGAGTCAGGAGTTCTTATATTATGAATTAATTCAAACGTCTTGTATTTATAATATGCCAATTAGTTCCATCACTACATATCATTAAACCTTGAATTTGTGTGGAAGAAGACCAAGAAGCCTCGCAGTCAATCAAACTCCCCCCCTGCGATTGAACAGACCAAGATAAAGTACCATAGCTACAATCAGTTATCATATATAATATTTTTCCTTTATTATTATTTGTTGCTTGTGGTATTGTGTAAGTACCAGCTTGCTGAACAATAACTATATAATCTTCATTTGTAATTGTATAACTTGTCGTTACATTAAAAACTGGAACATGCATATAACCAGATAGAGTAGTCATATTTGTCCAGTTTAAATTACCAGTTCCATCGTTTGCCAGAACTGCTATAGGAGCAACAGCTTGTGAGTCTGGCAATGTATAAACTAATTGGCTTGCACTTGTTAGTTGCGTCCTTGCTCGAAATGCAGTATATTTCGAAGTATCGTTAGGAACGGCAAAACGAAACTCTGAAGCAGTTGCTCCGTTAGGTTCAAGAAGGACATTTCCTTTAATCGTTAGTGGTTGCGAAGGAGTTGCTTCGTTTATACCAATATCTCCAGTTGCTCCAATCCTTATTATTTCGGTGCTACTGGTACGAATAGACAATGCGTTAGCGTCAGTTGTTCCAATAAAATTAGTGGTCGGATTTGTGCCAGAATTACCAGTAGTTGTCCATCCAACGTTATTAAGAACAATACTATCGACAAGTGGAACCCATAAAGGAGAAGCTGGAGTACCTTTATTTAATTCGAACCTTTGGTTTGTAGAATTAAATACAGTTAAATAACTTGCAGGTGTTGTAATCGCATTTCTTTCAGCAGTAGTCATTCTTGGAAAAAGAATACCTTTAGTTGTAGTATTAATATCTACAATAGCAGAAGCATCTGGAGTGCTTGTTCCAATCCCAATATTTCCCGAAACTGTTATTCTAATCCTTTCAGATGCACTTGTTCTTATAGATAAATCAACTGCATCACTTGTTCCAATAAAATTTGTAGTAGGATTAGTGCCGCTGTTACCAGTCAGTTCCCATGCAGGATTTGCACCGCCAATAGTTGCCCAACTTAAATTGCCGGTTCCGTCATTTTTTAAATATGTGCTAACGGCACCTTGAGTTTCAGGTAAATTGTAGGAAATGTCAACTGCCTGCCCCGAAGAAGTAGAAAAAGTATTTGTAAAATCGGAACTATTGTTAATTGATAAATTACCGTTAATTTCAGTATTTCCATAAATATTTACATTTCCTGCCGCTGCAATACGAATTCTTTCAGTAGCACTTGTTCTGATTGATAAATCCTGTGCATCACTTGTTCCAATAAAATTCGTTGTTGGATTAGTGCCACTGTTTCCGGTTAGTTCCCATGCAGGATTTGCACCGCCAATAGTTGCCCAGCTTAAATTACCGGTTCCATCATTTTTTAAATATGAATTAACAGCTCCTTGAGTTTCAGGTAAATTGTAGGAAATATCAGCTGCCTGCCCCGAAGAAGTAACAAAAGTATTTGCAAAATCACTACTATTATTAATAGAAAAATTTCCGAACAAATTCATATTTCCGTTTTTATAGATAATCAGTGCATCACTTTTTTCAAATTCAGAAGGGCTTGTTCCATTTCCAATGACAAAGAGGCGGTCAGCAGTTTCCCAAGCAGTAGTAGAAAGCGGAGTGTATGTTGTATTATAACGTCCTATAGCAGTTTCATAAGCGGAATATGCGGTAGTATATGAGCCACTTGCAGTAGTTCTGCTACCGCTTGCAGTAGTATTTTCCCCCATAGCAACAGAGCGTTCACCGCTTGCAGTAGTTTGATGTCCTAAAGCAGTTGCAGCATAAGCAGAAGCGACAGTTTCCGAACCAAGTGCAATTGACCTGCTACCGCTTGCTGTGTTATTATATCCGATTGCATTTGCTAAAAAGCCAGTGATAGAGCCACCAGTTGCGATATGATAACTGTCATCAATGGGAGAGAGTTCATTTCCAGAAAGAGTCCAATACGAATCCCCACCACCGCCGACTGTTGCCCAACTTAAATTGCCACTTCCGTCATTTTTTAAGTATGTGTTTTCAGCTCCTGCAGTCAAGGGAAAAATGTAAGAAATATTTATATCTTGACTTGGTGAAGTAATGAATGAATTATAAAAAGACGATGGATTTAAAAATTCAAAATGTCCGTCATAAGTTACTTTTATTCTTTCGATATTATTAGTTCTAATGGTAAAGCCAGAATTATCAATTGTTCCGATAAAATTGTTAGCTGAAGTAGTTCCTGTATTTCCGTGCAGAGTCCAGCCGATATTATTTAAAACAATGCTGTCAATAAGTGGAACCCAAACAGGAGAAAGAGCAGAACCCTTATTTATTTCGAACCTTTCGTTGTCGATATTATAAATAGTTAGATACTTAGCGGGATAGTTAATACCGTTTCTTTCGTTTGAAGTTAATCGGGTAAATAAGATTCCTTTTTTATTACAATTAAGCTCCAAAATTGCGGACTCATCTGGTGGAACTCTTCCAATACCGAGATTTCCATTTGTCATAAGTCGCATACTAACAACTGTATCTGTTCTAAACAACAAAGGAGTTGCATCTAAAGTTCCAATGAAATTAACTGAAGTATCAGTACCGGCATTACCAGTCAACTCCCAAGCTGGATTTGCTCCCGCAATAGTTGCCCAAGTTAAATTTCCGCTACCGTCATTTTTTAGATATGAATCAGTGGCGCCTTGCAACAATGGGAGAATGTAAGAAATGCTTGCTGATTGAGATGGATTTGTTGAAAATATTGAGCCAAAATTTGATAAATTGTATAGAGTAAAATCTCCGGTTAATAAAGTATTACCTGATATATCAGCCCCGCCATCTGAAACTGTTAATTTATCAGCTGTAAAAAGTTTATTTGTAATAGAAACGTCTCCGTCTGCTTCCACTCGAACTCTTATGGTATTGTCAGTTCTTATTGTAAAATCCACTGCATCTGTTGTTCCAATAAAATTAGGATTTTCTGGGTCATCGGGATTTGTTCCTGCATTTCCTTCGAGCTCCCAAGATGGATTTGATTCAGAAATTGTCTCCCAAACAAGATTTCCGCTTCCGTCATTTTTCAGGAACGAATTAACGTCGCCCTGATTTAATGGAAAAATATATGTAATATTATCAGGAACCTGAGCAGCGGAAGTTCTGAAAGTGCTGGTTTTAGTATCATTTTTAATAACTAAATCGCCGGTGATTTCAGTATTGTTTGCAATATATACTTTTCCGTCTGAATCGACGAGTATTCGTTGCACTCCGTTTGTTCTTATTGAAAGTGCAACTTCGTCAGATGTTCCGATATAATTTATAGCTGGATTAAGCCCTGCATTTCCGGTTAATTGCCATCCGGTTGTTTCCAATTCTTCTGTTAAAATTTTATTCCATTTGGAATCGGCGCTAGTCCAGTAATAAAAGCCGACTCCGCCGGTAATCGCTGCATTTGTATTGAATACAATCAGTCCGTTTGCCGGAGCAGTTACAGGAGCAGGATTATCAATAGCAATCAATGCAATTCTTGGAAGCAAAAATCCTTTGTTGCCAACTCCTAAATCCAATATTGAACTCGGGTCCGGAACAAAAGAAGTATCGTCACTTATTCCGACACTCTGAGATTTTGCTTCTATACTAAAAATTATTAGTATGAAAAGTAATATTGTATATTTATTTAGAAAATTCATATAATTTTCTCCTTTTTTCTAATTACAAATATATGAAAGTTCAGATATATTTATGTAAGTAGAACTACGTAATTTTTCAATTAATTAGAATAAATACTACTTTTCTATTTTTTGATTTTTTTTAATCTTAAGTCATCATTTCACATATAAATTGTTCAACATAATCTAATAACTCAACTTTCCAAGTTGATAAAATATAATGAATATTTAGTATTGCTTCTCCACATAAATTATATATAATAACCTTGTCATTCTGAACGAAGTGAAGAATCTCACAACTCATTGTTAACACAGAACTTGAGATTCTTCACTTCGTTCAGAATGACACTCATAAGTATACAATTAATGTGGTCAAGCAGTAGTAATGCACTTCAAATGAGAAATTTTGTCAAAATTATTTAAAAATACTACTTTTATCAATAAACGCTTTTAACACCTATCCTGCCACCCCAGATTAGAAGTAGAAACAGAACTGTTCTGTGTTTTAGGATTTCTCATAACAACGCTAACGATTAAACACATCTTTAATACTTGCTGCTTGCTATTCTTCTTATCCCGTAGGGATAAAATATTTGTAACTATGCTTTTTTTTAAGTTTTGTTATTCCGTAGGAATTAAATATTTAATAGTTTTTTAACATATAATCCCTACGGGATAAGCACAGTCAAGGATAATTCCTGCTACAAATATATAATTCCTACGGAATATTTTTCAAAGACACTAATACTTTTTCTACTCCCAATTAAAATAACTAATGTATGTGAGTAATGAATAGCCAACAAACAAGTAAGGGAAAAGTCAGCTATATTTATGTCAATTATAAACTCATATTTATTTTTTATTTTAAAGCGTATTTCTTTAAAGTTCCTTGTCTTTGCTCTGCTTTTCTATCCCATTCAGGAATAATTTTTTGCAAAAATTCATTTTTATCCTTATGTAAAGAATCCATATTCCATCCAACAATCTTTTGAGCCATTTCTTTTTTTGAAAAGTCTGGCAACTGGACTGGTATAGGAACGTTCTTTTTTACGAGGATTTGATTAATCAAAGCACTTGCCTGCTCTGATTTTTGGATTGAAGTAGAAAGAACGCGCAACGCTTCAACAGGTGAATGGAAGCCGACGCTGTTTGCAGCAGCCACCCAATCCCAACGCCATTGAGCATGGCGAATCAGTTTAAGCACTGAAACCATTTCTTCTTCAGTTGCTCCGTTGTCCCAAGCTGCTTTTGCTTCAAGATGAGTTTTAGCAAGCGATTTTTCTGCTATGCGGCGAATTTCTATTACTCTATCCTGACGGGCATAAACATCTGCAAGGAGCTGTTCTTCGCTTTGGCGGTGGCATACCTGACAGGAATTAGCAATATTGTTTAGCGGACTTTGAATATGGTGGTCGGTAAATTTAACTCCACCTTCAATTTTGTATGGCATATGACAATCAGCGCAAGAAACACCGCGCGCAGCGTGAATACCAGTGCGGTATAGTTCATAATCCGGATGCTGTCCTTTTAGCATTGGAGTTCTGCTTAACTTGTGCGTCCAATCCGTAAATTCTATTTCATCATAATAACTTTCCATAGAATCAGCAGAAAAGCCCTTAGCCCATGGAAATGTTAGGTATCCCTTTGGGTCTTTTGCAAAATAGTATTCAACGTGGCACTGGGCGCAAACAAGAGAACGCATTTCCTGATGAGTGAAGCTTTCTGGTTCTCTACCTTGCTTTTTCATTGCCTCAACTAAGGCAGGGCGAGTCAGACGAAGATTCATTGTGTTTGGTTCGTGGCAGTCCTGACATCCAATTGGATTGATAATATCTGCTCCTATATCAATCCATTTCTGCCCATAAAACTTTTCTGGACCTATTAAATTTATAAGACGCGGCACATCGGTACTTTTACAGGACCAACAGGTGGAAGGTTGTGGGCTATTAGCAATTCCACCAGTGCGGAGTGTTTTGCGAATATCTTCAACAGCGTAAGCATGGCCTCTTCCCTGGTCGTATTCCTTTGAAAAAGCGTAGCCAGCCCAAAGTATGACTAATTCCGGAAAATTTTCCAAATAGTCAACCCGTCCGGAGCCGGCATATTTGCTGCGAAAACTTGTATCTAATGTTTTGAGATATGATTCAAATTCGAGTGGATAGTTTTGTCCCCAGACCTCGTTACGTGGCTCAAATTCCGGTATCTCAACAGTCGGCTGTAAGCGTGCTATAGACTCAGAGCGGCGTTCCATTATGGAAGTTGCTAAAAGTCCAAGCAAAAATACTATTATCACTACTGCTATAAACAAGCCCCACTTTAAAAAGGGAGAAGATTTGGTATTTGTTTTTGTCATAATTCACCGTTGATTTGTTAATTAAATTTATGTTCTTACACTAATCTTTTGCTGTGAATAACGTTTATTATTAATAATTCATCATTATTTATTCTATACACAATCACATATTCATCATAAGGGGCGCAGCGATATTCTCTCATTCTAAAAGAAATTTTCCTGCAAAGAGGATATCGTTCAGGAAAAGAAGCAAGAGAATTTATAAAATCCCTCATCTTAATTATATAATTTACTGCTCTGTTAGAAAAACCGGACTTAGAAAAGATATATCTAGCAATATCACGTAAAGTGTTTTCGGCTTTTTTCTCAATTAGAATCTTCATTGTTCTAACTCATCAAGTATTTTTTCAATTGATTGGTTAAAATCAATAAATTCCTCATCTTCTTCCATCATAACGCAAATCTGCTCTAATTCACCATCAGTAAAAGCCCTTCCCGGACGCACCCAACTTGAAGAATTTAAAATGTTTTCTTCATCTGCTTTTGAAAAAGAACTTATGTATTTCAGTTCCTTTAAAAGTTCAAGAAAAGATTTGCTTTTCTGCGGGTTTTCTATATTTACTATGTATGTGTCCATTATTGTATTTTCAATTAATAAGTTATTTTAATAAACGATAAAATACATTATCAATATAACATTTTTAAAATACAAAAAAAATTGATATTTACAAACGATTTTATAATTGATAGATTACAAGGGAAAATTTAAATTAATTTTTATTCATAATCAAAAAAAATTTGGTTTATATATATATATTTGCTTAGTTCAATTATGCAATTTTTAAATTTGATATTTTTAGACCGACTCAAAATATTAGTTTAAAAATTGCAGAGTCGGTAAATTGACTAAATTTATTTTATAAATTGTTATATTACAAAATTTTTTATTAATTTAGGAGTTGAAATGAAGTTAAAGCATTTTTTAAGCATTGCTATTTTACTACAATTAATTTTAATTAGTTGCGAAAATGATAATCAAATTACAAAAGAAAACCTAATGAATGTTCAATATACTAATGGTAATCCTTATGAGTATTTAGGCATAGAACACAATTTATTAATGGAATATGCTATGAATACAATAGAATTTGATGGCATCGCATTTTCAAGTATATATAATGATAGAAAACATACTATTGGAGAATTATCAACAGTAGCTTTGATGGCATATTATGGAACTGGAATAAATGTTAATATTACACCAGAAGAAGTATTTTTACAATTTGATACACTAAATGCAAGGTTTGACGGTCAAACACAATATGACTTTTTTAATACAATGTTTTATGATTGTTCTTTCCCATTTAAAATTGACCAGTTTTTCCCAGCAAAACTGACCACTCGTT
>CAZCLJ010000217.1:0-8061 GCA_964499465.1 uncultured Hyphomicrobiales bacterium
ATTTTTCTGGATTCTTCACTTCGTTCAGAATGACTGTGTTAAGTGATGTCATCTCAATTTAAATAAAGGTCTTTCTTTATCTGGGGGTTCGGAATGACAAATAAACATATTTTATTATTAAAAGCAACTTGGTATTAGTTAGAGATTTGGTATGAAATTAAAAAAAAGAGGAAAATAAAAAAGCCATACGAACTTATTATGATTCGTATGGCTAATAACTGAAAATTTTAAAATTATTTTGCTATGCAAAGTATTTTGGTTGCGGTTTTACCTTCAACAGTTAAGGTATAGTAATAAACTCCGGAAGTTAAATTTGCAGTATTAACATTAACTCCATGAGTTCCGGTTCCTAAGAAACCTTCCTGAAGCAACATAACTTTTTCACCTAATGAATTGAAGAGTTCAAGCTTTGATACAGCTGGTTTATCTAAGTTGAAAGAAATTTCGGCATTGCCAGTAACTGGGTTTGGATATACATCGTATAAAGCAAAGTTTTTAACCGGGCTTTCATTTTCAACACTGACCAAATCTTTCACATTTGAAAAAACGAGAAACTGATGAACATCATCAACAAGCATTTGCTTTAAGAACGAAGGATAATTATATCTTTCATATTCAGTTACATAATTCTCTGTAGATTGAAAAGTAATAATAGGAACATTATTAATGTTTGGAACAACTTCAGGGATAAAAGATAATTTATTATATAAATCATCATCAGTAATATTTTTAGTTGTATGCCATGTATCTTCATCAATTTTTCTATAAGTCATATAAACATCAGTGGTATAAATAGAAACAATATTAACTCCATTTGTTAATTGATAATTTACATCAATTTCTCTATCAGTATTCCAATCAAGCCATTTAGCGATGATATACTGACCGTCAGCAGTTTTACTTAATTGAAGTTCCATACCATTATAGTTTTCAGATAAAGAATCCATATAAGTATCTTTATTTGGACTGTTTTCATTGTTTTTATCAGGGTTATGGTTAAAAACAACTAACGGAGAATTATAAACAACATCTTCACCGAATGAAATACGTCCAACATAATCAGCAACTTTTCTAATACCCCACGAATTATTCTTTTTATAAATCTCAATAAGATGATGTCCTAAATAAGCATCTTGGGCAGCATTAATTATATCAATTCTACACAAATAACTAAATTCATCTTCACCGGTAACAACGAAACCATCTTCTTCGTAAGGAACTATTATACCATAAGCTCCATCCTCAGTTTGGTTTTGACAGTAAGTATCTATTAAAGAAACTGGCATCTGTTCAAAATCTAACCAGGTGGTTCCGTTATCAGTTGAGCGTGAAATACCGACTGTTCTGTGTTCAATGTCATTAGCAAAAATATTATAAACTGCTGCATATAAAATTCCATCATTATCAGCATCTAAATATATTCTATTATTAAATGTTGATTCTAGTTTATCTGATTGCTTAAATTTTGATAATCCCCAAGCAGTAGGAATAGAATCCAAATCATTTTCAGTTTTAAAGTCAAATCTACCAAAACCATAATTTCCATATTGATAACCTTCATTATAACTAAGCATTCCATAGCGGTATACCATTTGTGTATTTTGTGAAGAATAGGATGTTAATTTACTATTACCCCATTGCTGTGTTGATGTAGGTTTTTTATCAATATTCCAGGGAAATGTTTCACTTCCATTAGTAAATAAATAAAAACATCCATTATGTTTATATTGCTTTGTAAGTGGATAATAACCTGTAACTACATAATGATTTAAACCGTTAAAATCAGTAATTGAATTTTCGGGATTAACTGTAGCTAATGATGGATTAGTATATACATCAGAACTAAAATCTAAATGCTTTCTGTTCCAACTCAATCCATAATCATTAGAATATAACAAAAATAATGAGTCTGACCAATTGCTTTGACCTGTAGGCCAATATCTATAGCTAACAACAATAATTAATGAATTTGATACTGGGTCATATACAAATGGAGTTGCTCCGTAGTAAACCGAAGACTGAGCATCATTGGTATATCCTAAAGATTTATATGTTATGCTTTGCGGAAAATCGCCAGTTTTATAATCATTGACTGGCTCAATATTTTTTGGAATAAAAGATGTAGAAATTGGTTTAAGCATCTTTTGGTATTGTGAGTCGATTAGTTGCTTGTCTGTTTTAGAAATCAAGCTGATAGGTAGTATTGCAATCACTAATAATATTGCAAGTAAGTTTTTCATAATATATCTCCAATTTATTTTATAATAATAAAACTATATAACTATTTAACGTTTTACAAACTTCAAAGTTACCATTTTAACTCAAAAAATTCAAATTTTTTTTAAAAAAATGTAAATATTTGCTGTATAATTATTTATATTTATGGAAAAAATGCAGTTAATTATATTTTGAGTTCTAATTATTATTATATAAAAGTCATACGCTCAAAAAGTTTATTGTATGACTTTATTAAATTCAGAACTACAGATGCCTCGTAGTTTGTTATTGCGCTTGCTTGTCATTCTGAAACGAAGTGAAGAATCTCACAACTCATTGCTACCACAGAACTATAGATTCTTCACTTCGTTGCCAATGACATCGTAGTTTGTCATTCTGACATCCGTCAGCATTACACTTTTACTTATGTCATCTCTCTTTAAATAAAGGTATTACTTTATCAGGGGTTCAGAATGACATACTTTTTGCTATAATTTGCGCAATCATTCTTTACGAGGCAACCTTTCTAACTCCTTTATTTTCGCTATGGCGCCAGGAGTTCTGAAACTATGAACCATAAACCAAAAGTTGAAGAACACAGCCCTGCCCCTCTCAAGAGTAATGTCACTTGAATTGATAAAATAATAAAGAACGAGGATAAATTGTTTACTTAGAACAAATTAAAATAAAATAATTTTATCTGTCATTTCGAAACGAAGTGAGAAATCTCAAGTTTCGTGTTAGCAATGATTTGTGAGATTCCTCACTTCGTTTCGGAATGACACTCTAATAAATATATATTTTTATAATTACGAAGTAAAACACAAATAATTCTCTTTATTCAAGTGCCATTACTCTCAAGAGGGGAATAAGAAAAGTTCAATGTTTTAAGCATTTTTTCCTAAATATTTGAGACAAATTCTATTGTTTCCCAGCTACCTATATCGAAATATTTGATGGCTGCTTGCTTAATGTCTTCAACCTGAATTGCGTTTATTTGCTCAATTATGTTGGCTACGTCTTCATTGTATCCGAAAATAAACTCATATTTTGCTAATCGCTGCATACGTGCTGATAAACTTTCTAAATCAATAGTAATATTTGTTTTAGTAAGTTCTTTTGCTCTCTTTAATTCAGTTGAATGGATTTTTTTCTCAATAAGATTTTCCAATTCATCGAAAATAAGAACTTTAGATTTTGAAGCATTGCTTTTGTCAGTTGCAATATAAATATAAAAAGCACCTGCATCGGAAAAAAAGTGAACATTAGAAAAAATTGCATAAGCCAAACTTCTTTGCTCGCGTAATTTCTGGTAAAGACGTGAACTTGTTCCTTCGCCAAGCAGTGAAGCAAGAATTATTAAGCTAATTCTGTCTTTGTGTTTAATCCCGGGAATTTTTCTGCAAATAACAATATGGTTCTGATGATATGGCTTTACAAATTGGGTCTTGGTTTTATGCGTAGAAATTTTACCAAAATCATTTGAAATATTATTCTTTTTCAAATGAGAAAAATGTCTGTTAATTTCATCAACTGCTTTTTCGTGATTTATATTGCCTGTAAACGATATTACGATATTTTCAGGAGTAATATATTTATTTTTAAAATCAATAAGATTTTCCTGAGAAATATTTTTTACACTATTGATAGTTCCTGCTATAGTAGGAGCAAGTCCAGAATTTTTAAACAAGATATTGTCGGTAATATCAAAAATCAGCTCCTCCGGGTCATCTTCAATACTTTTAATTTCTTCAATGATTATATTTCTTTCCTTTTCAATATCTTTAAGGTTGAATTTTGGGTAAAGAATTAAATCAGAAAGAATATCTAAAGTATTATTAAAATGTTGTTTTAAGGCACGGGCATAAAAGCAAATCATTTCTTTTGTAGTAAAAGCATTTGTATTGGCACCAATGCTTTCAAACTGATATGCGATTTGTTTGGAACTTCTGTTTTCAGTATCGCGGAAACAGATATGCTCGAAAAAATGTGCTAAGCCGGAAAGTCCTTGCGGGTCAAGGCGAGAGCCAGCATTAATACTAATTCCTAAGGCAAAGGATTCTACATTCGGTATATATTCACTTATGACTCTTAATCCGTTTTCTAACTCAGTTTTGTTATATTTGTTTATATCAAATTTAATATTTTTCGTTATCATCTATTCCATCATATAAAAAATTCATTTTAAATTTTAAATTTATAATAATTCAAAAATAATTATAAATATGATATATTACTATTGAAAATAAGGAAAATAAATATTATATTGAAAAAAAATAAATGTGAATAAAATAAAAGGAAATAATATGAAAAAAACATTGCTAATAATACTTCTTGGAATGTTATTTTCTTACTCCATATATTCTCAAAATGACGAAAAACCAAATTGGAATAAACTGACAGCAAAATCGCTAAAACCCAAGATAAAGAATAAGCCATTAGTTCGTGAACTTGAATTTTTAAAGCCACGCACTTATCCCTTTGAATCAATACCAGAGGGCGCCAGAGTAAATGCTATTCAGCAGGTAAGAAAAATGGAGAATGGCAGCAAGAATAAGGTGCAGCTATTAGCTTTACAACCTGAATGGAAGAATATCGGACCAACTCAGGTAGGAGGACGTGTGAAAACAGTAGTCCATCATCCAACTCTTCTGGGAACAGTATATATTGGTGCTGCTGCTGGTGGAATTTGGAAAACAACAAATTCTGGTTCGAGCTGGACAGCTTTGTTTGACAAAGAAAACTCGCTTTCTATGGGTGCTTTGGCAATTGACCCGAATAATCCGGATATTTTGTATGCAGGAACAGGTGAAGCTTCTACAAATACCGATGCCTATCTCGGTTCAGGTATGTATAAAACTACTGATGCCGGAAATACCTGGAACTTAATCGGACTTTCCAAGGTAGGTGCTTTTTCAAAAGTATATGTCCATCCTTTAAATTCCAATGTAATTTACGCTGGAGCTACTAAAAGAGAAAATGGATTCTACAAGTCAACTGATGGCGGAAGCACCTGGTATAGCACTTATACCGGTTCTGTTACTGACCTTACTATAAACCAAAATAATCTAAATGAACTATTTATCGGAGTAAGTGGTACAGGAATATTTTTCTCAAGTGATGGGGGAGAAAACTGGGTCGAAAGAAATGTCGGCTTACCGACTGGTTTAGGAAGAATTTCAGTGCAATTAGCACCATCAAATCCTACAACACTTTATACTTTAATGGAAGTAAATTCAGTTGCGAGAATCTACAAATCATCTAACTATGGTGTGAGTTGGTCTCTTTCTTATTCCGGAGCAGAATCTTTTTTTAATGGGCAGGGTTGGTTTGATAATTTTATAGAAGTGCATCCAAGCAATCCCGATATTGTTCTTGCAGGCGGTATTGATGTATTCAGGACTTCCAGCGGAGGAACAAGTTGGACCAACACAACCAAAGGTTACAGTGGCGGAAATGTACACGTTGACCAACATTCCGCCTGCTTTTTCCCACAAAATCCAAACATAGTATTTCTCGGCAATGACGGCGGAATGTATGTTTCTAATAATGCTGGCGTTACATGGGCAAATGTAAATAATGGATTGGAAATTACTCAGTTTTATGCAATGGCGATTGATATAAGCAAGACAAATATAAATTACGGCGGAACTCAGGATAACGGAACAGTTGGAAATACAAGCAATTCTATCTGGGGCTCAGTTGCAGGAGGCGATGGATTTAGTGTTATTGTTGACCCTGACAATCCAGATATTATTTACGGCGAATATTATAATGGTTCACTATTTAAAGTTAACATCAAAACTGGAGCAAACAAATCAATAACCAAAGGAATACCGTCAACCGATGAAGGTTTATGGCATTCGCCCTTAGAAATCAATGCAAACGAAGGATATCTTTATCATGGCAGGAGTGCCCTTTATGTGTCTATTGACAAAGGTGAATATTGGATTGAAATGGCAAAAGGAACTGCTAATAAAATTTCTGCTATTGGAGTTTCTCAAATTGATGAATTAGTAGTGTATTGTGGATATAATAACGGTGATGTTACTGTAACGACTGATGGTGGCGAAAATTGGATAAAGGTATCAAGTAACGGTTTGATTAACCGATACGTAACCAGCATTGTTTGCTCTCAAAAAAATCCGGGGACTGCTTTTGTTACTTATTCCGGTTTTGGCACCCCGCATGTTTACAAAACAATCAATTACGGCGAATCATGGCAAAATATTTCAGATGGACTTCCCGATGCTCCCTGCAATTCACTTGTAATACATCCTTATAAAACCGATGACAATACACTTTTTGTTGCAAGCGATGTAGGAGTATTTTGCACTATTGACGGCGGTCAGAACTGGTTTCCTTATGGTAAGAATCTTCCAAGAAGTCCAATAGTAGATTTATCTTTCCATACAAATCAAATAATATTACCTCAACTCACTTTAAGGGCTGCAACTCATGGTAGGTCAATGCTTGAAGTTGAAGTGCCAGATGAATTAATTACATCGCAGGAAATTACTTCTCCGGCTGGTGGAGAATTTTTTACAGGAGGAACAAATCAGCGAATTTCATGGTGGGGATTCACAAGTCCGGTTCGCATAGAGTACTCTACTGATGATGGGATAACATGGAAAATTATTGCTGAAAATGTGCAAGGTAATTATCTTTTGTGGAAAGTACCGAATGCACTGACTTTTTTAGCCAGAGTGCGGGTTAGCTCTATTGCTGCTGAAAGCCAGATTGTTGTATCCAATACTTTCACTATTTCTCTTATAGAAAGAGGTGCAATATTAAAACAAACTGCAGTAAACGTAATTCCTTACGGAATTACTTATGACGGAAAAGATGGCATTTGGGTAACCAGCTTTAACTCCAAGCAATTATTAAAGTTCAATTCAGAAAACTTTACTATGGAGAAGGAAATAATTGTTGATAGTAATGTGGACAGTTTATTTACTGATATAACAATTAACAGAGATAACGGTCTTCTATATTTTCACAGAATGAACAGTACAGGTGGTGGCGGTGGATATGTCTTTGTTTATGACACAAATGGAACTAAAATAAATCAATTTATAAGTCCCGCCTTAGTTTATCCTATTGGGATTGAATTTGTTGACGGTAATTTGGTTATTGGCGACAGAGATGGTGAAAGAATGTTAAAAATAACTAATCCTGAAACAGGTGAAGTTTTAAGTGAATATAAAAATCCATATCAAAAAACTTATGGGCCTCGTGGACTTTGCTACGATGGACAGCAATATTTATATCAGGTTTGTACTTATTTTCCCAGTGGAGGAAGTTTAACCGAAGCTGTCGCAATTAAATTCGACAAAGACGATATGACGAACGAAATTGAAAGAATGCCACTTGAGAGCAATGACGGAATTATTAATGCCCGTGGAATTGAATTTGACCCAAGAGATGATAATTTCTGGGTTACTGACTACAATGGGAATATTTATAAAATTGCCGGTTTCAATCCTTTTGTTTCTGTTGAAAATAATTCTAATTACTCAGATAATGAAACTATTACTGCTGATATTTTTCCTAATCCCGCAAATGATTATTCTACAATTTTATTTAAAATAAAAAATGAAGGTAAAAATCACGTTAAAATTAGTGTAACAAGTGTATTTGGCGAATATATTGGTATAATTTTTGATAAATATATAATTGATGATACTCAGCAATCCTTGAGTTTTGATACTCAAATGCTAAGTTCAGGTGTTTATTTTGTTACTTTTTCAATAAATGAAAAAGTAGAATTAACAAAAAGATTGGTCATAATTTAATGATTAATGATTAATGATTAATGATTAATGATTAATGATTAATGATTAA
>CAZCLJ010000218.1:0-7971 GCA_964499465.1 uncultured Hyphomicrobiales bacterium
GTATTTCATTGATTTCCCAAAAAAGATGTCATTGGCAACGAAGTGAGAAATCTCACAACTCCTTGTTACCACAGAGTTTGAGATTCTTCACTTCGTTCAGAATGACAGTGTTAAATTATGTCATCTCCATTTAAATAAAACACTTGCTTTATCTGGGGGTTCGGAATGACAGATTGATATAATTACTTTTTAAAACCCGTTATCTCCTAAAACTCTTTCTAAAGTGAAAATGAATTTACTTCCAACTCCTATTTCGCTTTCAATCCAGAGTTTTCCATTATGCTTTTCAATAAATTCTTTGCAAAGAACCAGCCCAAGACCGGTGCCTTTTTCACCATTTGTTCCGGGAGTAGATGTTTTCTTTTCTAAAGTGAAAATTTCTTGTATCTTTTCTTCATTAATCCCGGTTCCTTCGTCAATAACAGAAATTTTATAGTAATTTCCACGTAAAGATTTTTTAGAACAATTTGATTGAAATTCTGTTTTTTCACAGGTAATATAAATATTGCCATTTGGATTAGAAAATTTTATTGCATTATCAATAAGATTCCTAATCACAGTCATAATCATATTTTTATCACACTTGACTTTAGAATTTTTTTCAATCTGAGCATTTAATTTAATTCCTTTATTTTCAGCGGTTCTACCAAGTAAATAAATATTATTAAGAATTAATTCGTAAAGGTCGTTTTCTTCTAATTCAAAAGGAATACTCCCCATTTGCAATCGCGACCACTGAAGCAGTTCGTTCAGTAAATCGTAAATAGCATTAGCAGAACTATGAATAGCTTCTCCCATATCTTTAAGCTGTTTAATAGATAAAGACTCCGGTTCTGTAGCAAGCAGTTCAGAAAGACCGAGAAAACCTGAAAACGGAGCTCTTAAATCATGGGCAACAACCGAGAAAAATTTATCTTTCAATAAATTAGTTTCTTTCAGTTCATTTGCATATTTCTGTAGGTTTTCATAAGAGCGTCTTTTATCTAAGGCAATAGAAGCGTATTCAGCAAAAGCTGAAGCAATTCGGACATCATTTTCGGTAAAGTTACCGTTATTTTTTGATATACCAATAATTCCGACAATTTTACCATCAATATTCAAAGGAGCAATCAATACATTTGGAATAGGAATATGATTTTTGGGAAGATATTTACACCACTCACTATTTACAAAATCATTTTCATAAATAATTTTTCCTGATTGATATGCTTCTTTAAGGATTCCTGTAATTGGGAATGGATTAATTTGGGATTTTCTGAATTGATTATCGCCACTATCAATGAATAAAACTTCATTGTCATTGTTATATTCATTAAGCAAAACAATAAAGCCAGCATTTGCTACTGTCGATTCTTTTAAAGATTTAAAAATATCTTTTGCAATTACTTCAAAATCATTTGATTTTAAAATTGAGTGTGTTGCATTTAAGAGTTCAGTTATTTCTTTTTCTTTTTTCAGTGAATCATTAAGTATTAAATTGAGCCGATTATTAGTTTCTTTTAAATTTTCTTCTAATTCTTTAATATGAGTAATATCTTGGATATAAGAGAGGAAATACAAAGGATTGTTTTCGCTGTCCCGGACCATTGAACAGGATAGCAGTCCCCAAACAATTTTTCCGTTTTTATGAATATATCTTTTTTCGCTAACTGTTTTTGTTACTTCGCATTTAATCGCTTTTGTTACAAAATCGTGGCTATTTCCTACATCTTCAGGATGTGTATAATTGTTAACACACTGATTTTCAAGTTCTTCTAATGAATAGCCGAGCATTTCGCTAAATCTGTCATTTATTTTAATATATTTTTCATCAATGCTAATTATTGCAGCACCTATATTTGCATTTTCAAAAGCAATGCGAAATCTTTCCTGACTTTCTCTTAATTCTAATTCTTTCTTTTTTTGTTCTGTTAAGTTAAAAACTATACCAAGAATAATATCTTCTTCTTTAAATTGAAATTTAGAATAATGAAACATTGTATGAAAAATTGAGCCATCTTTCGTTTTAAAACTACTTTCAAAATTCAAAGAGTTTTCGATTTTTATTCTGTCAAATAAAGTATCTAAATCAAAATTAAATTCAAAAGATTTAAAACAATCCTCAACTTTTTTATGAGTTAAATCTTCCTGAGAAATTCCAAGGAAGTTTGATGCTATTTTATTGACAAAAATGAATTCGCCGTTGAAATTATGAGCAAAGACGGCACAGGGAATATTATCTAAAAGATTTGTGAGTAAGACCTGACTTTCCTGTAATTTTCGTTCTGCTAAAATTGTTTCTGTAACGTCATTAAAAATCCAAACACCTTTGTCATCTTTAGTATAAGAAAAAAATTGTAAACTTCTTTTTTTACCGCTCTTTATTGTTGTTTCAACTACAATTGAAACAGGGAAACCATTCTTTTTATTGATTTCATATTTTTCAATAATATCATTAGCATTTTCTTTGTAAAGCAGATGGAACCAATTATTTACTGTTTTAATTTCGTCGTTTTTGTAACCGATAATATTTTCTGCTGCTTTGTTAAAGAACAAGTTTTCTCCTTCTACATACACTGCTCCAATTTGGATGCTTTCAACCATAAATCGGAACTGGGCTTCACTTTTTTTTAGTGCTAATTGAGATTCTTTTTGTTTTGTTATATCCCTGATTATATTTAATATAGCTGGTCTGCTTTTGTAACTTATTGGAATTGCTTTTACTTCTATAAATATTTCAGTGCCGTTTTTATCTCGTATTTTTTCTTCTGAACTTGCATTACCTTTTTCATCAATTTCCCGGATTGCCTCTTTTGACCTGTCGTTGCTGAAACCATCCTGTAAATCAGCTATATTCATTTGGAGCAATTCTTCTTTAGTATAGCCCGTTATTTGGCTAAAAGCATCATTTACTTCCAAAAAATTTGATATTCTCCCATCATAATTAAATTCAAAAACAGCAAGTCCATCTAAATTTAAATCAAATAAACTCTTATAAAGCAACTCATTCTGATAATGCTCCTTTTTCTTCTTTATATTATAAGTAACATCTCTTAAAATAACATTTATAAAATTTTCTGAAATCTTTTGTAAAATTATTTCAAAGTATTTATCTTTATTATTTATTGAAGCTTCAAAAGTTCTTGGTTCTGCGATATTAATATGTATATTATCAATAAATTCACCAATTCTTGGTATTAGATTAAATAAACTGTTTCCTAAAATGTTAGTTTGGGATTCGTTTAATAAATCTGCAAAAATATTATTACATTCTTTAAAAATATAGTCGTTTTCTTGTGTTCCTTTTTTTTTAATTATTTCAAAAATTGCATATCCAATGAGATTTCCATCAGATGTCAACTTTTTAATGCTAACATTTTTCATAATTATATTTATATAAAATATTCTTTTAAATATATATGCAAAATTGAGAAAAATAGTTTAAATAACATAGCTTTTTTATTAAAATTTAAATTTTTTTTGTATAATTAAATTTTCTTTTTTAATTTGAATATGAATAATTGAAAAACAAATATAAGGTATTAAAATGAAAAGGAATTATAGCCGTTGTTTTTTACTTATAACTCTTCTTGTAAAGCTATCGTTAAGCAATACTAATGCTCAGATTTTACAGCCAGAGCCGTTTAATTTATCAACTGGCAATTATCTGTTTAACGAATGGAACTCATCTAATCCAGCCGGAACTTATCCAAGCAATTCTTTGTTTCGCGTTACCGATGGAACCGGAAGTGGATTCGTTGACCCAACACTCTCATTACCGATGAATTATGTTTATACTCATATCTACAATGCAACAAGCGGCTCAAGAATTGAAGGTCTGGGGGCTAATGGAATTTCATTTATTAATATTTCTACCGGGATTAGTAGCACCGATACTCTTTTAGCAGGTCGCTATGTCGGTGCTTTGGATTTAGCTCTGATTACAACTGGACGCGATAGTATTAAAGTTAGCTGGACTGGGAGAACTATTAATCCAAATTCAAGAGAATACAGGATTGCGTTGCAATATCGGACAGGTGAAGAAAGTAATTGGATTAGTATTGGAGATGAATATATCAGAAATGATACTGCCGGACATTTTAAGTTGATTGGTCCTGTAATGCTTCCTGAAGAATGCAATAACCAGCCATTAGTCCAGTTACGCTGGCGCTATTATTACGTCGAAACAGGCATCGGTGGAACAAGAGCTAAACTTGCTGTTGATGAAATACTCGTTGAAAGCTCAGAAATGAATTTTTCCGATACTCATATAATTGAAATGCAAAGCGGTTGGAATACTGTTTCAAGTTATATGATTCCCCCTACTTTAAACTTAAATTCAGTTTTCAATGACATTCTTCCTTCAATTAACATCATTAAAAACAATGAAGGAAAAATATTTATCCCTCAGTTTGGATTAAATCAAATTGGAGATTGGAGCTGGCAGGAGGGGCTAATAGTAAATACAAATCAGCCAACAAGTTTAAATATTTCCGGAACTGAAATTGAACCACAAAATTATTCGTTATATTTAAATCAAGGGTGGAACTTAATTCCATATTTACGTAACTCTCCGATGAGTATAGAAACTGCAATCGCTCCAATAGTTCAAAATATTATCATTGTGAAAAATTCAATCGGAGAAATGTATAATCCAGCTTTTAACATTAATACAATAGGAAATATGCAGCCCGGTGAAGGATATTTTATTTACCTTTTAAATAACAGCGTTTTGACTTATCCGGGGTATTAGCTATCGGCTGTTGGCAGTCAGCTATCGGCAGTCAGCAGTCAGCTATCGGCAGTCAGCTAATACCAAGTTGCTTTTAATAATAAAATATGTATATTTGTCATTCCGAACCCCATATAAAGCAAGAACTTTATTTAAATGGAGATGACATAACGTAGCTAAAGCTACAAACAAATTTAAGAAAAATTGTTATATTGCATATAAAAAAGTATTGATTACAGAACTCCTGACCCCATAACTAAAATATAGATGTTAGGAAGTTAGCCTCGTAAATAATAATTTCGCAGTTATTATTTTTAATAGTTATTGGTCATTAGTCATTGGTTATTTGTAAGAACACTAATGACCAATGACTAATGACTTATTAGTAATACTTTTTTTAAAATTTAATCTCAAAAGTAAGATAAGTGGAATCATACATTCTAATGATTGATGTTTAACGAGTTAGATCTAAAATTTTGCTAAAAAAACAAAGTTTCGGGGAGTAATAGTATAAACTCTGGAAGTAGCAACTATTATTTGGTCGGCTGGGTCTTTATGAAATGAACCGGGCAATTCTGTTGATTCCAAAGCAATTTCAGGAGTCAATGGTAATAATATTATTCCGGGATAGTTAATAGCTGAATCAAACCATTTTTTTGTGCTAACGGATAATTCCAATCTTTTATATTCAATTAATTTAGCTATTTCCCAACACGAAATAATACTGACAGCCAATCCATCATTTTCATTTTTACTGATAATAAGTTCATGGCATTTTGACAATTCTTTTGCACCCTGAACCCACCAAATCCATATATGAGTATCAAGTAAAATCATTGAGTCGCTTCCCAATCATTTTCTGCAACAGGTTCAGTCGGGTTAAAATATTTAAAATTAGTACCCCGTAATGAATATTTATTATCACTACTATGCTTTAAAAGAATGATTTCCACTTTATCACCATTGATAAACGGTAAATTATTTAATATCAATTTGCCATCTTCAATTATTTTTGTTTCATAATAATATGGGTACATTATATTCCTTTTTTATATAAAATTTAAATTATAACAAAAATAACGAAAAAAATTAAATTTTGAAAAATTTTTCGAATACCACTATTATAAATGTATTTGCAACAGACAGGAAATTACCGAGCCAGTCCTGATAAAGAGTGTCTTTTTGCGATATATATTCTTTTGTCTGCAGAGTTACCCTCTTTTCGTTTGAAAAATTAATAATTATATTATTAACAAATCTATATTTTTAGAAGATGAAAAATATGGAACACTTTCATAATATAACTCATCAGGGCAAATATCTATGTCATTTACCCATTCTATAGTTATGCCATTTGTATGTGCTGTATTGAAAATAGATTTATCTTTTAAAGAAATAAAAGGTTTTCTTGAAAATAATTTTGAAACATCAAATATTTTTTTCTCTTCATTATCAAATTTTATAAGAATCTTATAATCATTTAGAGCAGATACTTCTATTGCAGTTGGTCTCAGCATAATTTATATCCTTTAATTATTCAAGTCCTTTAATTTTAATTTTTTCACCATCTTTATTCCATGCAATCCATGATGCCATAAGTTCATCAGAATGAATTGCAACCCATGCTTCTACTAATTTCTTTGCTTAGTCGGGAAACTGTCCAATCCAGCTAAAATTTCCCCATCGAAACTTACAACTAATTCATACTCATTATAAATAGCATGTAAATGGGGAATATTATGTTTAGTCTTAATTTCGGAATACAGATAAATTAATATTCCGTAAAATGAAGATATTAATGGCATAATCAGACCTCATTAATAATTTCTCAACAAAATGCAAATTAATAAATATATTTTAAATAATAATAAAATTAAAATTTATTTAGGAATATTGGTAAATAAAGAGTTAAAAAGGTAGTTACCTAAATGATTTATTGCCTCACCTAATTGATTTAGGTATTTGGTTAGAACATTTATTTATTTACCTAAATTGTTTACTTAATTATTTACAAAAATTCTATGCAATCTTGTTTTATCAGTAAGTAATTCCAGTATAAAGTTATTTTTCATTTAATTTCAAAATTTACAATTCATTAAATTCGTCAATTGATAAACCGATTTGATTAATAATAGCTTTTAAAGTAGCTTTTGAAATAGGTTTGGAATGATTAGGAATAGTAGTTCGGCGCCTATTTTCAGGATGAAACCATATTTCATGACTTCCTTTTGCTTGTCTGTCAAAAACAAATCCTGCCTTCCTGATTTTCTTGATAAGGTCTTTATATGATATTTCAGGCAACCTACTCATAATGCTACGGCAACAGGAATTTTGAATTTGGAAATTTTATTCTTTTTCCCTATTTGCTTTTGAATTTTATCAGGAAGTGGGTCGTTATGCTCAATATAAGATTCAATTAGCTTTCTTGCAACATCCTGAGCAATTTCTAATGTTTCCTGATAAGAGCGTCCTTCGGCAAGAAATCCCGGCAAATCCTCAGATAATGCCAGATAACCTCCTTCTTCCAAAGCTTCAATTTTGATATCAATCATTAAATCAGACATCTTAATATCCTTTATTGTTTTAAATTATTATTTTTAAGTAAACCTCAAATTCCAAATCCTTTTAAATCTTCCTTTATCAGTAAGTAATTCCGTTGTTACTTGTTCATCATTAATTATTTTAATTATTTCATTAACTTATTACAAACTTATGAATATTAATTTATTTATTAAAAAAAATTTCTGGTGTTTATTAGTTTTAATTTAAAATTTTACTATTTATTGAATTCTTCAATAGATAAACCGATTTGATTAATAATTGCCTTTAAAGTAGCTTTTGAAATTGGTAAATTAATTTCAGGCAACCTACTCATAATGCTATGGCAACAGGAATTTTGAATTTGGAAATTTTATTCTTTTTCCCTATTTATACCAAACCTCTAACAATAATAGCAATATATTATATCATTCTTAATCCCCAATTACAGGAAGTGTTTTATTTAAAAGGAGATGACATAAAGATTAGAAAGATTAGAATGTTTAGATAGTTTAGTTTTTTAACTTTCGCAAAGTTGGGAAACTTTACGAAAGTAACTAGTGTAATAATTCTTTGAAAAGCTGGTAATAATTTCTTGTCATTTCGAAACGAAGTGAGAAATCTCAAATTCTGTGGTAGCAATGACTTGAGAAATTTCTCGCTACGCTTCGAAATGACACAATATAATAAGTCTTTTAACGAATTACTACACTAGTGTAATA
>CAZCLJ010000219.1:0-7928 GCA_964499465.1 uncultured Hyphomicrobiales bacterium
GAAGAATCTCAAACTCTGTGGTAGCAATGACTTGTGAGATTCTTCGCTGCGCTTCCTAATGACAGGGTAAATTAATGTCATTCCCATTTAAATTAAGCATTTGCTTTATCTGGGGGTTCGAAATGACAAGCATGCGAAATATCAAACTACGAGGCATCAGGAGTTCTGAAATAAAGTTCTTACTTCATTTTGGGTTCCTTATAGACATTATGATTTTCCGCTATTGGTTGTCGGTTTGGTATATAAGCAATTTGGTATAAAGCTATAAAAAAAGGATTGCTAAGTTTTGTTTAGCAATCCTTTCGTTTTAAAATTATTTTAAATCTTAATATTCTCTGTAAAATTTACTTCTGAAATCTTCAATCTTTGCATCTGCCTTGATTTTATTATACCATTGATAATAAAGTGGCTGGCGGGAAGGATTCTTTTTAAGTTCAGTAACGTAAGTATCGTAATCTGTCTTATTTGTTTCAGGAGATGGTAGTTCGCGTCCAGTAACCTGAATAATGAAGTACCCAAGTTCGCCTCTGATTGGACCAGAAATTTTTCCGATTGGCAATTCAAAGCAATTTGTAGTGAAAACATAATCGTAGCCAGCGGCTTGCATATTCCCAGTATTATTGATTTTATCAACTTTATTTACTTTTAATGCAGTATCAATAGAAGTAGCAGCAGTTAAGGAATCAAGTCCTTTAACTTTGTTGAATGCTTCTTCAGCTTTAGCTTTTACCATATCTAATTTTTTAGCTTTTTGTAATCTGCGTGTAATCATCTGTTTTAAATCTTCTAAATTTGCATATCCGGCTTCTCTGACTTCTGTAATCTGAGCAACGATAATTCCTTGATTTTTAATTTCCATTGGGTCGAAGATATCATTTAATTTTGCTTCAAATGCTTTTGCGGCAAGATAATTTGAACCAAGTATTGGTTTACCTTGTTCAAAGAGAGTAGTTTCTTTTGCTAAAATTTCATATTTTTTAGCTAAAGTATCAAAATTAACTGTGCCTTGTTCTAATTCTTTTTTAAATTCGTAAGCAATTCTCTTAATTGATTTTTCGGTTGCTTTAGACATTACAGGTTTAATTTTAATTTGACTGTATTTTAGTTCATCAGAATTTTTATCAACGACTTTAATAATGTGGTAGCCAAATTGAGATTCAATAGGTCCGACAATAGAGCCAACAGTTGCAGCGAAAGCGGCATCTTCAAATGGCTTAACCATTTTTCCTTTACCAAAGAAACCCAAATCTCCACCTTGCATACCGGAGCCCTGGTCTTTAGAATATTGACGTGCTAAAGCAGCAAAATCTTCATTGCCTTTTGCACGAGCCATAATTTTGTTAGCTTCTGCTTTGGCGCTATCTTTATTATTGTCGAAATTGATTAATATATGGCTTGCACGGACAACTTGATTTTCCCCTGAACGTTTTCCATCAACACGAATAAAATAAGTAGCATCTTGTAGTGTTATTGGACCAACAACGCTGCTGTCTGGCATAGTAGAAATATAGGGGGCTATTTTTTGGTCAATTTCAATCATAGGTTTAAAATCATTTATGGCGCTTTCAAAATCACGCATTCTCATAGTAAACATACTATCTTTTGCCTGAGTAGTGGTTACGCTTAATAAATCATCTGATATTTTTTTAATTGATTTCATTGCATTAGCTGAATCTTTGTCTGATGCTTTTAGTTGAAATTGTGCATACTTCATTTTGCGTTTTGGCTTTTGCTCAAAGAATTTTTTTACCTTTTCGTAGTATGTTTGAATTTCCTGGTCGGAAACGGCTACAATACTATCTGGAATTCTTTTTATATCAATTAAAATATAATTTGCAGAAGCAGTTCCTTTTTCGTCAACAAATTTCTGCTGAGCAAAATTTGGGGAAACAAAACCATTTGAAGTATTAACGACTGCTGCTAAGGATTCGTATAATTTTTGTTTCAAAATTTCATTTTGAATTCTAAGTAAATCCTTTTTCCAGTTGTTAATATAATCTCTTTTTTCCTGTTCAGACATTGATTGAGGCAAACGGGAATAAATTCCATCGGGATTTGTTACAACATCTAAATAGAATTGTCTTTGGAAATTTCCGGTGCTATCTTTAAAAGCGTTTTGAAGATAGTCGGGTGGATTTTCGAGCATTATATCAAGTAGCTCAGCATTAGAAACATAAAGCCCAATTTTTTCAGCTTCCTGTTTAACTAAAATTTCATTAATCATTTGGTCCCAGACCTGCTGGCGAATTTGCTCTTCATTAATTTCCGTTTCGTTTTCACCCATTTGAGCTCTTTTTTGCTCAACTTGTTCTCTTACTTTTTCCTCGAAATCCTTATAAAGTATTTCATCGCCATTAATCGTTGCCAGTACTGCGGTTTGATAATTGTCCCCTTGTCTCATCAAAGTGCCAAAGTCTAAGTCTGATATTACCATAAAACCGACAAATAGAATAGCAAATAGTGCTAAAAAGTAAGGTGAAACCGACCTGATTCTTTCTAAAGTTCCCATTGATTTTTTACCTAATTTTAATAATAATTATTTTCTATATAAAATTCAAAATAACAAAAATACTATTGTTTTTTTTCTTTTCCAATTTTTTTTTAAAACAATGTTTCTTCTATGATTTCACACCATAAATGTGCAATCAAAATATGTGATTCCTGAATACGTGCTGTAACCGAACTTGGCACATTAATAAAATTATCACACAATGAAGAAATGCGACCTCCACCACAACCGAGAAGCCCAATAGTATGAATTTCCTGTTTCTTTGCCTGCATAATTGCCCGGAGAACGTTTTCTGAATTACCACTGGTTGATATTCCAATCAATGCATCTCCTTTCCGTCCTAATGCTTCAACCTCACGGGCAAACACATTCTCAAAGCCAATATCGTTTCCGCCAGCTGTAATAATTGATGGGTCAACTGTTAAAGCGATAGCTGGAATTGCAGGACGTGAAAAACTGCTCCTATACCTGATTACAAGTTCAGCTGCTATATGCTGGCTGTCAGCAGCACTGCCACCATTTCCGCATATAAGAATTTTACCGCCATTTTTAACAATATTGGCTAATTCCAATCCTATCTCTTCAATTTTTTCTGCTGATTCTTTTAATAATAATTCTTTGGTTTTTATACTATCTTCTATTGAACTCTTTATTTTTTCAAAGAATTTACTCATTTTTAACTCCGAATGTTAATAACTATGTTAATAACTTAAATAAATGTGGATAACTTGTTTATTTTTTGTTAAATACATTATATTACAAAAATATTAAAATATTTTGGATTTTTAATATTCTTTTATTATATTGTATTTAAATTATTTTAAATGGAGGAAATAATGACAGTAGATAACATACAGAACCAGATACTAAACCAAATGGAAAAGACCCCAATGAGCGTTCAAAATGAGATTCAAAAAGAAGTTTTGCAACAAACTATGGGAACAAATCCAGACAGTCCTCAAAAGCAATTATTGCAAATGATTGCAAGTAGCCAGCCACAGCAGGCACAGCAAACTGCTCAGGAGCAAATTAAAAATGGTAAGCCATTAGATATTCGCATTTAATTGCTTAATTCTACTTTTTAGGAATTATCACAGGTTCTTTAAAGATTTGTGATAATTCCTTTTTTTTATTTTCAAATTTTGTAAAAAGTTTCATTCTGAGGCGAATATGTACTTTTTAGTCATCGGATGACTGGCAGTCATCCGATGACTTCAGCTTCAACGTTCCCAAAAAGCCAAAGTTGTTCATTAAGAGCGAAGTGAAGAATGACAAGACTCAGAACTACTGAACTTTCGTAGTTTGTTAATTCGCATGCTTGTCATTTCGAACCCCAAGTTAAAGCAAGACCTTTATTTAAATGGAGATGACAAAATTTACAATGTCATTCTGAACGAAGTGAAGAATCTCAAACTCTGTGGAAGCAATGGCTTGTGAGATTCTTCACTTCGTTCAGAATGACAGACAAACGTAAAGATGTCATTGGTAAGCAAATCTCCTAACTATTTCATTTTCTTGGTTTCTAAATCAAACTCGCAAGGAGAATTTTTAACGTTTAGAATTGATTTGAAATGTTCAATAAAATATCTCTTGTTTACTTGAATAGTAGTAGATAAGCTGGGATTTACTTTTGTTGAAACAACAAAAGAGTAGCTTTGATTTGTTTTATCATAAAACTGTTTGATTGTTGCGTTTAGTTGTTCGATTGCATGCTTAATATCTGTTCCTTTTAATTCTATCCAATAACAAACATCAGCATTATCAATTAACAAATAATCACATCTCGCCCCTTTCTTTATTACACAATCGTCAATTATTATTTTTTTAACATCTTTTTTTAGATTGTTTATAAAAGTGATTTTTGAATGCTTTTCTATCAAAACGATTTTGATATCATTCGTTATGTCTTCACAATTTCCAAAACTTTGCATAACTATATCAAATTAAGTAAATTATCAAATTGAGTTGCAATATCAGTGGAAACTGCATCAAGTTTTTCTGCTGAAATTAATTTTGTTTCAGGGTCAATTAAATCTTCAATCTTATCATAATCCATATTATATGCAGAAAAAACATCGGGAGATAATATGAAGTCTTTCTCTACTATTTTATATAGATTGCTCAAATCTTCACCTTTCAATTTATTTTTTATATCGCCAGCTTGTATTAAATTATTAAATGAAGTAAGTATATAAGGGCTGTGGGTAGTAATAACAAATTGATATCTTGAATTAGAAAAATTAAAAACCATTGCAATTAATTCCACTAAAGATTTTTGAGCAGATGGATATATGTGGGCTTCCGGCTCTTCAATATAGATAATGCCTCCATCTTTTGGAATATTGTAATATAATTCTTTTAATGTAAGTAAAAGAGGTAATGTTTCTTGTTGACCGGAAGAAGCGAAAAATATTGGTATTTCTCTTCCATCAGAGTGAATAAAATAATATATGCTATTTTTAAATTCATACTTGCTATGTAATATATTATGAATTATATTCTCGAGTTTATCATTTTCAAAACGTTTAAGACGAGTACTATTTATAATTTTTAAACCTTCATAATAAGCGCCAAATTCTACTAAAAAAGGGTCTATATTCAAATTTCTTGATAAATTCTTTTGAATATTCTGTAATGAAAAGATATTAGATTGCAAAGTCGATAAAAAAGTTCTTCCTGAAGGAATAAAAATTTGACTATTTAGAGAATTGCTTTCATTGTAATCTATTAATGATTTTACATAAAGATTTATTATGATTGAAGATAGTCTATTTATATCTCTTGTTTCATTAAAGTCATTCTTCTGCTTTGTTCTTTGAAAGATTTCTTTAAGTTTATTAAATTCTTCTAAATAAAAATCAGAATATTTAATATTCAAATCATTATTTAAATATTCAAACTCAATAAATAAGTTGTATAATTCATATTTAATTGTAAAATTATACTCTGAATTAATAACTGGAGCAAAATAAGTATAAAATTTCTTTATTAAATGATTAATAAATTGGTCTATATCATAATTATAATTAATGACTGAATTTATCAACTCATAATCAAACTGCTTGAAAAAATAAAGCAATTTAGCGACAATGCTTTTTCCGGTAGCTTGAGGACCAATTAAAATGTTGATTTTTTTTATTTCAAAGGTAAATTCTTTTATACCTCCAAAATTTTGAATAATTAATCTTTCCATTACAAACTCATTATCTAGAAATTAGATTAAACAATTATAAAAATACAAAAAAAAATAATATGAAAGATGTGAAAAAAGAAAATTTAGACTTCTTACACCTCTTAGTTTTTATTTAGCAATTAATACCAAGTTGCTTTTATTGATAGAATATTTTATCTGTCGTTCTAAAACGAAATGAGAAATCTTATGTTTCGTGTTAGCAATGACTTTTGGGATTTCTCGTTACACTTGCCAATGAGATCTCTTTTTTACAACCATAACTTTACGAAAGTTAAGAAACTTTCGCAAAGTGCAAGAAAAAGCATCGTAGTTGCCTACTGTTTGTAGAAAAAGTATTTTAAGTTTGCAAAACTCCGTAGGAGTGTTCTGTTTGTAGTAAAGATAGGTCGCAACTACGTTGCTTTTCTTTTTTTTCATAATTATTTCTACAAATAGGATACTCCTACGGAGTTGAAAGAAAACAAAACTCTTTCCACATTAAGTTCAAATACTTTTAACTGATTTTAATCTTTCGCAGAGTTAGAAGAACTTAATACGTTCGTAAAGTTTATTAACTTTGCGAAATTTGAAAATCTAAACTATCTAAACATTCTAATCTTTCTAAACTTTATACTATTACTCCCCAAAATTTTGTTTTTTTAGCAAAATTTTAAGTCTAACTTTAGAAATCCTCCTCCCATAGCAAAAATAAAGGAATTAGGAAAATTTCCACGCACCGAATAATTGCGCTTTTAATCTCCATAATAAATTATGGAGTTACTCTAATTATTAGAATAACTCCCAAATTTATTTGGGAGTTATATGTTTGCAGTTATATTAAATTATTATTTTTAAATATCAGAACTTTCTTAATTGCGAAATAAGAAACTACGAAGAGACTGGATCCCTTATTTTTGTTTGTAGCTTTTAGCTACATTATACTATTACTCCCCAAAACTTTGTTTTTTTAGCAAAATTTTTAGAATAATTTCAGAACTCATTAACGAAAATAAAGAGTTAATAGAATTGCCACGCACCGAATAATTGCACAGTTAATCTCCATAATAAATTATGGAGTTAATCTAATTATTAGAATAACTCCCAAATTTATTTGGGAGTTTTATGTTAGCAATTTTATCAAATTTCTTTTTATATCAGAACTTTCTTTATTGCGAAATATCAAACTACGAGGCATCTGGAGTTCTTAATTTTGTTTGTAGCTTTTAGCTACATTATGTCATCTCCATTTCAATTAAGCATTTGCTTTATCTGGGGGTTCGGAATTACAGACAAACAAGATATAATCGGCAACAATTTATTGTCTTGAGAAAAAAATTAAAAAACTATTAATAAAATCAACATTAAAACGTTATAACTTAAAAATTTTAACATTAAAGGTGATTTATGAAAAAATCAATAACTCTTGCTTTATTTTTAATACTTTTAGCAATCCCAGTCTTTTCACAAGATGACCAAATTGACGATTTAAATTTCGAACCAACTGAATTAGAAGAATCTAGTGTTCCTTATTTTGCAATTGCCGGTGGATATACAGGAACATTCTTTTTCCCAAAATTTGACGATATAAATGCTCATTTTAAAAATTTCAATATAGGTGAGTTTGAATCACCAATGTATTTGAATGGCGTTCAAGGATTTACTGCCATTGGAATTTTACCTAATGTAAGAATCGGATTTTTTGGTATGACCGGCTCTAAAGCTCAAAAGGCAAGTGTTGATATTAACGGAACAAACGTTGAGCGTGGTTTAGATTACTACGTTTCTCTAACCGGAATAAATCTTGATTACGGATTTGTTCCTTTTAAATCATTGGCAATTCTACCCGGTATTAATCTTGGCTGGGGAGGACTTACTTTAGAAGCTTATCAGGGTGTTAAAGATTACGATTGGAATAATTTTAATAATGCCGATACCTTAAACTTTATGAATAGAGCAAAATCTACTTTTTCATTTATTCAGCCAAATTTATCAATCGAATGGACTTTAACCTCTTATTTTATGATTAGAGGAAATGTTGGCTATAACTATTCTTTTGCTTTAACTGGCGATTGGGAATGGGAAATGAATAAGTATTCTAATTTAAAAAATGTTCCCAGTGGAATAAATGCAAACGGCTTAACAGCACAATTCGGCATCTTTTTAGGACTGTTTAATTATTAATTATTAACTCAAAGATAAAATGAAGTAAATATAGAGTAGTAGTGCTTTATAAATAAAATAATATGT
>CAZCLJ010000220.1:0-7912 GCA_964499465.1 uncultured Hyphomicrobiales bacterium
TCATTAATCATTAATCATTAATCATTAATCATTAATCATTAATCATTAATCACTATTCTTCGATTTCTTCTTCGCCGGTAAGCATTGCTTTTAGGTTTGAAGAAGGAGTTTCGCCAGTAGTAATTAAATACAAATGGGCAATAATAAAAGCTAAAAGTAAAAACGCACCTATCGTATGAAGAATAGCAACAGTTTCCAAAGATTCAATATTTAGCGACTGAACTCCGTGTTTTGTTGGATAGCGATAAAACATATAGAGCAGCCCCGTTGTTACAACTACTGGAATTACAAGGATTTTAAGTCCAAAATATGTCAGTTTCTGCAAAGGATTTAGTTTGCTCAAAACTGTTATCTTTGTAGGGTGCGGAGCATTTTTGAAAATACCAAACAAATAGTAGTTCAGTTGTGCTTTTATGTTTGTGAAAGTCGGAATATACTGCTTCCATTCGCCGGTAACGAAATGCCAGAAAATAGCAAAAAGTATGAGGATAATTAGCATATAAGCAGCAATGTTGTGGTAAGTAACAGCATTTTCAAAGCCAAAAAAAGTATAAGAGCCGTGGATTTCAAACCCGGAAAAAGCAAGGAAGAAAATTAAAAGTGCTTGCAACCAGTGCCAAAACCGCTCAAAAGGTTTATATATTTCAACAATTATCTTAGCCATTTTTCACCTTTTTGTTTTTTCTTGAATTAATTAGTCTTAAAGTGCCGTGAGAAGCAACCCCAAGAAAAGTAAGTAAAAGCAGCAATGAACCAGCCACATCAACAAATTTGCTGTAATCTCTTCCGGGAATGTAAAAATCGCTTAAACCAGCAAGGCGTGAATCAGTGCGGGTGTGACATTCGTTACACTGAACCACGTTTTCTTTCGATGAAACCATGTGGTTTACAAGCCAGAACATTTTCGTTTCTATAAAATCAATTTTTCCGCTAAAATGAAGTCCTACGTCTTTCATACCAATTTCAGATGCTGTTTGCCAGTTGAAATCTTTCCAAAAGGCGCCTTCACCTTCTTTTTCTGCATAAAGTTTCGGTTGAATCAATACTTTAGTTACAGGGTCGTAGGGCTGTTTTGCAATGTGAATTTTTACCGGAACAATTTTAGATTCCCGGTCTTTGTAAGAGCCGTTTAACTGGTTTAAAACTAATTGCTTCGAAGCATCTTCTATTGTATCACCAAGTAAATAATGACTGGCAGTACCGTTGAACCAAACATAAGCTGGCTTTAAATTTTTTCCCCATACGAAACTACCTTTGATTGATAAATAAGCATCGTTTCCCAAACTGTCTTCTTCGTGATATGGCTTACCGTCTTTTAATCTTCCGGCGGTTGACCAGTCCCAATAAAGTTTAGTGGAATTTTCTTTAGCATAAGTCGGAATATGACAAGCTTCGCAGGATACTTTTAAAGTATGGCTGTTAATCAAATCTTTTTCGTGTGGTGCGTTGGTATGGCACTGGTCGCAGGTATTCCTGTTTGTGCAAGTTGAAGCAAAGGAATATAGCTTTCCGGATATTTTATGATTTTCTGTTAAATGGCAGTCTATGCACTGCAAATTCATACCTTCACTTGCCATGTGAATATCAATTTCTTTGCTTGGCTCATTCATCGCAGATTCGAGGTGTCCATGCTTAACATTATTTCCGCCACCGCCGTAAAAATGGCATACTCCGCAATTGCTTCTCTTCGGTTTTCCCACGCTTTGTGCGATTAGATTCAAATCTAAATTTTCAACGGGGGCGCCGGCTGCTCCTGATGCTTTAGCATAAGTTTCTGAATTATCGTGGCAAACGAGGCAGTCAATATTAGTTGAATCAGTATAAATTTGACCATTTTCATCGTATCCTAATCCAATGTGGCATTTAGCACAGCTTTGCTCATTTCCTTGAGTACCAATACAAAAATTATTAATTGCATTCTTTTTGCCGATATAAACAATTCCTCTGCCTTGAATGTATTCTTCGCGTTCCCAGCTCCAGTGGTTTGACTGCATTACCTCGCCGGCGGTGAGATTATGGCAGCTTTCACATGCTTTGGTTACCTCACGGGCATTTTCAAATTTTGCCTGCAATATTTCAAATCTTTTATGGTCAACTTTTGGCTTGTGTTTCTTGGAGTACTTATCTTTTAACTTTATCAAGGTAGTCGGCTCATAATCTAAAGAAGATAAGCTGCCCAAAATAATTGCAGTTATTACAGAAATTACAATTAGAAATGCTAAAAACTTCTTCATTTTATTGACTTTCCTAAGTTTCAAATATTCCTCTTTAGCAATATAGTTAATATTTTTCTTTTTGAAAAATATTTTTGCTTAATTTTGAAATTAATGAATTTTACTGAATATATAAAAGCATTTTTTTATGCAAACTGAAAATTATTTTGTTACTGAAAAGCGTTTGGAAAAATTAACCAAAGTATTGGAAAAACGTCAACTTGATTTTACCGTTGTTTTGGAAAACATCAACGACCCACACAATCTTTCTGCTATACTGCGTTCCTGCGATGCAGTAGGTATTTTTGAAGTGTATTTGATTTATAAGAACAGGCGAGATATTCCTCATCTTGGAGAAAAAAGCTCTGCAAGTGCAAGGAAATGGGTGAAAAAACTGCTTTTCAACAGAGTTGAAGATTGCTATGCCGAACTTCGTAAGCAAGGAAAAAAGATTTTTACTACTCATCTTTCAAGTGAAGCAAAATCTATTTATGATGTTGATATGACGCAAAACATAGCAATAGTCTTTGGAAATGAGCATAGTGGCGTATCTGAAGAAGCTCTCGAAAAAGCAGATGGAAACATTTTAATACCACAAGTTGGAATGATACAGAGCTTAAATATTTCTGTTGCCTGTGCTGTAACCGTTTACGAAGCATTTCGTCAAAGGAACGTTGCCGGACTTTATGACAAGTGCAATTTCGATGATATTGCTTTTGTTAGTGTAATGAAGGAATGGACGAAAAGGTGAGAAGGTTTAGATAGTTGAGAAAGATTAGAAAGGTTAGAAGGATTAGAAAGGTTAAATTTTTTAAACTTTTGCAAAGTTAAGAAACTTTACAAAAGTATTTTCTTCTTACTTTGCGAAAGTTTCTTAACTTTCGTAAAGTTTGTATGGTAAAAGTAAAGATTTCACTGACAACGCAGTAAAGAATCTCACAAGTTATTGCTACCACTGACATTGAGATTCCTCACTTCGTATCGGAAAGACACTTTTACAGGGTAATTTGCGCAATTGTTAATTAAGAGCATAATCTTCTAATACCTTTATATTTTTTATGGAATTAGGAGTTCTGAAATAACGAAGAATAATTCGGTTTTACTTTCAAAATTTTATTTGAAATACTTGGGTATGCTTTTTTCATTAACTCAACCGAAGATTCTGAAAAAACTCTGATTTCATCGCATTCCATCAGAAAATTCAGCCAGACATTTCTCCACTTTTCTATATCCCTTTCAACATTAACAATATAATCTAAGTTATTTTTCTTTATACATTTCATGCATACTTCAATTTCTGGAATACCGCAATATTTTCCTGCATAATTCAATAGGAAAAAGCTGGGGCATATTGAAAAATAATCATTTACAACAAATATTACCTTTTGATTTTCCTTTTTCTGCTTAACTATTTGTTCAATAATTCGAAGTGGTTTTGGAAAAAATGCAATGTTATTTATTATGATTTGTTCAGCATTTTCAAATAACTTTCTAAATTTTCTTTGATTGAAGTATTTTGAAAAGTAAAATTTAGATTCTTCACTTCGTTCAGCATTACAGGTGTTTTTGTTTGTCATTCTGAGCGGAGCGAAGAATCTCACAAATTTTTTAAAACAATATACTTTAGATTCTTCACTTCGTTCAGCATTACAGGAATTTTTGGGGGTCATTCTGAGCGGAGCGAAGAATCTCACAAGTTTTTTAAAAAACTTAATTTTAGATTCTTCACTTCGTTCAGCATTACAGGTGTTTTTGTTTGTCATTCTGAGCGGAGCGAAGAATCTCACAAATTTTTTAAAACAATATACTTTAGATTCTTCACTTCGTTCAGAATGACAGGTATTTTGCTTTTTATACAAATAAAAATACCCTTTTTGAAAATTGTATTTTAAAATATAATTATGAGGTTTATTTTCTTCAATCAATACATTCAAATGGCTTTGGCTTCCACCACCGCAATCATTTGAAAGAATTAAAGTATAAGTTTTATCAAAAAGTGATAAATAATTGATTGGAAAGCGTTTTAAATATATAGAATTAGTGCAATTCTTTTTGAAAAGGAATAAAAAATTCCAAATCAAATTGGATATGAATAAATAAGTTTTAAAAGCAATTTTTTTAATATGTGAATTTCTTTTGAGCAATTTTACTTTTCAGTTAGAAAATTAAACAATTTAATAATAAAATAAATTAAAAAAAAATTCTTAATTTTGAATTAATGAAAAAAGCTAACGAAAGATTTATGAGCCAGAAACCCAACAAATTACTCGACACAATAACGTCAAAATCTCAATCACAACGCACCATCGCTGTTGTTGATGATGAGCCGGACATTTTAGAACTGCTTAACGTTAATTTAACGAAAGCCGGCTTTAAAGTAAAGTGCTTTGAAGATGCCGATGGTTTTAGCAGATATTTATCTAAAGAAGTACCCGATTTGGTTATATTAGATTTAATGCTTCCGGATGCCGATGGATTTGATATTTGTAAATTTTTGAAAAAAGAAGACAAGTATTCAGAAATTCCAATTATTATGCTTACAGCCCGCGGTGAAGAAACAGACAAAGTGCTTGGGTTAGAACTTGGTGCTGACGATTACGTTACCAAACCATTTTCGCCCCGTGAACTTATTGCCCGCGTTAAAGCAATTTTAAGACGTGAGGAAAAAACTGTGAAAACCCAAAAAATTAAAATTGCTGGTATTCTTGAAATTGATTTGCAAAAATACGATACATTCGTTAGTGGTGAAAAAGTTGAATTGACTACTTCTGAGTTTAGAATTCTTCGTATGCTTATCGAAAGAAAGGGCTGGGTTTATTCACGTGAGCAAATTCTTGATTATCTCGGTGCTTATGATAAAGGTGTTTTGGACAGGACTGTGGACGTTCACATTAAAAATTTGAGAGAAAAGCTAAAAGAAGCTGGAAAGCTAATCAAAAATATTCGCGGTATTGGATACAAATTAGAAGAATAAAATGTACTATTTTTTTACAAGAATTGGTTCCGGCTTTTTATTAATCATTTTATTATTCTTCTTTTTATTTATATATTTCCTAAACAAATCGACTAAAAATGAATTTGTTAGCTTAACAATCAATCAGGTAAAGCAAATTCATACAGTTACGCAACAACTCATTATTCCATCTTTTTTAATTGATAATACTACTGATTTTGATGCTTTAATCAAAAGAATTTCTTTAAATATGAATTTTCGCCTATCGCTTATTGATACGAATGGTAGCGTCCTTGGTGATTCTGAAATGAATCCAAAGCTAATTACAAATCAATTATCAAAGAAAGAAGTTCTGGAGGCAGTTAAACATTCGATTGGAACTAACTTTGAAGAATATCACAATCTTGAAAATGATTTGCTTTACGTTTGCATTCCAATTCAGATGTTTAATAAAAATATTGCATTTTTAAGGTATGGCATTGAATTAAAAGAGCTAAGCGCAACGATTAATGAGCAAAATAAAATTATTTTTTTTATTTCTATTGCTTTAGCAATTATTTCATTAATAGCAACTTATATTATTTCAAAAATTATTTCCAAGCCAATAATTCAAATATCAAATGCAGCAGAACGTGTTGGCAAAGGAGATTTCAATACGAAAATACTTTTAAATCAAAAATACAAAATGAAGGAAATATCAAGTATTTTCAACAATATGATTTTTAAAGTAAAGAGTTTGTTTGAAGAAATTTCTATCCAAAAGGAAGAGTTGGCTGGTATTATAAAATCTATTCGTGAAGGGCTTTTAGTTATAGATATGGAAGGAAAAATTCTTCTTTCGAACGATGGATTCAAGCAAATTGTAAAAAAAGATGATATTTTGGGTAACTACTATTGGGAAATTATTTCAAATAATAAATTTGCCGATTTTATAAAAAAAACGCAGAAGAAAAGAAAAAGCTATTTCGATGAAATTACTCTTGATGGAAAATATTATCTTTGCAGTTATAATTTTTTAGATGCAAAAAAGGAAACTGTAATTATTATTTCAGATATTACGCAACTAAAAATTCTCGAAAATATTAAGAAAGATTTGGTTGTTAATGTTTCTCACGAATTGCGAACACCGCTTACTGCAATAAAAGGATTCATTGAAACTTTGGAAGACGAAATTGGCGAAGAACATAAAAATTATATAGGAATAATTCACCGGCACACAAACAGATTAATCAATATAGTAGAAGATTTAATGACTTTATCGAAGTTAGAGGATTCTTCATCTAAATTAGAAAAATCAATTGTAAATATAAAAGATATTTTAGATAATGTTTATAAGATTTTTGTCCAAAGGTTAAATGAAAAGAATTTACATTTTGAGCTCAAAATAGAAGAAAATTTACCCAAAATCAGTGTCGATATTTATAGAATAGAGCAACTTTTCATAAATTTGATTGATAATGCAATAAAATATACCGACTGTGGAACAATTTTTGTTGATATTTCCGCTACTGATGATATGATGCAAATCATTATTCAAGATACTGGAATAGGGATTCCAAAAGACAAATTAGAAAGAATATTTGAAAGATTTTTTACTGTAGATAAATCGCGTTCAAGAAAAGTAGGGGGGACCGGATTAGGGCTTTCGATTGTTAAACACATTGTATTGCAGCATAGTGGCGAAATAAAATTAGAAAGTGAACTTGGAAGCGGAACAAAATTTATTGTCTTATTACCCTTAAAAGCAAATGAATGAAATAAAAGAAAATAATGTTAAGCATAATGAAGATTTTCAGCTTGTCCAGGAAGTGATTAACGGAAATAATGATGCTTTTGGTGCAATTCAAAAGAAGTATTACAGAATTATTTCTTCAATTATCCGAAGAATGATTAAAGACGAAGACGATGTTATGGATTTAACGCAGGAAACATTTATTAAGGCGTATAAAGCATTGCCGAGTTTCAAGTGTGGTTTTGCATTTTCTTCATGGCTGTATAAAATTGCATCAAACTGCTGCATTGACTTTTTAAGGAAAAAGCGATTGCCAACTATTTCACTTACAAAACCCGATTTCATTGATGAAGATGAAAGTGAAATGGAAATCGAAGACAATTCATATATTCCAGATATGAATATTTTATCGCAGGAAAGGAAAAGCGTTTTAATCAAAGCAATAGATGACTTACCGGATAATTACAAAGAAATATTGCGACTTAGGCACGAAGAGGATATGGATTATGTGGCTATTGCCGAAACTTTATCAATCCCACTCGGAACTGTGAAAGCACACTTGTTCCGCGCAAGAAAAATTCTTTATTCTGCTTTAAAAAATGAAAAGCATTTGTTTTATTAGGATTAGAAAGTTTAGAAAGATTAGATGGATTAGAAAGATTAGATGGTTTAGAAAGATTAGATGGTTTAAACTTTCGCAAAGCTAAGAAGCTTTACGAAAGTATTTAGTTCTTTTTACTTTGCGAAAGTTAAAATCTCAGAACTCCTGATGCCTCGTAGTTTGTTATTGCGCAGTCTTGTCATTCTGAAACGAAGTGAAGAATCTCACAACTCATTGCTACCACAGAACTATAGATTCTTCACTTCGTTCCTAATGAACCACTTTGGCTTTTTTAGCACGTAACTATATGTATTGCAAATACTTATACAAGTCATACGCTCAACAAGTTTATAGTATTACTTTATTAAATTCTTGGTTTCTCCTTCCCAAGTGCAACTTGGGAAGGAGGATTT
>CAZCLJ010000221.1:0-7873 GCA_964499465.1 uncultured Hyphomicrobiales bacterium
AAACATTTCTTGTCATTCCGAAACGAAGTGAGGAATCTCAAGTTCTGTAGTAGCAGTGACTTGTGAGATTTCTCACTTCGTTACCAATGACATCGCTCCTTTGTCGGTCATTCTGAACGAAGTGAAGAATCCAGAGAGTAGTGGTTAAAAAATTTTTCTGGATTCTTCACTTCGTTCAGAATGACTGTGTTAAATAATGTCATCTCCATTTAAAATAAAAGTCTTCTTTTATCTTGGGGTTCGAAATGACACAATATAATAAGTCTTTTAACGAATTACAACACTAGTATAGAATAATTTCGTATATCTTATGATTACACGTTAATTAATTGCTTTTCTGCTTTCATTTTTTCATAATCTTTTAAAAATGCTTCTACTCCAGCATCAGTCAAAGGATGTTTAAGCGATTGCATTATTACCTTGTAAGGAACTGTGGCAATGTGGGCGCCGGCTTTTGCAGCTTCAATTATGTGCATTGGATGGCGGATTGAGGCAGCAATGATTTCTGAAGTATAACCCTGGACGTCCCAAATATCGCAAATATCTTGTAGGACTAATGTGCTATTGTCTGATATATCGTCTAATCTACCCATAAAGAGTGAAACATAGCTTGCTCCTGCATTATTTGCAGCGATTGCCTGAGTGGCACTGAATATTAAAGTTACATTCGTTGGAATATCTCTTTTTGCAAGTTCGTAAACTGCCATTAAACCCTCTGGTATCATCGGAACTTTAATTGTAGCATCTGGGAACCAGGAGACAATGTCTTCTGCTTCACGGAGCATTCCTTCGCAATCTGTGGAATTTACTTCAACAGAAAGATGACCACCTACAAGCGAATGAATTTCTAAAATTCTTTGCTTTACGTCAACTTTTGGGTCTTCTTTTGCTAAAAGTGATGGGTTGGTTGTAACTCCGCTGATAAATCCTAATTTTGCAGCATATCTTATATGCTCTATATTCGCGGTATCAATGTAAATATCCATATTATTTCCTAATTTTAATAAAATTTAAATTACAAAATTAACTAATTTTTATAAATTAAAGGAAAAAAAGAAAAAAGAAAAACAGGAATACTGCATTTGCTATTTCGTATGGGCAGGGCTGATACCAAGTTTCTTTCATAGATACAATTAAAACCAAGTTGCTTTTAATATTAAAATATGTTTATTTGTCATTTCTCACTTCGTTACCAATGACATCTTTGTTTTAAACTTTACAAAAGTTAAGAAACTTTTGCAAAGTAAGAAGATTTCTTCTACTTTTGTAAAGTTTCTTAACTTTGCAAAAGTTTAGAATTATGTCATCATTATTAAAATAAAGGTCTTCTTTTATAAGGGGGTTGCCAATAACATCTTTTTTGTCATTCTGACGGATGTCAGCACCTGTCTTGCTTTTTAGTTATTATTTATTAGTCATTGGTCATTAGCTGTTAGTAAAAATACTAATGACTAATAACAAATGACTAATAACCTATAAAAACTATTTTTTAGATGGATTCTGACATCCGTTAGAATGACATAAGGTTTAGAAAGATTAGAAGGTTTAGATAGTATAGAATTTTAACTTTCGCATAGCCCAAGAAACTCGTGCGAAAGTATTTAGTTCTTTTTACTTTGCGAAAGTTTTTTAACTTTCGCAAAGTTTTGAGGGTAAAAGCTAAGATGCAATTTTCATTTTAATAAAGGTCTTCCTTTATAGTTTCCCTTTATTTTAATGGAAAGTACGTTTGATTTCAACAATTTTGAATGCTTCAATAATATCATCTGGCTGAATATCGTTCCAACCGTCAAGCATAATGCCGCACTCGTAGCCGGATTCAACTTCACGGACGTCATCTTTATTTCTCTTCAATGATTGAATACCGCCAGTAAATACTGGAAGACCTTGTCTTAATAAGCGAACTTTGTCATTTCTTGTAATCTTGCCACTTTGGACATAACATCCGGCAATATTTCCAGACTTGCCAACCTTGAATACTTTTCTTACTTCAATAGAAGCAACAATATCCTCTTTTGATTCTGGAGTGAGCAAACCTTCAAGAGCAAGTTTAATTTCGTCAATACAATCGTAAATAATGTTATAAGTTCTAATATCTACTGATTCTGTTTCAGATAATCTCTTAGCTTTTGAAGTAAGTCCAACTTGGAAACCGATAATAATTGCCCCTGAGGCAATAGCAAGCATAATATCAGATTCAGTAATTGAGCCAACACCTTTATGAAGAATGACTACCTGCACTTCATCACGGGACAGCTTTTGCAAGGAATCGCCCAAAGCTTCAGTAGAACCACCAACATCACCTTTTAGAATCAGATTTAGTTCTTTAACACCACCAATTTGGATTTGCTTTGAAATTTCATCAAGAGTAACGTGATGGACTTGTCTGAATTCCTGCTCGCGTTTTAACTGCATACGTTTGTTAGCAATTCCTCTTGCCTCGCTGTCAGAATTAACTACCGTAAGAATATCGCCTGCCTGAGGAAGTCCTTCAAATCCGACAACTCTAACTGCCATCGAAGGATTTGCTTCTTCAACAGAATTTTCACGCTCATCTAGCATTCTTCGGACTCTACCTGCAAAACATCCGGCAACAAAGCAATCGCCAACCCTTAAAGTTCCTTTTTGGACAATTACAGTTGCTACAGCTCCATGACCTTTTTCCATCTTAGCTTCAATGACAGCTGCTTTTGCCTTCCTGTTAGGATTAGCTTTTAGCTCAAGCATCTCAGCTTCAAGGAGGATTTTATCTAATAAAGTTTCAACATTGTTACCGAATTTAGCAGAAATTTCAACGCATTGATGGTTACCTCCCCATTCTTCAACCAGAACACCTTTATCAGCAAGTTGTTGTCTAATTCTGTCCGGATTGGAATCTGGCTTGTCGATTTTATTTATTGCAACAATGATTTTTACGTTTGCAGCTTGGGAATGGCTTATAGCTTCAATTGTTTGAGGCATAACGCTATCATCAGCAGCCACAACCAGAACAACTATATCAGTAACCTGAGCTCCTCTTGCTCTCATCGAAGTAAATGCTTCGTGACCTGGAGTATCCAAAAAAGTAATGTACTTATTCCCGGGCAATTCTGTTCTGTAAGCACCGATATGTTGGGTTATTAATCCGGCTTCACCTGCGACTACGTTCGTTTTTCTAATAAAATCAATCAAAGAAGTCTTTCCGTGGTCTACGTGTCCCATAATTGTAACTATAGGGGGACGTGACTCAAGATGTTCATCTGCATCTTCAACATCATCAATTTCCTGAACTTCCTTTTCATCTAAGAATTCGACATGGAATTCGTAATCATCAGCAATCAAAGTAATGGTGTCTTTGTCTAATCTTTGATTAATTCCTACCATAAGCCCAAGTTCCATACATTTCAATATGATTTCATTGGCGCTGACACCAATCAGTTTTGCTAAATCGCTTGTAGTAACAAACTCAGTAAGTTCTAAAATGTGAGACTTGCGTTCTTCTTCCTCGTGCTTTTTAAGTTCTTTCTCTTCACGTTCGTGGCGCCTCTTCATTCTCATTTTTGAACGCATACCGACTGATGAATCATCTATACCTGAAAGAGTTTCCTTAATCGCTTTATTGATATCATCTTCGCTGATTGTTTCTCTAATAGAGCGTTTTTTCTTTTTCTTCTTTTCTGCAACTTTCTCTTTAAGAGTGAGAGGTTTTTCCTTAGTTTTTACTTTACCTTTTTTCTTAAACTTTCCGGATTTTGATGAGAATTCGTCTTCTTCATCAGAATCTGCTGGCTTTGGCTTGTCATCTTTCTTTGGTAAAAATGTTTTCTCTTTCTCTAAATCAATTTTACCTACAATAGTGAGTCCGCGAAGTTTTGGAGCTTTTCCGGGTTCAATTTCTACTTCAGCAACTTTTTTTCTTCTTCTGCGGCGTTTTGATTTTTTATCTTTCGGAGCATCATCATCAAGAAGTGGAGGAGGTTCTTTAAATTGAACTAAACTTTCTGTTTTTGTTACTTGGGGTTTTGTAACAGATTTCTCACCGAACTTTTCTTTTAAAGAAAGAACCAATGCCTGTTGTTCTTCTGAGAGTTCTTGTTTCTGCTCTTCTTTTATTTTTGGTTTTTGTTCAACGGGTTTCTTAGTAACTTCTTCTCTTTTTCTAGATTGTACTTCAACTTTTTCTTCAATTGCTTTTTCAGCTACTGCCTGCTCTTGAACTTTTTCAATTTTCTTCGAAACTTGTTTTTCAACAAAAGTTTCTTTTGCTTCTGTTTTTTCTGCTTTTGCTATATGTTTAACTTCATTTTTCCGTTCAACTTTTTGCTCAATCTTAGTTTCAGGTTTCCGCTCAATTTTTTCAATTTTAATTAAATCTTTAGTATATTTTTCAATCTTTTGCTTTTTATCAAGTTTAATTACAACCTTTTCTTGTTTAGCTTGAGGTTTCTCACTTTTAGATGTTGGTTTAATTAATTCTTCTATTACTTTGCCTACGGGATATTTTTCCTCAGTTTCTTCTTGTTGCTCAGCAACTTTCTCTTCTTCTATTTCGATTTTCTCTAAGATTTCTTTTGGTTTTAATCTATCATCTTTCTCAATAACATCAATTTTTTCAACTATATTTTCTTTTTCTGTAGATTCTTCATAAATGATAAAATCATCTTTGGGAGTTGTAAAATGTTCTTCAGTTTCAGGAACTTCAGATTTTTGGGGTTCCGGGACTTTTCTTATTTGCTTTTGCTTCTCAATTTTTTCTTTCTGTTTTTCGGCTGCTTTCTTTTCTTTTTTAAACTTATCATAAACAGCTTCTACCATTTCTTCGGTCAAAGTAGCACTTGGTTTATTCTCGATATTAAAGCCCTTTGATTGTAAGAAAAGGACAATAGATTCCTTCCCGATATTAATTTCAGAAGCAATTTTTATTAATAATATTTTTTTAGCAGCCATATATTCAATCAAAAAATCAACAAAAAATCTAATTACAAAATTACTCAAATATTTATTATTTGATGTATTAAAATCAATATTACACTTTTATAAGTGAAAAAATGATTTAAATCTAAATTTTTTTCACACTTAAATAGCATTTATAGTCTCAATCACTTCTTCAGATTCCTGCTCTTCAAATTCGCTAAGCATAATAGAGCGTAGTTCTATTAATTGTTCTGAATTTATTTCACAACTATCCATAATATATTTCGGGTCTGCTTCAAGAAACTCACGAGCTGTTTCTATGCCAATATCACTTAATTTATTATAAATTTTAGTGCCAAGCTCATCTTTAAACTCAATTAATTCAATATCTTCAGCACCTTCTTTAACGAGTGTTAAAGAAAAACTTGTTAGTTTGGAAGCAAGTCGGACGTTTTGACCATTTTTTCCAATAGCAAGTGAAACCTGGTCCTCAGGGACAATGATAGTAGCACTTCTTACTTCAGGCATTATAGTAATCTCTTTGATTTTTGCCGGAGCTAAAGCCCTTGTTATGAAAGTTTCTAAATCACTAGAATACTCAATTAAATCAATATTTTCGTTGCATAATTCGCGAACAATAGAATGAATCCTGACTCCTTTCATACCAACGCAAGCTCCAACAGGGTCAATTCTATCGTCAAAGGATTGCACTGCTACTTTTGAGCGTTCTCCGGGGTCGCGGGCTATTGCCTTAATTTGAACTATTCCGTCATATACTTCTGGAATTTCGATTTCAAAAAGACGAGCAAGATATTCGTCAGAAGCTCGGGATAAAATGATTTCAGGCAAACCGGCAGAGCCAGTTCTTCTGACTTCTTTAATAATTGCTCTGACAGATTGGCTCTTTTTGAAGCGCATCTGCTCGTTTGGTATTTGCTCCTCACGAGGAAGACGCATTTCGATTTTATTGTGCATAACAAGAATATCGTTTCGCCTCACCTGATAAACTTCACCAATGATTATTTCGCCGAGTTTTTGAATATATTCGTTATAAATATTATCCTTTTCGATTTCCTTAATTCGTTGGTTCAAATTAGTAACGGCAAGCGATACAAGACGTCTGCTAAAATTCTCATAAATGTTGTCTAAAGAAATTTCCTCTACGAAATCATCGCCTAACTGATAATCTTCGCTATCGGGATAGTGCTTAACCTCTTTAATAGCAATATGCAATGACGGGTCTTCAACTTCTTCAACAATTTCTCTAATCAAATAAATCTCAATATCGCCCTTATCTAAATTAACAACGATTTCAAAATTAGCTTCCTGCCCATATTTCTTCTTGACGAGCATAGAAAAAGTCTCTTCTACAATTCCTTGTAAAAGGTCTCTGTCGATGTTCTTTTCTTTTGCCATCTCTGCAAAAGCGTCAATTATCATTTTTTTATCTGCTTTAAATTTTGCTTTTCCTCTTGGCATTTTTTTCTTTTAGAAAAAAAATAATAAAAAAATGGGCTACACAGCCCATAACAATTTATATTACAAAAATACGAATATTTTCTTAATTTGACAAAAATACTTATAAAAAAATTAGTATTTTGCAAATAATTTTTATTTAGAGTATAAAATATGAAATAATTATAAGGTGAAACTATGCAATTTACTCAATTAGACTACTTTAATCTTGAAGAACTTTATTCTCTGGAGGAAATTCTTATTCGGGATACTGTTCGCAGTTTTGTGGACGAAGAAGTTATTCCGATTATAGAAGAGCATTATCAGGCAGCAAGTTGTCCTGTTCATTTATTCAAAAGAATGGCTGAGCTTGGGATTTTTGGTATAACTATTCCTCAGGAGTTCGGTGGTGCTGAAGCTAATTACACAAGTTACGGGCTTGCTATGCAGGAACTTGAACGTGGTGATTCCGCAATTCGTTCTGCTGCTTCTGTCCAAAATTCCCTCGTAATGTATCCTATTTTCAAATACGGAACAGTGGAGCAAAAGAAAAAATGGCTTCCACGTCTTGCGTCTGGCGACGCTATTGGCTGTTTCGGACTGACTGAACCCGATTATGGCTCAAATCCGGGTGGGATGATTACAAACGCACAAAAGACTTCAAATGGCTTTCTGCTCAATGGAGCTAAAATGTGGATTACAAACGGCTCCCTTGCCGATATTGCAATTGTGTGGGCTAAACTCGAAAATGTTGTCCGCGGTTTTATGGTTGAAAAAAATACTCCGGGCTTTTCTGCTCCGGAAATGAAAGGAAAACATTCTCTTCGTGCTTCTGTAACTTCTGAGCTCATTTTCGAGGATTGTGAAATTCCTGAGGAAAATATTTTGCAAATCGAAGGGCTTCGCGGTCCTTTAAGCTGTCTTACGCAGGCAAGATACGGTATAGCATGGGGAGCAATAGGTGCTGCCAATGCCGTTTATGACTCTGCTTTGAATTATTCGAAAACTCGTGTTCAGTTTGGTAAGCCAATCGCCGGCTTCCAAATGGTCCAAGACAAGTTAGTTTGGATGCTGAATGAAATAACAAAAGCACAACTTGTAGCGTATCGTCTTGGTCGGCTTAAAGATGAGAACAGAGCTACTTTCCAGCAGGTTTCATTTGCAAAAAGAAATAATGTGGATATTGCTCTTAATTCTGCTCGTATTGCCCGCGAAATTCACGGTGCTAATGGCATTCTCGGTGAATATCCGATTATGCGGCACTCTGCGAATTTAGAATCAGTCAAAACCTACGAAGGCACCCACGACATTCATACCTTGATTCTGGGGGAAGATATTACCGGAATACCAGCGTATTATTAGGTGTTGATTTGTTGATTTGTTGATTTGTTGATTTGATGATTTGATGATTTGTTGATTTGATGATTTGATGATTTGATGATTTGTTGATTTGATGATTTGATGATTTGATGATTTGTTGATTTGTTGATTTGTTGATTTGTTGATTTGTTGATTTGTTGATTTG
>CAZCLJ010000222.1:0-7838 GCA_964499465.1 uncultured Hyphomicrobiales bacterium
ATGTCATCACTATTAAAATAAAGGTCTTCTTTTATAAGGGGGTTCGAAATGACATCTTTACTTTTATTCAGCAAAACTTCTTAAACCAGTTGTCCTACATATTGCAGATGTAGGACAACTTTATCTTTAAAATTCAAAAACTTTGGTATCATTAACTTGTGAGATTCTTCTCTTCATATCCAATGACATCTTTTTAGTCATTCTGTCGTATGTCAGAATCCATCTTGGTTTTCCCTAAAGAGAATGGACAAAGAAATATTTTAGTCATTAGTCATTAGTCATTAGTCATTTGTTGTTAGTAAAATACGAATGACTAATAACGAATGACTAATGACCTATAAAAAATATTTTTAAGATGGATCCTGACATCCGTCAGCATTACACTTTTACTTATGTCATTTCCATTTAAAATAAAGGTCTTCCTTTATCAGGGTATTCGAAATGACATATTTAATTGTATTTTTGAATGCAACTTGGTATAATTATTAGAATAACTCCTAAATTTATTTAGGAGTTATTTGTTTAATATTTTTTGAAATTACATCTTTTAATATCAGAACTATATTAATTGCGAAATAGCAAACTACGAGGCATCAGGAGTTCTGAAATTGATTTTTTTAAACGCCCGATAAGAAACTTTGTATTTTTTTCCTTAAATAATTGGTATATTATTTTATAATTTGTTAATTTAGTAAAATGTATATAAATAAAAATGTATAAATTAAATTAAAAAGAGGTTAAATTGAAATTCATATTATATTTTCTATTGTTTTCATTAATTATGCCATTATTTAGCGGAACAGAAATATTATCTCAGCAAAAAACAGGTGTAATTGAAGTTACATTAACAAATTTGAAACACGACAAAGGAAAAATCCGATTTGCATTATATAATACTGAAAACGATTTTCCCAATAAGCCCCAATTGGCATACAGGAAATTAGAAATAAGCATTAAAAATAAGAAATGTGTTGCAGTTTTTAAAGACATACCTTTTGGAGTTTATGCTATTACAGCCCATCACGATGAGAACAGCAACGATAAAATTGATACAAACTGGCTCGGTATTCCCAAAGAAGGTTTCGGTTGCTCTAATGATGCAACTGGCTTTCTTGGACCTCCAAGTTTTGAAGACGCTAAATTCAATTTAAATTCAGAAACCAAAAAAATTAGTATAAAAATCAGATATTAATATTCATATGGAGGAAATTATGAAAAAATTAAAAATTACTTCTTTTGCATTAATAGCCCTTCTCTTTTTTGTTAGCTGTTCTAATAAAGAAAAAGAAATTTCAAATGAAAAAAAAGATTTTATAAGATATACTCAGGTTATCATTGAAAGTTTTGGTGATACACCTGAAGACAGTGCTAAAGAAACGATTGATTATATTTATGAAAATCCAAATGATTACTTCTGGAAAACTGCTATTTATAAAGATTCCGAAGGCAAAACACTAAAAACTATTGAAAGAGAATTCGATTCCAATAGATTTCCAGCAAAGGAATTTAATAAGGAAGACAGCGTCATAACTGAATCAGTAGTTTTAAAATATGACACTGTAACTTATGAAGTTACTGAAAAAATTACATATAACGGTTCAATTGCACCAGAAAATAAAATCAGGGAAGAAAGATATTATTTCGATAAAGACGGATATATTGAATCTCAAGATGTAACTTTATTCGAAAATGACCCAAATTTTAAAAACATCGAAGGAAATAATATAAAAGCTGCATATACATTAGTAGCATTTCCAGCTAAAACAGCACGTCCAAAAGGCAGTATTATGCCAACTTACTTCGTAGAAAAGTATAAATCCTATTTCACTGAAGAAGATAAAGGATACGATGCTGATGCTGCGAAAAAATTGAAAATTGGAGACGTATATGTTGTCGAAGAAACAAAATTTAATGAGCAGGGAATTCCAACTTACTATATGTCAACTCAACCAGAATGTGAAGACCATCCCGGAAAAGAATGGTTCAAATCTGACTTAGACGGCATTGGAAATATTGCTTCTATCACAAGCTATGCTAACGAAAATATGGATTCTTTAATTACCGGCTGCACTAAGAAAGTCTATGAATACAATGACCAGGGATTTATTGTAAAAATTCAGGAATTTAAATATAATGTTGCAACGAAAGAATTTGATTTACCACATGATTTAATGATGTTTAACTGGGCAGACCCACAAATAACCAGCTTTGCTAACTTCATTGACGTTTCTAAAAGAATTGAGCATACTTGCACTCATAGCAACAGATTAAACGTCCTTGATAAAAAAATAGAAAAATATGCTGACGGTGAAAAAGTTGTAATCGAATCACGTGTTAGCTATCCAATTGATAGTATTCCTCAAACTATTGAACCAAAATTAAGAAAAAAGACTACCTATAAATACGAAAAAGTTAGTAAATAAAAATATTTTAATTATTAGAATGAACAAAAGAAAGGGGAAGAAATTCCCCTTTTTTTGTTCTCCTTCCCAAGTTGCACTTGGGAAGGAAGCTTTCTTTAAAGTTTTACTTTCAAATTATTCTAATATTGGAATAGCAAGCGAAATCCTTTTATGCTTGTTGATTGATGATATAAAAGAAGAAAAGTAAAACTTTTGTGAAAATACCCTTCCCAAGTGCAACTTGGGAAGGAGGATTTGTAACTAAAAATATTCCAAGCCATACTATCAACTTGTTGATCGTATGGCTTGCTTCTCATTTAGTTCATTTTCTTAAAAGTAAACGTCTTCGTTTATATTCGCTTCAGAATGACAGATTATATTACCATTTTTGTTAGCTGTTTGGTATCAGAAAAAATAAGGGGAATTTCTTCCCCTCTTCCCCAGGGCTGATACGTTCTTTGAAATACTCTTTCCAGCCATACTATCAACTTGTTTATCGTATGGCTATAAAGAACGTATCAGCCCTGCCCTCTTCCCTATTCTTAGTAATTTTCTTTAAATTCTTCAAAGTATGCCTGAGCGTGAAGGCAAGCAGGGCATTTTGCTGGAGCTTTGTCGCCTTCGTGAACGTAACCACAGTTACGGCAATACCATTTAATTTTAGTATCTTTTTTAAATACTTTTTCTTCTTCTATATTCTTCAAAAGTTTTGTATATCTGATTTCGTGCTGTTCTTCAACTTTAGCAATCATATTAAAAGCAGCAGCAACATCGTTGAAACCTTCTTCTTTTGCAATGCTTGCAAATTCTGGATAAAGAACAGTCCATTCTTCATTTTCGCCCATAGCAGCTGCTTTAAGGTTTTCAGTAGTAATGCCGATTTTTCCAGCTGGATACATTGCGGTAATTTCAACATCTCTTCCTTCGAGGAATTTGAAGAAGCGTTTTGCGTGTTCTTTTTCCTGATTTGCAGTTTCCTGGAAAATACCAGCGATTTGCTCGTAGCCCTCATTTTTTGCAACTTTAGCAAAAAATTCGTAGCGGTTTCTTGCCTGCGATTCGCCAGCGAATGCTTTTAAAAGGTTCTTTTCTGTTTTTGAACCGGCTAATTCTGCCATTTTTTTTCTCCTGTAAAAATTTATAAAATATTAAAAACTTCTTTTCCTGCAGCACATATCGGACATTCCCAATCATCTGGTAAATCTTCAAAAGGAGTGCCGGGAGGAATTCCTAATATCGGGTCTCCTTCTTCGGGATTGTAAATATATCCGCAAACATTACAAATATATTCCGGCGATTTGCTCTTTGGCTTTTCTGCCAGTTTAGATAATTTGTCTTTGTCGATATATGTGGGAGCATTTTTGGGTGATAAGCCCTTGATTACATTTCTGTAATATGAGTAAGTCAAAGGATTTTTGTCCTTATCAAATAGTTCAGCGTCTTTTACATTAACAATAAAAAGAATGTGAGTTCCGAGGTCTAATGAACTTTCAACTTCGCAGTCGAAAGCTCCAATTGTTCTGTCTAACACGAACGGACAGCCAGAGTCGCATAATTTGTAATTAATATTTTCAAATTTATTAAACTCTTTACCGGATTTGAAACCGAAATGTCCGATATATTCCAAATCTACCTGCTCTTGAATAACTGAAATCGACAGCTTATTGCTTTTCAATATGAAATCAGTAGTTAAATTATTTTTATGAGAGCATACAGCTAACTTAGGTGGCTCCGCCGTTACCTGAAATACAGTATTATTAATATGTCCGTTCAACTTTCCTTCAAATTGAGATGAAACTATGTAAAGTCCGTAAGATAATTTAAAAAATGTTTCAATATTCATTTTCAACTCCAAAATAAAAATAATATAAGAATATTTCAGAAAATTTCAAAATAATATCTAAAATTAAATAAGTAACTTTTGTTTGTCAATTTATTTTTGCAATTTTGAAAAAAAGTATTATGAATATTTAAAATTGAAAAAAATGAAAAGTATAAGCAAATCAATTTTAATTAAAGAAGTAGAAAGTAAAAGCGATTTAAAAAAATTTGTCAAATTTCAGTTTTCACTGTATATAGACAATCCGTATTTCGTCCCACCACTAATCCACGATGAATTAGCAACATTCAATAAAAAAACAAATCCTGCTTTCAAAGATGGTGATGCTAAGCTTTTTCTAGCATATAGAGATGGCGAAATAGTTGGACGAATAGCAGGAATTTTAAGCAATCCGTTAAACAGAAAAAATAACACTAAAAATCTTCGCTTCGGTTGGATTGAAATGATTGACGATTACGAAGTTGCAAAGGCATTATTTCAAGCTGTAGAAAATTGGGGAAAAGAGCTTGGTATGAATGTGCTGACTGGTCCTCACGGCTTTAATGATTTCGACCCACAGGGGATGCTCGTTGAAGGATTCGATAAAACTGCTACTATTGCTTCATACTACCATCACCCATATTACCATAAAATTTTAGAAAAATATGGATTTGTTAAAGAAGTTGATTATATAGAATTTTGGTCAACCGTTCCAAAAGACAAGGCAGTCCCGGATAAAATGGTGAATGCTGCTAAATGGGTTAGCGAAAAATATAATTTTAAATTGCTGAATTACGATAGCGTCAAAGATTACGTAAAACGCGGCAGAGAACTTTTCAAACTAATTGAAGAATCCTTTTCAGAAAATTACGGAACTGTTCCTTTGTCTGAAGAGCAAATTGAGTATTACACAAAAAAATATATTGGCTATATAAATAAGGAGTTATTAAAAATTGTCGTTAATGATAAAGATGAAATGATTGGCTTTATAATTACTATGCCGAGTTTATCTTTAGCATTACAAAAAGCAAAAGGCCATTTGTTCCCATTCGGTTTTTACCATGTCCTTAAAGCATTAAAAACGTATAAAATTTTAGATTTCTATTTTGGTGGTGTAAAAAAAGAGTATAGAGACAAGGGGGTAGATTTGATAATGGCGGTTGATATGGTAAAATCCGCTATAAAATTAAACTTTTCCAATGCCGAATCTAATCAGGAACTTGAAGAAAACTCTAAAGTTCAAGCTCAGTGGAAATTCTTTAATCCAGTTATGCACAAAAGAAGAAGAATTTACAGGAAAGAAATTGCATAGTAGTTGATTTGTTGATTTGAATGATTGTCAAGAAATAAGCCATACGATCAACAAGTTGATAGTATGGCAAGTAGCATATAAATCTTAATGAAAAAATATCAGATATGGGATTAACCCAACGTTATTAGCTCACTTTACACATTCCTCTTTTGAGAAATGAAAAAGTGTCGTATTGATATATTCTTTAATTTACTTTTCTTATTCCCCTCTTAAGAGGATAATGCGTAAGGTGAGTTATTAAGAATTTAAAGAATTTTATGTTTTGGTTCTTGTCATACTATCAACTTGTTGATTGTATGACTTATTTCTTAACAAATTCTAAGATTTGTTTAGTTTTTATAAAATACTTAAAAATAAAAATCTAAAATTACGCTTGAAAGCGTTACGCTTTAAGGCGTAATTTGTATTTAATGGTTAATTCATAACTCTAACTCTTCCAATTTTAAGTAATTGAATGATTTATTTAGTAGAAAAACGCATACATTTTTCATACTGGTAGTAAAATCTCCATAATAAATTATGGTGATATTCTAATAATTAGAGTAACTTCATAATTTATTATGGAGATTAAAAGATAAATTATCATTTATAAGGAAAATCTCTTATCTCCTTTATTTTCGTTATGGGCTAAGGAGTTCTGAATTAAATTACGGTTAGAAGTTTGACTGTGGATAAAAATCACTTTTAAATAAGCTAATAAGGTTTTATCAAACTGATTTTCATCTTTCTACTAAGGTTAATTATTGAAATAAGGTTTTATTTTTTTTAAAGAAACCTTATTTTCCTTATTAACCTTAGTAGAAAAAAAATCGTATTATTTTTCTGTAGTTATAAGTCAAATATGCAATCACTTAATTCCTGCTTGTTGGAACAGAGTTTCAGAAGCGATTAGCAACTTTCATCAAATTGTTCCATTAAGTAATTGTCAATAGTTGTTTTTAGTTTTATTGTTTTACTAGGAAATTCTGGAATTACTATTCCATCAATTACCGCTTGAGTCATATTTATAAGGTTGTTGGCGGTATTTTCTGTAAAACCCACCGATATAAGAGTTTTCTGCCATTTATCACTTGGAATTGATTGTGTTGTAATCTCTTTACCAAATAGTGATGAAAATGCTTTAGCTACTTCATAAGAACTATATTTTACATTGCCAACTAATTCGTAAATTTTTGTAGCATTTGTAATTGGTTTAGCCAAAATATTCGCAAGAAATTCTGCTAAGTCAATAGGTGAATGCATTGCAATCTTTAAGTCTTTAGGAAAAAAAGTTGGTAATACTCCATATTGCTTTACTGTATCATAATAGCCAAGCCAATTACTGAAATAGTATGATGGTCTGACAAATATTTTTTCAATTTGCATGTCAATAAAACTTTGTTCTAAAATTCTTGACATTATTACGTTACCAGTGTTACCTTCAATATGAGCTCCAATACAGGACAAACAAACAATTCTTTTAATTCCATTTTCTTCTATTGACTTTTTATAATTATCAACAATTTTCTCAGTGTCTCCAATTATGTCGTTAGAAGCTGGATTTTCTGGTGTTATTAGAAAGGCAGAAGTTCCACCATTGAACGCTTTTATAACGTGGTCTGAATTAAATAAGTCTGCTTGTCGAAATTGAATTTTTGAATTTTTAATTTTTTTAGGATTACGGATTACAGCTATTGAAGGAATATTTTTTTCAATTAGTCTGTTAATCAAGTGTGAACCTACCTGACCTGTAGCACCAACAATTATATTCATAATATTTTCTAATTTTTTTGTTGATAATAATTTGTGAATTTAAAAAAAAGACTGCCAACTTAATAATTTGCGATATTTTCTTTATTTTATGTTTTTATTTCTTTAATCTCTTTAATTTCATTGATAAAATGATATTAACAGTAATTTTGTATTTATTTAAAAAAATTAAATAAAGCATTTCATTGTTCTCTCTTCTGCCTACGAATTCTCAGCAGAAGTTGTTAATGCAAAAATAATTAAATTATTCCCTTTCATTCCAAAATTTCTCCTTTGTTTTTAACAATTTAAAATTTTTTTATTTTATTTGCAACTTTTTTTTAATTTAATACTCTTATTAGATGTATGGAGTTGGGAATCGGGAATCGGGAATCGGGGATTAGGGACTGGGGACTGGGGATTAGGGACTGGGGATTAGGGACTGGGGATCAGGGACTGGAGACTGGAGACTGGAGAATAGATAATAAGTAATAAGTAATAAGTAATAAGTAATAAGTAATAGTTTGTCTTGTCCTAAATAACGTTTACTTTTTTTTAACAAAAATAGGTAAAAATT
>CAZCLJ010000223.1:0-7796 GCA_964499465.1 uncultured Hyphomicrobiales bacterium
ATTGACAATTGATAATTGACAATTGACAATTGATAATTGATAATTGATAATTGATCATTAATCATTAATCATTAAATTAATGTGCTTCAAGCCAGTTTAAGCCAACTCCGATATTTGCAACAACTGGCACGTCGCCAAGAAGAACGCTGTTTTCCATAGCTTCTTTGACAATATATTTCAAATCCTCAAGTTCATCTTTGGGTACTTCAAAAAGAAGTTCATCGTGAACTTGCAAAAGCATTTTGGCTTTAAACTTACTTTTTAATTGCGAATGAATTTTAATCATAGCAAGCTTCATCATATCAGCAGCAGTGCCTTGAATAGGCATATTCATTGCTGCTCTCTCCTCGGCTTGCTTTAGATTATTATTCTTGCTGTTTATATTCGGAAAAAACCTTTTCCTTCCGAGTAATGTCTCAGTATATCCACGCTTTTCAGTTTGGGCAATTGTATTTTCTATATATCTTTTAATACCGGGATATTTATTGAAATAATTGTCAATTATAGATTTTGCCTCTCCCCTACTTATTCCAAGTCGCTGTGACAAACCAAAACTACCCAATCCATACATAATACCGAAATTTACTGTTTTCGCTGTGCGTCTCATTGAAGAATCCACCTTACTTATATCCACATCAAAAAGTATTGATGCAGTTGCAGAATGTATGTCCATCTGTTCTTTAAAAGCATCAATCAAATGCTTGTCCTGGCTGTAATAAGCCATTATTCTTAATTCAACTTGTGAATAATCAGCAGAAAGCAAAACGTTATCTTTTTTTTGTGGAACAAATGCTTTGCGTATTTCCTTTCCTGCGTCTGTGCGAATGGGTATATTCTGCAAATTTGGTTCTGTTGAAGATAACCTCCCGGTGCTTGTTCCTGTTTGGTTAAACGTGGTGTGGATTCTACCTGTTTCTGGATTTATTAACTTTGGAAGTGCATCTATATATGTGTTTTTTAGCTTAACGTATTGGCGATAATCCAAAATATATTTTGCGATTGGATAAATTGGTGCAAGCTGCTCAAGAACTTGGACATTAGTGCTAAAACCGGTTTTCGTTTTATTTATTGGTTTTATCATCATCTTTTCAAATAAAATTGAAGAAAGCTGCTTGGGTGAATCAATATTAAAACGTGTTCCAGCTTCGTTAAATATGTTTTCTGCAATAATATTTATTTCTTTTGTTAGCTCGCGTGAAATATCATTTAGAACAAATTTATCAATGAAAACGCCATTAAACTCCATTTCCAAAAGCACTTCAACTAATGGAAATTCCATTTCATTGCATATTTTAGATACATTTTCCTTTTCTAATTCTACTTCTAAAATATTTTTTAATTTCAAAGCAAGGTCAGCATCTTCGCAGGCATAATCAACGATTAGCTCTGGCTTGACATCTTTCATTGATATTTGAGTGCTCTTCTTTTCACCAATTAGTGAACTTATAGGGATTGGAGTGTAATTAAGCCATTTCTGTGAAAGTGCATCTAAATTATGCTGCTCATCTGGATTAAGCATATAGCTTGCAACCATTGAATCGAAAATTATTGGCTTTAATTCTATGCCATATCTTTTTAAAATATAAGCATCAAATTTGAGATTCTGTCCGCACTTCCCTATTTTTTCACTTTCCAATATTCCTTTCAATTTTTCTATCACTAATTCAATTGGTAAAAAACCATCTCTAATCTCAACACTATTTTCTTTTATTTCATCGAAGAAACCAAAATCAAGAGTAGAATTGTCTTTTATTTTAATTACGTTTTGCTTTTGACTATTAAAATAATTTGAAGAATCTGTTGGAATATAAAATGCAAGCCCTTCTTTTGCAGATAATGAAATTCCAACGATTTCACAACTTTGCCTGTCAAGAGAACTTGTTTCCAAATCAACAGAAAGGAGATTAGCCCGGCGAATAATCTCAAGCATTTCGTCAAGTTTTTGGGATGTATTTACATTTCTATAATCTTTTTCATTTGTAGAAATATTAGCCAAACTTGGTTCTTCTTTAGTTTCAAACAAATTGTCAGTAGATTTGCCAACCCATTTGTTTTTCATTTGATTAAAACCAAGCTCGGTTAAAAGTTTATCTAATTTTGGATAATCCGGAGTTTTTAATTCGAAATTTTCAATTTTGAAATCAAGCGGCACATTTAAATCTATTGTAACCAAACGTTTAGAAAGAAAAGCAATTTCTTTGCTGGCTAATAATTTATTCTTAACTGATGAGGATTCAATTTTATTTATATTATCATAAATATTTTCAAGAGTAGAAAAATTTTGAATTAAAGGTAGAGCAGATTTATCGCCAATACCCTTTACTCCTGGAACGTTATCTGAAGAATCTCCTATCAGAGCAAGATAATCAATTATTTGAATGGGGTCGAAACCAAATTTTGTTCGGACATTTGCTTCATCAACAATTTCGAATGGTTCGTCATTTCTTTTGGCTGGTTTAGCTAATTTGACGTTGTTTTTTACTAATTGAATAAAATCTTTATCACTTGTAATGCAAAACACTTCCAAATCGCTTTTGCTTGCAATATCAGATAAAGTACCAATTATATCATCAGCTTCAAAGCCGGGTATTTCAATTTGATTTATTGCAAAAAGAGAAATGAGTTCTTTAATTCTTTTTAATTGAGGAACTAAATCTTCTGGAAAGCTCTGTCGGTTTGCTTTGTATTCCGGATAAAGCAGGTGGCGGAAAGTCGGCTCTTTTGTATCAAAAACAACCGTTAAATAATCCGGTTTCTCTCTTTCAAGAATTGAAGTTAGAATATTTGCGAAGCCGAAAATTGCTGAGGTTGGCTCTCCGCTGGCTGATTTCAAATTTGAACTGAAAAGTCCGTAGTATGAACGAAAAACAAGCGACATTCCGTCTATTAAAAAAAACTTTTTCATTTTATTTTATTTTTCTTATATTTATTATTAAATTAAATTGAAATAATCAAATTATTGTCATAAATTTGTTTTTAATATAATTAATTTTTTCTATAAAATTAAATGAATAATAGAAAAAATATAAATAATAATGGAAATGATGGCAATTTTTCTGAAGTGCAATTTATAAATATTGGATTTCAGGGCTTATCGAATAATAGAGAAGTATATATTTTGCTTCAGGAAATTTTATTAAAACATTTTTCCATTGTTGAAAACAATATTTTTTTCTTGGATATAGAAAAAAAACTTCATTCTTTTTTCAGCATCTCAATTACAAATTTCTTGTTAGAATCAGCAAAAAAACTTGAAGAAAGTGGAATTACTGATTGGGCTATTGAAAAAAAAGAAATTAGTATTATACCCGATTTAGATAATAAAGAGGGGGCTGAAGCTAATTTATTAATTTTAATACCGATTATATTAAGAGGAACTAACTACGGTTTGTTTATAGCAAAGCAAAATCTGGAAATGCCACTTGACCAGGTTCAACTCCTAGAATTGAAAAGCATAGCATATAGCGCCGCTATGTCGCTTGATAATATTTTAAGCTATAATAAAGTAGCAGAAATGAATGAGCGGCTTTCCATTCTTTATGAACAGATGATAAAATCAGCAAAATTTGCTACTATAGGTGAACTGGCTGCTTCATTTGCATGGGAAATTGATAATCCTCTGCAAATAATAAAAGCGAATTTACAACTTATTGAATCTGGCGTAGGAAACGTGAAAAGAAGAATTGAAATCATCAACGAACAGGTGGACAAAATTTCACTTGTTAATCAACGATTGTCCAACCTTGCTTTCTCAAATCCGAACGATTTTATACCAATTCAGTTTAATCTTAATTCACTTGTTGATGAAGTGCTGCTTTTTACAAATTATCAACTACAAAAAGATGATATAAAAATTGAAAAAGAGTTTGAAGAAAATAATTTTGATATATTAGGTTATAAGCCACAATTAGAATTGGTTATTCTTAATTTTATTCTGAATGCAAGGGATTCGATGCCGGACGGAGGAACACTTACTATTGGTATTTTTAAATCTAAAACAAAATCAATAACACTTTCTTTTACCGATACTGGCAAGGGATTTGATGAATCTGAATTAGAGCATATTTTTGAGCCGAATTTTACACCAAAATTAAGTAGTAAAAATATTGGTGGCTGGCTTTTTCTGGCTAAAAATATAATAATACAACATAACGGCTCAATTTCCGTCTTTTCCGAAGTTGGTAAGGGCTCTACTTTTAAAATTCTTTTACCATATACAAATTAATATGATGATTAGAGAAAAGAATAAAATATTACTGCTTTTTTGTTGCTTTTTCTTTACTTATTCCAATTTAGTAAGTTATTCCCAATCAACAATTTACAAAATTGAAATTAATCCTTTAAACCGCGTTTTATTTTATTTCGATAAACTCCCTAACGAATACTTTTCTCAACTTTCTTTAGATAAAAAGAAAATTACAATTAAAATTAAAAACTGCACTATAGTTGATTCTGCGAAACGAGCAAAAGGCAGCGGAATAATTCAGGATATTTACACCAGCATTAATAAACATCAAACTGAATTAAACATTTTCTTAAAAGACAAGCGTGGCTATACTGCTGTTCCGCTTCCATATTCTCAAACATTGATGGTTGAATGTTTCCAATGGGATAATTTGACAAATGGTGAAGACATATATCGGGAAACGCTTCTGGCTATTGAAAATAAAATAAGCACTGGAATTCAGGATTCTTTATTGAAAGCTGCAACTCTCGGCGATGCTAACAGTTTAACATTTCTTTCATTTATTTTACTTCAAAAAGGATATGTCAAATCCTCCCATAAAGCATTGACTATTGCCAATGAAAAAGGAAGCAATATTCCTGATTTGTATGCTGCCCTCTCACAGACATATAAACTACTTGGTGATGAAAAAAAAATCAATCAGGTTAATTCCCTTTTTTATAACGCAACAGGACTTGTAAACTTTCAGGAAATTGCAATCCCAGAGAATTTGAGCAATATTCAACTTTCTGATGATTCGCTATTCCATATCCTTAATGATATGGATTTTTCAGCTAATTCTCAAAACAAAAGCGATTCATTAAATATTTTCAATCAAAAAGATTCTTCTGAAACAAAAAAAGATACAAGTTCAATTCTAAAAAATCTGGAAGATGCAAGTGCTACTCCATCTTGGCTTTCTGATTTTTTTCTTTATTTTATAATCCTTTTCCTTTTGCTTGCAATTTTCATCATTTCTTCTTATTTCAAATGGAGAAAACAGCAAATTAAAAACAGAACAAAGCAAAAAAATGAAAACAGCAAATTTGTTAAGGATTTTGAGAAAGCAAAGCAAACAGTTAATCAAGGAAAAATTATAGATAAAACAATAAATGAAGAAATAAATATTCCTAAATCCCAAAGTCCTTCAATAAATAAAAAAGAAGAAATCAATTTTGAAGATAAATTAGAAAAGCTTGCTCAGAAATTAGTAGATTCAAAAAGACAATCTCTCGAAAATCAAGCAGATATAGAAACAATATCAACAATTAAAGAGCCGGTTAAAAAAAAGATACCACCCAAAATTGAACTTGCTCTCCATCTACAAAATGAACAGCAGCGATTAAAGCAACAGAGCATTGAATCATTAAAAGGAATTTCACTCGAAAGCAATCGCGAAAAGCTAATTGAAATTGCTCAAAAATTAAGATTAGAAAAAAGCTCTGTAGAAACCCAGCAAAAATTAGAAGAATTAAAGCAAAATGAGCAATCTTTTTCAAAACTTAAAGATAAATTTTCCGTAGTAAATAATAAAAAATAAAATATTCACTTTATCGTTATGATGAATATTAGCCCATAAAATTTTAATGGTTAAAAAAAAACAATTTAATACAAAAATGATAATGAAAAAATTTATACTGATTTTTAACAGAAGGAACCTCTTAATTTCATATTTTTTACCCGTGTTAATCATTTTTAATATGTTTATTTTCCTCAGCAGTAGTTTAATCAGTCAAACGAATTATCAGGACCTTTTATCCCCGACTGCGAGCAAAAGCCAAAAAACCTTCATCCGTGAATTTATGATTGACGAGAATTTTGGCACAAAAAATGTTAATAAAGAAAAAAAGTTGAAAAGCAATGATACGAAGGGCGATACAACTACAAAGAGGGTAAATAAAATTACTTCGATTTTAGAAAGAAGAGATGGAGAAGGATATTATTTGTTATTAGAACTTGAAGATTTCGAACAGCGAATTCAAATAGCTGCTTATAATCTTCTCGGAAAAAAAGTTCTTGATATTTATAACGGTATTCCAATTAACGACCCTGATTACCGTTATGATATTATGACAAATAACCTTCCAAACGGTGTTTATATTTGTTTCGTCTTCGGCAAAAACTTTCGGCTTCAGGAAAAGTTTGTTGTTTCGAGGTAAACGATTAATGCTTGCTCATACTGAGAATATTATTAAGTATAAAATAAATTTGAAAATAGCAGTAATTCTATTCTTTTCAGGTTTATCACTATACTCCCAGCAAAGCGATGGAGGTTACGCAGAATCCTATTTGCAGCGTAACGTAGGGGTAAGACCAATCGCAATGGCTGGTGCATATACGGCAGTTGCCAATGAACCGATGGGAATTTTCTACAATCCTGCTGGGCTTAGCTCCTATACAGAACAAGCCGAATTTTCCACTATGTATTCAATTCTTGAATTTGGCAGGACTCATTCAGCACTATCCTGGGGGCAATCCTTTTTTGAGAATGTCGGCTTTGGCGCTGCTATAAACAATTTTACTACCGGCTCTTTTGTTTCAAGAGATGTTCGCGGTAATCCTATCGGAAATATGACTGACTGGCAACTTTCTGCTATTGCCGGTGCATCCTACACAATTGATTTTGCAAGTTTTGGTATCGCTGGAAAATACATATCCCACACACTCTCTAATTCAGATATTAAAGCAAATGGCTATGGGCTTGACCTTGGAGCTATTTTCAATGTTATGGATTTGTTTTCATTTGGTATGAGCGTCCAAAACGTTTCAGGTATGGTTTTTTGGAATGGGGAAGAAGAGGAAATTGCATACCTTCCATACTGCATTCGGACTGGAATTGCTATGGAAATCGGACTTAATGACGAAAACTATCAGTCACGCTCTACCGTTACAGGTGAAGTTGAATCATACTACATCCCCCCTACCCGTTACCTTCTTTTAGGATTTGACGCAGTGCTTAATCAATACGATAATAATCCCACTTTTACTGTTGGTGCTGAACTTGTTGCTCACGAAGTTATAGCGTTCCGCGGAGGCATTGCTCTTGCTGGTGATAGCGAAGGTAAGTTTAGTTTATTCCCTATGACATACTGGGGCTTCGGGGTTTCTATTCGTCCTGAAATAAAAGACTTATTCTTTTTAAAGAGTTTCGATTATTCAATTTCTAATGATAAATTATCTAAGAATGGAATATCACACCACGTTTCAATAAATATAGATTTCAAATAATTTTAAAAAAAATAAAATTTTATTTGGTTATATCAGAAAAAAACCTTAATTTTGTAAATCGTTTGGGCTCGTAGCTCAGTTGGGAGAGCGCTAGAATCGCACTCTAGAGGTCGTGAGTTCGACTCTCATCGGGTCCACGCCCAAAAGAAAAAATTGCCCTGTGGTGTAATTGGCAACACGCCTGACTCTGGATCAGGAAAGTTCAGGTTCGACCCCTGACAGGGCAGCAAAAGTCGATAAAAGAAATTTTATCGGCTTTTCTTTTTTAAAAAAAACATATCTATAATATCAGAACTCTTGATGCCTCGTAGTTTGATATTTCGCATATTTTATAATAAGAAGT
>CAZCLJ010000224.1:0-7749 GCA_964499465.1 uncultured Hyphomicrobiales bacterium
TCAAGTAATCCTATAATCCTTCTAATCAAGGTTCTGAAATCTTTACCTGATTGTTCATTTGTTATTATTGTAACAATGCTATTAATCAAGTAATCCTATAATCCTTCTAATCAAGGTTCAGACATCGTCGTATTTGCGAACGCCGTGTTAGAAATTACTCTGTTTTTAATTTTTGACTTATCAAGTAAACTGTATCTGGAGAAATATCTAATTCGTTATACCAATTTATTACTCCATCTTCCAATTTATATCTTTTAAAATTGTTAATATCTTGTAATTCTTTAAATTTGCCTTTATTAAGAAATGGTTTTAAATCAAAGATTCCCTTTTCGCCATTTAAAAAAGTAATATGAAACGTATGGTTATCGTTTGCAATAATTTTATCAATTCTTGGATTCATAGTTTCTCCTATTTTAAAGGTTCAATTTTATATGGAGTTTCTCCATTAACAGCTAAGTCCCAGTTTGCCATTAATTCTTCTTCGTGAATTATCATTCATACTTTAATTAGACTTAATTTTTTGTTTGGTAAATTTCCTGATAATATTTTACAGTCTGGAATACTTATTGAGTAGTATTCTCCCTGATATTTCACATGGATATGTGGACATTTATGCTGTTTATCGTCTAAATTATATAAATAAATTACTAATCCATAAAACATTGAGATAGTTGGCATAATAACACCTTAAAAAAAACAAAATTAAATTACAAAAAAGTTTTGAAATAGGAAAATGATAAATAAGTTAGTCTATGCTGGTAAACCTTCCTATCTCCTCATCATACTTTCTTACTCCAAAATCACCATAGTTGCTTTCTTTGTCTTTTTCCTTTCCGATGAATTTGTGCGGTTTACATTTACCTGTAAACTTCTTTTCTGTGTCCTATTTTTATTATTTCAATTAAAAGAATATTATCTTGTATTGAATAAATAACTCTATAATTGCTTATTTTTATTCGGTAAATATTGTTAAATAACCTTAATTTTCTGCAATCTGGAGGTCTTGGAGAATATTGCAATTCGTCAATTGATTCAATAATCTTTTTTGCATATTGCTTTGGTATTGATGAAAGTTCCTTAACAGCACTTGATTTCCATTTAATAGTATAATTAATCATCAAATTCAAACATTTTCATTACTTCCGAATGTGGAATTAATTCATCATTCTTTCTTTCCGCTATTGCTCTAATATCTTCAATTTCTTCCATCATATCAATATAGTCAGAATATTTCATTACAATATCAGTTTTTTCGCCATTTTCATTTGTCAAATATCTTAATTGCATAATTTTTTCCCTTTATTTTTCTTCAATTTAAGAAATTTCAATTAAAAAAAATAATTAATTTTTTTTTGACTGTTACAACATCATATTTGCTGACGCTGTGCCGTTAAGAATGACTTACCAAGCCGGGGTGGCTTGGTAAGACGGGATTAGAATAATAATTTTAATAAAAATCACTTTAATATTAACTGAATATAAATAAATTACTTATAAATTCATTTTATTAAGTATTATTCTATATTTTTCTGGTAACCATTCCCAAATTTCATTTAACTCTTCATTATTTGGTTTAAAATACTTTTGAAAAATGTGAGAGTATTCTTGTGTAAATCCTATAATATCAAGCGGATATTCATAATCATTTGCAGAATATTTACCCCATGCTCCACTTTCACTAAAAACAAAGTATTCATTCGTATAAGTTTCAATAAGAACCGTTGAAATAAAATTTCCATTATTTAATTCTTCCCAAGAAACATCAATTGGATATTTCATCCTAAATGGAGGAATTTTACTTTCTTTACCAAAAGTATTTTGAATTATTACTATATAGTTATCACCTATTTCTTTTATACATTGTTTCAAAAATTCAAATTCATCTTTAATAAATAGAACACCACCTCGGTTTACTATAATGTTATATTTTTTTTTAAATACTATTTCTGGTAAACCTATTTCTTGGTTAGTAAATATCTTGTTTAAAATATTCTTCCATTTAATTAAATATTCTTGTTCTGATATAAAATATTTAGTTAAATATTTTAAAGCTATATCTCTATTACCCCATTCATTTTCTGTGATTGTTTTAGAATATAACGAATAACCGATAAACGAGTACTCTTCTAAAAGTTTATTTATTTCTATCATTGTGTTACTCGTATTTTAGTTAATTGACCATTATTATCAATATGAATTGTAGGAGTTCCTTTTGTATATGAATTATAAAAATCAACTCTTACTTTTCCAGATTTAAAAAAATATTTATTAGAACCATTCGATTCAATCTTTGCACCATATTGTTTGGCTAAATTCGTAAAAATTTCAATTGGATTTCCTTTTACAGAAACTTGATGAACTCCACCTTTTAATCTTTCTAGTTTTCCTGCACTTTCGATTAAATTTTCAACTGATTTAAAACTCTTAACTGATTCTTTAGATACTTCTTTACTAATAGCATTATTTGCTACTTTTGCTACATCATCTGATTTTGATGCTGCTCTTACTGCTAATCCACCTCCGACTACAAAAGGAGTTGCAGCACAAGCTACATCAGTAATTAATGCACCAATTTGTGTTGATGTTACTTGTTTGCCATTGATTATGCTTTTACCAATATCATATAAATCATAAGCAATAAAACCAACATCAAGCACAACATCAATAGCTTCGCCTTCTGCATCCTTTGCAATAACTGGGTTATTTCCTGCATACTGATACGGTGTGAGCGAATAATACTTCTCCCACAGCGGGTCTATGCTCGTAAACCTACCTATTTCATCATCGTATTTGCACGCGCCGTGGTCGGCGTAGTTGCTTTCTTTGTCTTTTTCCTTCCCAATGAATTAATTGTTTTTTAGTAGTTCTAATATTGATTTGACAATTTTCGGATGTAATGTTTTGCCACTATGATATGGTATTACTATATTTTCAAAACCATTACTATATATTCTATGGCTACCTTTAGTACGAATTAAAGAAAAACCAGACTTTTTCAAAAGTTTTTCTGCTTCATTTGCATCAAGAATAGGTAATTTAGGCAACTTCTACCTCGAAACTTGTTGAAAAAATCTCTTTATTTAAAAAGATTATATTATCTTTTGCCATAGTTTCTAAATACAATTCTACTGCCTCTTTTAAATTTGCAAATGCTTCATCAAATGTATCTCCTTGAGTATGGCATCTGCTTAACTCAGGGCAATAAGCAAAGTAACCATTTTCATCTTTTTCAATAATTGCTGTGATTTTGCCTTTTTGCATTTTAACTCCTTAATAATAATTTTTTAAATTTACAAATAATCTTCTTAAAAAAAAAGAATTATTTATAATAAAAGAAAAATCAATTTCTCCCACAGCGGGTCTATGCTGGTGAAACGACCAATTTCGTCGTCGTATTTGCACGCGCCGTGGTCTGCGTAGTTGCTTTCCTTATCTTTTTCCTTCCCGATGAATTTGGTGCGGTTAATGTCTGTTGAGTTCAAAACTGCACCAAACGGAGCATAATCAAACTGCTTTACGATTTCCCCGTCACCACGCACAACAGAACGAATGTTCTTTTTTCAAAGACAAACATAGAAAATTTTCCTCTTCTTACCAAATTGTATTTTCGTGAAAAAAAAACATCGTAGATGTGTCATCTTAGTAGCAAAGCAAGAACTAAGAACGAATAAAAAGCGTAGCTGCGATATCATCTCTACGAGATTCTTTGCGCGTGTGATTTCATTTTATTACGATAAAGCAACTACGTTGCTTTTTCTTTTATCCCGCAAGGGATTTTATTATTGTAGAAATTAATTGTACACACTGGTACTTATCCCGACAGGGATTATATTTTACGTTACTATAATTTAATCCCTGACGGGATAATGTTGGGAACGGAAAACATTTCTACAATAATTCAATCCCTTGCGGGATAGTTTTAATTTGTCTTTGAACTATGATTTTTGTGATTTATTTGATGAAGATGATGAAGAGAGAAAGAAAAAACATCGTAGATGTGTCATCTTAGTAGCAAAGCAAAAACATAGAACGATTGAACTCCGTAGGAGTGTTCTCATCTCTACGAGATTCTTTGCGCGTGTGATTTCATTTTATTACGATAACGCAACTACGTTGCTATTTTTCTACAATATTACTTTCCTTTTGAACTATGATTTTTGTGATTTATTTGATAAAGAGATAATTTTTTTCTTAATCATCTTAATCACAAAAATCAGGTAAATCATAGTTCAAAATACGCTACAATAATTCAATCCCTATCGGGATATTCTTCGCAGATATTCCATAACTGGAAGATATGGAATATCTATCTTTCTTTGCTGTGCTTCAGTCTTATGATGACTGGGAAAACACAGCGGGTCTATTGCAAAGCACTAGAACTATAAATCATAGAAGTGATTAAATAGTTCTTCTTCGGATATATATCTGCTTGCCTGCCGAAATATTGCCTTGAGAGTTCCTTTGTCTAATTCCTTATGATTTGGTATAGTTAATGTTTGTTTAAAATTGTTTTTATTTCTTCTTAATTTTATATGACTACCTTTTTGAGATGCTATATCAAAACCAAACAAAGAAAAAATCATAACAACATTAATACCAGATAAATTTTTAAGTTTAGGCATACTCGAATTCGTTTAAATCAACATTAACCGATATAGCAGGGTTCTCAATAAAACCGTATTCATTATAATCTTCATTTTCAAAGTGTAGTGAAACAGCTTCTTTAATATTTTGCATAGTTTCATCCATTGTGAGTCCCTGTGTAATTATAGGGAATTCAGAGCAATCGGCAGTGTAGTATTTTTCACCTTTTGATACTATAAAATGAATAATTTTTTTCATAGCAATTTTCTATTTATTAAATAATAATGCAAATTAGTTAAAATAACAATATTTTCAAATAATTTTTAATGATTTAATAACAAACTTTTATTGGCTTAGTTCTTTTGCAGTTAGAAAAAACATCTGACAGTAGCGTAACTTCGTTGATAACGTTGCTTTTTCTTTTATCAAGTTTGTAAGCGTTTATCATCTTATATGAGTCTTATGATGACTGGCAGTAATCATAAGACTTGGAAAACACAGCGGGTCTACGCTCAATTATATCATTTTACTTCAATATTTCTTCTCTTAAATTATTAAACGTAGTTTTTACAAATTTTGCTTCTTCAATCGAATAGCTTTCGGAATTATTTGTTTTTTTATACATCAGTTCATAAGCAGGTTTTAACATTTCAGCATACTGCTTATACTCTTTATATTTAGGATTTGTATAATCTTTTGAACTGATTCTAAAGAAAATTTCTGCTATTGGATTGCCATTTTCAAAACCATATTCATTGTAGCTTTTTAGCTGTAAAAATGATTTGTCTTTTTCAGAAATTGGAAGGATTAAGTGCATCAGTTCAACTTCTGTCCCAATTGAGAAGTAAACTAAAAAATCTTCATTTACATTTTTTGCATTTTGAATCATTTTCTTTCTGTCTTGCCGTAAATTTTCTTTAAAAGAATGAATTAAAGAGTCAGTAAGTTTATTTGAAGAAAGTATTTCAAAATATTTAGTGTAATCGGTTATCATTTTTGAATTTAAATTTAGCTCATTCAAATATTTCTTGAATAGTTTGTCGTATTCCGGAGTTTGGACTTTATTTCCAATAATTTTTAAATACGCAATATCAGTTGCAAGCATACCAAGCCGCATTAGCATTTTGTTTTTATCAGTAGCTGTCTCGTATTGCTTTACTGTTGCAACATTATCTACAAATTGAAATCCCTGCCTTTTTAAAGCAGTAAGAATTTCAATGAAATCAACAGTATTTTCCATATATAAATAGTCATCATCGCTAAAAAATATATCGACTGGTACTGTAATTGCTTCTTCTTTATCCTTCTCATTCCTTTCGCAAGAAGCAAAGAAGCTAAAGAAAGTTAAAGCAATTATTATTAAAATTCCTTTTTTAAAAAATTGTTTTTTCATAAAATTTCCTTTTTTTATTAAAATATTTACTCACCTTACTCATTCCCCCCCTGAGAGAGGCAGGGCTGATACGTTCTTTGAATCCACTTTTCTTATTCCCCTCTTGAGAGGGGATTAAAGGGGTGTGTTCTTTCTTTCTTGTTACATCTGAAGCATTATCAAGGAAATAAACTCTAATAAGCATATGTTTTCTCTTTATTCAGAAAGTACTTTTTAAATAAGGTAAAAAGAACACCCCCCTGCCCCTCTCAAGAGGGGAATAAGAACAGTTCTATGTTTTAGTGTTCCCATCCTAATAAGGAGGGGCAGAGGAGGTGTATTTTTGCTTTTTTAAACACTTAAATACTCTTTTATTTTTATTCTTATATTACATACACTTACAACGTCTCGGGAAGTTGAGTTATAAATATTTATTTCCTTCTGTCTTTACCAAAAATATCTGCTAACATAATGGCTGAGAAAACTTCTTCAGGAGTAACGTTTAAAAAATCATTAAAAATAGATTCATTTTCCAGACAAGAGCGCTTGGCAACACGCATAATTTTTTCTTTTGAAGCATCTGTAATTCCGATTTCCTTTAAAGTAGTAGGCAATCCCACTTTCCCGCAAAAGTCATAGAGTTCTTCAATCATCTCTTGTGGTTTATCAGTAAGGAAAAGAGAAGCAAGCATACCAAAGGCAACTTTTTCGCCATGATAGAAAGCTAATGTTTCAGGAAGCACGCAAAATCCGTTATGAATAGCGTGTGAGCCAGCTAATCCACCGCTTTCAAATCCGATACCACTCATTAAAGTATTTGCTTCAACAATATTTTCAAATGCCGGAGTTACTACTTTTGCTTCATTAGAAAGCTTTGCAGCATAGCCGTAATCAAGAATAGTGTTGTAGCAAAGTTCAGCAATTGAATAAGCTGTTAAAGTGCCAAGATAACCATTAACATTCTTTCTGCGATTTACCATACATGCCTCGGCTTCAACCCAGGTGGAAAGTGCATCGCCCATCCCTGAAACAAGGAAGCGGGGGGGAGCTTGGACAATTATTTCTGTATCAATCAGAACCAAATCGGGATTCCTCTTAAATGTTAAAATTTCCTGCACTTCTCCTTTTTCTGTATAAACAACAGATACAGCAGCCGTTGGGGCGTCTGTGGAAGCTATACTTGGAATTACAACAACCTGAAGTGATAGTTTATTTGCGACAACTCTTGCAGTATCAATCGTTTTCCCGCCACCAAAACCAATTACATAATCATTTTTGTTTTGTCTGGCAATTTCTATTAAACGATTGATTTCTTCATAAGACGACTGACCATTGAATTTTTCAAAATGGAAGTCATCAAATTTAGTTGAATTTTCAGTGATTTTTGGAATAATGTTATTAAACATTGATGGAGAACAGATAACTAATGGTTTTTTACCAAAATCCGAGGTTAATTCTGCGAGCTGGTTTATTGTGCCAGCTCCCTGTAAATATTTTGATGGGAAAATGCTTGATTTAATCATAATTCTTTTACTATTTAGTTATTAATATTTTATTATTATTTTATTTTTATTTTCAATTTTATATGATATTCTTCATATCTAATCATAATGATATCTTTTCTTGTAATGCTGGCGTAAATAGAATTAATATTGGTTCAACAGACGTTTCATAGTCATCAGTCATCAGTCATTGGTCATTAGTTGTTAGTAAAAATACTAATGACTAATAACAAATGACTAATGACCTATAAAAACTATTTTTAAGATGGATTCTGACATTCGTCAGAATGA
>CAZCLJ010000225.1:0-7666 GCA_964499465.1 uncultured Hyphomicrobiales bacterium
ATTATGTCATCATTATTAAAATAAAGGTCTTCTTTCATAAGGGGGTTCGAAATGACATTTTAATTATATTTATGAAAGCAATTTGGTATAAGGAGTTCATTAATCATTAATCATTAATCATTATTCATTATTGTCCCCTTCTTTTCCAAAAATATCGTCTGCCATTTCTTCTTTTTTGTGCTTTTCTATTTTTGCTTCAATTAAAAAGATTAATTCCTGAGCAATGCTGCGTCCCTGTTCTGAAATAAACTGAATATTTCTGTTAATATCTATAAGATAAGCACAGGGAGTGATATTCATTGGATTTTTTTGCATTAAAGCAATAATTAACTGAAAATTCTCTTTGCTTAGGTTTTTAATATCGCTTGCAATCTTCAATGCCTGTTTTGCTAATTCTACGTCTGAAAAGATAAAGGAATCAAGCACTTTATTGATTAGAGTAACGGACAAATCGCCAGTTTGAGCGAGTTTTGTTTCTTCTGTTAAATTTTGGAAACTGCTCATATCTAAAATATTTTTTGCAATATTTGTAGATAAATCTCCTATTAGCTCCATATCGTCATTAATAGAATAAGCGGACATAACAAGCCGCAAATCCATTGCCATCGGTTGATGTAGTGCAAAGATGCGAAGACACTGCTTATCAATTTTGGAATCTAACTTATCCACCTTGTCATCGTGTTCAATTACGATTTGAGCTATCTCAGTACTGTTCGAGGTTAATGCTCTGATTGCATATTCCACCTGCTCCTGCACTAAACTACCCATTTTTACTAAACGAAAGCGAAGTTTGTTTAACTCTTCGTCAAACCTTTTTATAATATGTTCCTGTATGTCTGCCATTTTTTAATCCTAAAATTATGCAATATACCTAAATCTTTAACCAAATCTACCGGTAACGTAGTCTTCGGTTTGTTTTTTTATTGGATTTGTAAAAATTGTTCGCGTTTTATTGAACTCAATTAGCTCCCCTATGTAAAAGAAAGCCGTCCAATCGCTTACTCTTGCTGCCTGCTGCATATTATGGGTTACAATCACAATAGTATAATTTTGCTTCAATTCCAAAATCAATTCCTCAATTTTTGCGGTAGAAATCGGGTCTAACGCACTTGCCGGCTCGTCCATAAGTATTATATCCGGTTCGATAGCCAAAGCCCTTGCAATGCAAAGACGCTGCTGCTGTCCACCGGATAAGCTGAGTGCAGATTCCTTCAATCTGTCTTTTACTTCGTCCCAAAGTGCTGCCTGCTTCAAACTATACTCAACTTTTTCTTCGAGTTGGGTTTTGCTGGTAACCATTCCATTTACTCTTAATCCATAAGCAACATTTTCGAAAATTGTTTTTGGGAATGGATTTGATTTTTGGAATATCATACCAATTTTTTTACGAAGGTTTACTGGATTGACTGTTCTATCGTAAATATTAATACCGTCAATTTTAAGTTCGCCCTCAATTTTAATATTGTCAATTAAATCGTTCATTCGGTTCAAAAGACGTAAAAAAGTGGACTTTCCGCAGCCCGATGGACCAATCAAAGCAGTAACCTGATTGCTCAAAATATTCATTGATATATTTTTAAGTGCAATTTGTTCGCCATAGTAAAAGTTAAGATTATTCACTATTATTTTAGTTTTATCGTTTTCACTTTTTTTCTGCGGGTTTTCGCTTTGATATTCAATTTGAACGCTTATATTATTTTCAATTTCTGGCATAAATTATCCAAATCATATTAAAAAACAGATGTTTTATATTTTTTTCGCAGATTAGTGCGAATTTTCATTGCTGTAATGTTTAGCAAAATAACAATTACAATTAAAAGTAGAGTAGTCATATAAACCATAGGCAAAGCAGCTTCAATATTCGGTGATTGAAATCCAACGTCATAGATATGGAAGCCGAGATGCATAAATTTTCTATCCAGATGAATTAACGGTAAATTCAAGTCAAGTGGTAGCGAAGGTGCTAATTTCACAACACCTGTAATCATTAGTGGTGCAACCTCCCCTGCAGCACGTGCCATTGCGAGTATTAAACCAGTCAAAATGCCCGGAGCAGCAGCCGGCAAAATAATTTTCTTCATAGTCTGCCATTTCGTAGCACCAAGTGCTAGCGATGCTTCTCTAATCCCACGCGGAATGGTTGCAAGTGCCTCTTCTGTTGCAACGATTACAACTGGAACAGTTAAAAGCGCTAAAGTAAGCGATGCCCAAAGAATACCACCAGTTCCCCATGTTGGAGTTGGAAGTAGTTCAGGGTAAAAGAGTTTGTCTATTGTTCCGCCAACGGAATAAATAAAGAAACCAAGCCCAAAAATACCGAAGACGATTGAAGGAACTCCGGCAAGATTATTTACTGCGATTCTGACTGTTCTCACTAAAAAGCCCTGTTTTGCATATTCACGAAGATAAAGAGCAGCAAGGACGCCAAAGGGAACTACGGCAATACTCATCAAAAGAACCAGCATTATTGTTCCGAAGAGTGCTGGAAAAACGCCACCTTCAGTATTGGATTCCCTCGGCTCGTCAAATACAAATTCGTATATTTTCGTGAAAGCAAAACTTAATTTACCGAAAAATCCCATCTCGTTCGGTGAATAGTAATGAAAGATGTTGATTAAAGGAATATTTGTTGTGTCGCCTGCTGCTGTTGTTAATTTGATTGAATAAGTATTTGCAATTTTATTAAGCGAATCGATTTTTACCTGAAGTTTTGTGTATCCTTTTTGGAAATTATCTATTTCAGTATAGAATGGCTTTGATTTTTCCTCAATAATTTTGTGGTCTTTTGTATGCTTATTTTCATATTCAATTTTCTTTATTTTGGTTCTTAGTCCTTCAATTTTATAATTGATAGAGCCGATTTCATCTTTTTCAATATTCTTTATTTCGCTTCTTAAATTTGATGCAATATCCAAATAATTTGGTAATATTTCCATTGCTTTAGCTTGATTTTTTGCGATAGGAGTAGTATCTCTGTAAATATTTTCGAGGTAACCGAAGAAATTCCCAAATTCCATTCTTTCGAAGCAAAGAGCATTTTTAGGATTATTATGAATATTTTTTATTTCACTTTCATCAAGCCAAAGAAAGTCGAACCCATATAGCTCGCGATTTCCAACTTTGAACTGAATTCGTTTAAGCCCTTTGCTATGCAGCGAATCGTCCATATTTGCGAGTGGAATTTTTTCAGTAGTCATTTTCTGCCCGATGTAAGCCCTGCCATCATTCGTTTCGACTTTAACTATATTTTGAGGCCAGAAATAATCGCTTCCATTGATTATTATGAGATACAAAATACCGGTAATCATAACCAAACTGACGCCCAGCCCCAGTCCGGTCATCCAGATAAATAAATCGCCTGATTTGAAAAATTCTTTCATAATTTATATGTGCATATATTTTTTTCTTAAACGCTGACGAACAATTTCAGCCACAGTATTGATAATAAAAGTCATAATGAAAAGCAAGGTTGCAGAAAGGAAAAGCACGCGGTAAAGAGTGCCAGCCATTGGTGCCTCCGGTATTTCAACTGCGATATTTGCCGAAAGAGTTCTCATTCCGTTAAACAGACCGAAATCAAGTATTGGAGTGTTACCTGTTGCCATAAGCACAATCATTGTCTCGCCGATTGCCCTACCAAAACCAATCATAACTGCTGAAAAAATTCCCGGCGAAGCTGTTGGCAAAACGATTCTTACTGCGGTTTGCCAGCGGGTAGCACCAAGAGCAAGTGAAGATGATTTTAAATGCTCCGGCACGCTCGTTAGCGAATCTTCGCAAATCGTAAAAATGATTGGAATAACGGCAAAACCCATTGCAAAACCAACTATTATTGCATTCCTTTGGTCATAACTTACATCGAAAGTTGCTTTTAGCCAGGTTCGGAAATCGCCTTGAAGGAACATATCTTCAAACAATGGTCCAAGCCAGTATGCAAGAAAACCGGATATTATTAAAAGCGGAATGATAAATACTATTTCCCAGCCATTTCCAATGAATTTCCCTGTTAGTTTTGGAAGCTGCATCCATACGAGAACAGCAATTAAAATAAGTGTCGGCATAATGAAAAACATCACGAACACAGTCGGCAGAAACTTTTCAAGGACGGGTGCGAGCCAAATACCAGCAAGAAAGCCAATAACAACGCTTGGAAGGGCTGCCATAATTTCTACTACCGGTTTGATTATATTTCTTATTTTCGGATGGGCAAAAAGTGAAGTGTATATTGCACCGAGCAAGGCAATAGGAATTGCAAAAATAAGTGCGTAAAGCGTGCCTTTAATAGTGCCTATAATAAGTGGAATCAGTGAAATTTTCGGCTCAAAGTCATCGCTTCCGCCAGTGGACTGCCAGACGTATTCCGGTTTAGCATATCCTTCATACCATACTTTTCCGAGTAATGTATTTACTGTTACTTCAGGATGAGGAGCGTCAATTTGATACAATACAATATTTCCATCGGCAAGAAGCACAGCAGCGCCGTCATTTTTAGGCGAATAGCTAATATCAACGATTTCGCTTTCAGCTGCTTTTAACTCAACTATTTTTCTTTCACTTGTTAAGTGCATTAATTGCACCAGCCCGTTTTTTGTGCCAACTATAAATGTTTTATTGCGTTTGGAAGAAGTGATGCTGGTTATTTCAGAATTAAGTGTTCCAAAATTGTGTGTTTTCTTGAGTTTCCAGCCGTATTCAGAATCATCATCATTTACAATCATTAGTGAAAACAAATTGCCTTTTGAATCGCCGACTACTATTGATTGGTCTCCAAAAACAAAGTTCATTGAAGAAATCAAAACATCTTTAGGCAAATCTGAATTAAAGGTTTGAATTAACTGGGATTGTCCATCATCTTTATTGAAACTGTAAAAGTAGATTCGCCCGGATTCTGTTGCGATTAAAACTTTTGAAGTGGAATTATCAACATCGAAAGTAATGATTCTTTCTTTTATTTCGCTGTTAAAGTGAAATTTATGCTGAATTGTGTCGTAGGTTTCTTCTAATTGATTTTCATTGATTTGCCGGTAATCTAAAAATAAATCGTTATCGTTATAAAGCAAAGCAAGTAATCTGCTGTTTTCGCTTGGAACGCGATATTTCATTTTTATAATTTCATTTGTTTTAGCAGTGTCTAAGTGCAGATATTCAATATTATTTACAACAGGAGCAATATGCCTTGTTTCATCTTCATCAAAGGAAACCTCAAAATCAATCTTTGCTAAAATTGTTCTTCCCAGATTGGTGGAAAGAGCAATGCTATTATTTTGAAGTGTTTTTGAAAAGGAACTGATTTTTTCATTTTCAAGCAATTCAAATTGCTCGCTTTTCAAAATTTCTTTATTTGCAACTTTAATGAAATCAACTTTACCTGAATCGGTAACAGCGTAGAGGATTTCCTGATATTCGTCAATACCAACCAGCAATGGTTTCGATTGGTTTAGGGCAATTTTAGCTTTTTGGTTTGTTTCCGCAGAAAGCCAAAGAGGAAGCGATTCGCCAAATACGAAAATTAGAATGCCAAGGACTGCGATTATTGTTACGATACCGCCGATATAAATGGTATGTTTTGCAAGTTTGTCGTAAAAAAGGACTTTTTTTAGCTGGAAATCCTTTTCTTCTAATGAGCTTCTTTTGTGCTCTTTCTCGGGAGTTGATTTTTTCCCCAATGTTTTTTACCAATTGTTAGTAAAACAATTACAAAATTAATATTTGAAAGTTCATTTAAAGTTAAGCAAAAGTTAATTTTGTGTTAAGAAAGCTGTCAGCTGTCGGCTATCGGCTATCAGCTATCGGCTATCGGCTGTTGGCTATTGGCTATCGGCTATCGGCTGTTGGCTATTGGCTATCGGCTATCAGCTATCGGCTATCGGCTGTTGGCTATCGGCTGTTGGCTATTGGCTATCGGCTGTTGGCTTTCGGCTATCAGCTATCGGCTGTTGGCTATTGGAACATAAATCATTTGCCTTTTACTGAAATACGTTTACCAATAATAAATCTATGTAACCCAATTAAAATTGCAAAGTATTTTATTTTTTTGAGAACAATCGAATTACAATTTCAAATTAAATAAAATATTTTTATTTTCTAATAATTTTACTTATCTTGAAATAAAGATATTTCCTAAATTATTTGAAAGGTTTTATTATGGTAAAAAATTTACATACAAAATTTTCCTTAATAGCATTCATACTGGTTTTAGTGCTAAGCACTCAAACATTAAAACCGCAGGAATGGGGAATTAAGTTTTCTGGATTTGTTAAAACAGATGTAATGTTTGACACACGAAAAACAGAGAACTTGCGGGAAGGTCATTTCCTTTTAATCCCTTTACCTCAAAATCTAAACTCTGAAGGAAAGGATTTGAATGCCAAATCAAGTTTAAACATCCTTTCAATTCAGACGCGTCTTGTTGGCAATATAACAGCACCAGATGTCCTTGGAGCAAAGGCAACCGGTTATATTGAAGCAGAGTTCTTTGGTGCAGCAGAAACAGATGGCAATGGTTTCCGTCTTCGTCACGCATTTACGAAGTTAGACTGGGATTATACTACTCTTTTAGTAGGTCAAACCTGGCATCCTATGTTCATTGCTGAATGTTTTCCCGGCACTGTTTCTTTCAATACCGGTGTTCCATTTCAACCATTTACACGTAATCCACAGATTCGTTTAACCCAGAAGTTTGGTGATTTTAGCATAAGTGCTGCCGCAATTGCTCAAAGAGATTTCACTAATTCCGGCCCAGATGCAAGTGGCGCAAATTCATATTCATCTAACTTCCTGAGAAATAGTGTTGTCCCAGACTTGTTTTTCGGTTTGAATTTTAACACTACAAACTTCCTGATTGGTGCTGGTGGCGAATATAAAATGATTACACCACGTACCGTTACCACAAAAGGTTTGCAAACTGATAAAACTGTAAATAGCTACGCCGGATTCGGATATATTAAAACTTTTCTTGACCCTGTTACTATTAAACTTCAGGGAACTTATGGGCAGAATTTAAGTAATATGATGATGCACGGCGGATATGCTATTAAATCAATTGATACTTTAACCGGACAGGAAGATTATACCAATATGAATGTTATGACTTTATGGACAGATATTTCTGCAGGTAAAGAAGTTGAATTTGGAATATTTGCCGGTTTTTCTAAAAATATGGGATTTGATGATAATATTCTAAATGGAACAAATTATTATGCCCGCTACTTCTATAAACTAGATAATGAGAATATTACTTTAGATTATCTATACAGAATATCTCCACGAATTCAATGGAATATTGGTAAAGTGCGTTTAGCAAGTGAATTTGAATGGACTTCTGCTAAATTTGGTACTATTGATAATAATGATAAAGGCAAGGTAAAGGGCGGTATAGAAGCAAACAATTTAAGAGTTTTGCTTGCCTGCTATATATTCTTCTAATATTTTAATTATTTGAACTGAATAATTCAACCGATGACTTCCCAGTCATCGGATGAATAGACTCAGTAACGATTTTAGAATTTAATAAAAATTAGAGAAAAAACTTAGTTTTTTTACTGAATTTTAAGTAAAACCTTTATAATCAATAATTACTGAATATTATTTTAAATTTATGAATATTATAGGTTCAGAACTCCAGACCCCATAACGAAAATAAAGGAGTTATAAGATTTGCCTCGTA
>CAZCLJ010000226.1:0-7628 GCA_964499465.1 uncultured Hyphomicrobiales bacterium
TAAGCCATACTATCAACTTGTTGATCGTATGGCTTGCTTCTCATTTAGTTCATTTCCTCAAAAGTAAACGTCTTCGTTTATATTCGCCTCCTAATGACCGCCAAAAGCAAAGATGTCATTTCGAAACGAAGTGAGAAATCTCAAAGTCTGTAGTAACAAGAAGTTGTGAGATTCTTCGCTGCGCTTCAGAATGACAGATTATATTACCATTATTGTTAGCGGTTTGGTATTAAAGATAAAATATGATAGTCTGTCATTTCGAAACGAAGTGAAGAATCTCAAACTCTGTGGTAGCAATGACTTGTGAGATTCTTCGCTGCGCTTCAGAATGACAAGACTGCGAAATATCAAACTACGAGGCATCAGGAGTTCTGAGATTATATTACCATTATTGTTAGCGGTTTGGTATAAGGAGTTCTGAATGTATTAATAAAAAAAATGGCTGAAATGCAAATAGCATTCAGCCAGCGAAATAAGTGCCATTCTAACAAATAGAATGGCTTTTGCAAAAATTAATCAATATATTTTCCGCGTTTTACATAGTGAGTATGCAAAAGTTTATGGGAAAGATGTCCGCAAGGACCATCAGTAAAGAATTTCTCATAAATATATTTGATACTTGGATTCTCGAATGATTTGTTGATTTCCAAATCTTCAGCTTCTTTATAAATGAGTTCAGCACGTTTTTGGCGAATTTCCGGACTTGTTGGAATTGGTTGGCCACCACCACCGATGCAACCACCGGGGCAAGCCATAATTTCAACGAAATGAACATCATTTATTTCGCCGCGAACGAGAGCGTCCATTACTTTCTTTGCATTTGCAGTTCCGTGAGCAATCATAAATTTAAGATTAACTCCTTCAAGGAAACTCCACTCTGGTTTTACGTTTTCAAGTTTTACACTTGCTTCGCGAACGCCTTCAAAGCCACGACAGGGCAGAATTTGTAAGTTTTCAAATGGAACTGGTCTGCCTGTAACGAGTTCGTAAGCAGTTCTAAGAGCAGATTCCATAACGCCGCCAGTTGCACCGAAAATTAGACCGGAGCCAGTATCTCCAAATGGTTCGTCGAATCCACTGTTCTGAAGCTCTGGTAAGTTCAAGCCAGCTTCTCTAATCATCTGAGCCATTTCGCGGGTTGTAAGTCCGTAATCAACATCTTTGAAGCCGGAATCTGTCATCTCTGGACGGTTGCACTCAAATTTCTTTGCAGAGCAAGGCATAAGAGCAACTGTAACAATCTTGCTTGGGTCAATGTTCTTTTCCTGAGCATAGAATGTTTTAATGACAGAACCAAACATTTGTTGAGGAGATTTGCAACTTGATAAATAATCAAGATGTTCCGGATAGAAATGTTCGATGAACTTAATCCAGCCGGGTGAACAAGATGTAAATTGTGGTAATTTTACAGACTCATCGCCATCAACTAACTTTTTCTTCAAGCGCAGAAGAAGTTCGGTGCCTTCTTCCATAATAGTTAAATCTGCTGTAAAGTTGGTATCGAAAATACCATCGAAGCCAATCATACGAAGAGCAGTATTGAGTTTGTAAGTCATTGATGTTCCGGGTTCGCAGCCAAATTCTTCACCAATACCAGCTCGTGGCGATGGTGCAGTCTGGATTACTACGTGTTTATCCGGGTCGTCAATAGCAGCCCAAATTTCGTCTGATGGGTCATTTGCTTTAAGTGCAGCTGTGGGGCAGCGGTTAATACATTGTCCGCAGTTGATACAAATAACGTCAGCAAGTGGCTTATCTAAAAATGTTGAAATTGTAGTTTGGTCGCCTCTTTGGGTAGCTTCCAAAACACCAACTTCCTGTAAGTCAATACAGGTTCTGACGCAACGCTTGCAAAGGATACATTTGTCCATATCGCGAATAACAGCATAGCTTGACCTGTCAACTTTGTGCTTGCGCTCTGTAACATGTCCGAATTTATAGGAATCAACGCCGTATTCTTTAGCAAGTTTTTGTAATTCGCAATTTCCATTACGATGGCAGGAATAACATTCGCCGTAATGCTCGCTGAGAAGCAAATCTAAAATGTGGCGGCGTGCTTTCCTTACTTTTTCAGAACTGGTTTTTACTTTAATTCGATTTGTAATTGGGAAGGTGCAAGAAGTTGGAAGGACCCTCATTCCATCAACTTCAACGACGCAGACGCGGCAAACTCCAGCCAGACAAAGGTCTTCGTGATAGCATAGAGTTGGTATATGAATATTGTGCATTCTGCAAGCTTCTAAAATAGTAGTGCCGATAGGAACTTTATAAGGAATACCGTTGATTTCTACTTCTACCAGACTACCGATTTCACCGAGGTTTCCCTTTTCAACTTTTAATGGTTGATGACTAACCGGAGCGCGATTTGATTGTTGTGTTTTTTCCATATTAAGTTCCATTTACCTTTGTGAAAAAATTTCGTTTTCAAAATGTGTCATTATTGAAATGAAAGGATTCGGAGATGATTGTCCTAATCCGCATTTCGACGCTATTTGCATTGATTTTCCAAGTTCAATTAACTCGTGGATGTAAGAAAGTGAACATTCACCTTTTCTAATTTTCTTTAATCCGTCAAGCAATTTTACATTTCCAATTCTGCAAGGGGTGCATTGTCCGCAGGATTCTTCAACGAAAAACTCCATAAAGTTTTCTAAAACGTGAAGCATACTTCTTGTTTCGTTGAAAATTATAATTGAACCACCTGTTGAAATATCTTCAAAGGAAATAGAACGTTCGAACTCTGCTTTTGGGATACAATGTCCGGAAGCACCACCGACTTGAACTGCTTTTGTATTTTCTGCTTCAACAAGCTTAAGTATTTCATTGATTGTTATACCGAATGGCACTTCATAAACGCCGGGCTTTTTGCAATCGCCAGAAATGGAAAGCAGTTTTGTTCCGGTTGATTTTGATGTTCCATGCTTGCTATACCATTCTGCACCTTTTGCAATAATGACATGAACAGAAGCGAAAGTTTCAACGTTATTAACAATTGTTGGGCTTCCTAAATAGCCAGTATTTACCGGGAAAGGAGGGCGATTACGAGCTTCGCCGCGATGCCCTTCGAGTGATTCGATAAGAGCAGATTCTTCACCACAAACATAAGCACCAGAGCCAAGACGAATTTCAATGTCAAAAGAAAAATTCGTTCCGAGAATGTTGTTCCCAAGACGATTTTCTTTTCTCATCTGCTCTAAATAGCTATTGAGTTTGTCTAACAAATAGCGATATTCACCACGTAGGTAAAGGAAACCTTTATCGGCGCCAATAGCATAGCCACCAATAACCATTCCTTCAAATACTAATTTAGTATATTCATCAAGGAGAACGCGGTCTTTAAAAGTACCGGGTTCGCCTTCGTCTGCATTGCATACAACGTATTTTTGTTTTGAATTTGCTGAACTTGCGAGCATCCATTTGGTTCCTGTCGGGAAACCTGCTCCGCCTCTACCTTTTAAGCCGGATTCGCGAACTTCCATTACAACGTCTTTTGGCTCAATAGAGAGTGCTTTTTTTAAGCTGTCATTTATATTTTGTTCATCAAATATTACAAGTTTATTTAATATTGGCATACCTTCATCTCCTAATTAAATTTTTTTAAAATATCAATTACCTTGCTTGGGGTAACCTTTGTAAATACTTGTTCATTGATGAGCATAGCGGGACCTTGGTCGCACATTCCAATGCAGTTACAATATTCAAGAGTGAATTTTTTGTCTGGAGTAGTTTCACCGAATTTAATTCCGAGTTCCTTTTCTAATGTATGAGCAATAGCTGCTTTTCCAGCTAAATCGCAGGAAATTGTCTGGCATAGACGGACGATAAAACGTCCTTTTGGCTCAGTTGAAAGGAATGAGAAGAAAGTAACAACACCATATACTTCAACAGGATGTATGTCGAGCAAACGTGCAATTTCCTGCTGAGCAAAATCAGAAATATGTCCGTGTTTCAATTGAACTTCCTGAAGAATTGGTAGTAAAGATTCTCTTTGATTTCCAAAACGTTTCGTTAAATCTTCGATTTCAATTGTCAGAGCATTTTTTTCAGTTACTAACATAATTAATGCTCCTCCTTGGGTAAATATTTCTGAACATTTTCTAAAAGAACAGCTGGTGGAACCGGCTTTTCTAAAAATTCCTGGATTTGTAAATTATCTTTATTTCCAAAATCAAATCCAAATGCTTTGGAAACTGAAGTTAGCATTATGATTGGAGTATTTATGCCTATTTTTCTGAACTTGTTCGCCAAGTAGAAACCATCATCTGGCTCCTCCATCATCACATCTAAAATGATGACATCCGGCTTCTCTTTTGGCACTAATGCCAGTGCATCTTCTACATTTCCAGCTGATGCAGTTATATAGCCCTTTGATTCAAACAACATTGTCGTTGCCTCTACAATATCCGGGTCATCGTCAATGATCACAATTTTATACATTATACAATCCTTTATTAATAAATCTACGTTTCAAAATTAACAATATTTATAACAATAGAAAAATTTTTTTTTCTTTTTATTTGTTTATTAGTGCGTGTTTGATTAGATTATATAAAATAATTATGATTGTTTTATTTTTTTTGAAAGGTGCTTTATGTCAAAATCAATTCTTTTATGCTTAATTGGAAACAGAAAAGATGCAGCAGTTAATGTCCAAAAAATTCTAACCGGCTGGGGCTGCCATATTAAAACCCGCCTTGGTATTCACGACGGAGTACTTGATAATTGTTCTGAAGAAGGGCTTCTTGTTCTAGAACTTGTTGGAAAACCAGAAGACAATGAAGAGTTAACCCGTAAACTGAATTTACTCGAAAATGTGTCGGCTAAATTAGTTACATTAACAGTGTAATTTAAATCAGATGTCCTACATTTCGAAAATGTAGGACATCTTTTTCTTTAAAAAATTTGGTTATTGAAAGAATTTGTGAGATTCCTCACTAAGTTACCAATGACATCTTTACATTCAGAACTCCTGATGCCTCGTAGTTTGCTATTTCGCAGTCTTGTCATTCTGAACGAAGTGAAGAATCTCAAACTCTGTGGTAGCAATAACTTGTGAGATTCTTCTCTGCGCTTCAGAATGACAGGGTAAATTAATGTCATTCCCATTTAAATGAAGCACTTACTTTATAAGGGGATTCGCAATGACAAAAGATTATAAGTCTTTTAACGAATTACTACACTAAGTTTGGGAAAATGTTACATTTATTCCATCTCCCGAAAAATTTTGTCTGCAATTAATTCTCAAAAATATTCTTCTGTTTTTTAATTATTTTATATTATATTGAAGATGAAGAATTTTAAATTCGTGTATGAAAAAAATATCTGTTTTTACAAAATAAAAAGGATAAATAATGAAAAACAGAAAAAAAACCAGCAAAAGCAATTTGATATTTTGGCGTAAACTGCTAATATTAATCTTTGCTTTTCTCTCTTTCTCAAGCATATCTTATTCAAACAACATTCAAATTTCTTCTCAGGCATTGGTTGAACAAAATTTTTTAAACAGCCATATTATGCTCCAATTTGATATTAGCTGGGATAATAGCTGGAGAACAAGCATAGCACCTAACAACTATGATGGAGTTTGGCTTTTTATAAAATTTAAAAAAGTAAGCGATGGGAATTGGTATCACGCTACTTTAAACACTAATTCAATTAATCACAATACTGGCTCACAAGGATTAAATGCTACTATCCAAGTAAGCAATGCTGGAACTGGTGCAATGTTTTACCGAAGCAACGATGGCGAAGGCAATTTTTCTTCTAATAATGTAAAAATTCGCTGGGAATATGGGATTGATAGTATTAGTAATAACATTACGGGAGAAATAAGTGAAGTAAGAGTATTTGGAATTGAAATGGTTTATGTGACTGAAGGAGCTTTTTATATTGGAAGTAGTGGAGACGAATCCAATTATTTTTATACTTATGGAGAAAATACTTCGTTTTATATTTCTTCAGAAAATACAATAAATGTTGGAAATACCAATGGCTATCTGTTTTATTCAACAGGTTCGGGTGGCGACCAAGAAGGTCCAATCCCAAATGAATTTCCAAAAGGATTTTCTGCTTTTTGGTGTATGAAATATGAAATAACTCAAGATCAATACTCTGAATTTTTAAATACTTTAACTCCAACTCAGCAGACAAATCGATTTCCTAATGAATTCTATGATAGTCGTCATTATATAAAGCAAAGTGATGGAATATTTGGATGTGATGGAAACTCAAACGATACTTTAAACGAATCGAATGATGGTTTGAATATAGCTTGCAATTGGCTTAGCTGGGCTGATGGTGCTGCTTATTCTGACTGGGCTGGTTTGAGTCCAATGACTGAACTTGAGTTTGAAAAAGCATGCAGAGGAACTTTATTACCAGTGCCAAATGAATATGCATGGGGAAGCACTAATATTACAAGAGCTTCTTCAATCGTTAATTCAAAAATGGATAATGAAGCAGCCAGTAATAGTGCTGCAAATTGTAATTACTCAGTTAGTGGTAATAATTTAGGCGGACCTATTCGGGTTGGTTGTTTTACTAGTGGAACAAGACAATCAATGGGTGCCTCATATTATGGAATAATGGAACTTTCAGGGAATTTATGGGAACGGCCTGTTACAATTGGTAATGCAACTGGTAGAAGTTTTACTGGATTAAATGGAGATGGTAGTTTGGATACTAATGGAAATGCAAATGTTCTCAACTGGCCTAATGCAGGAGCAGTAGGTTCTGGCTTGCGTGGTGGTAACTGGCATTTCAATAATAATGCTGCTTGCAGAGTGTCTGACCGCTTAAATGCTGCTGTTACTCATAACGATGCAAGCAGTGTTTACGGTTTCCGTTCTGTCATCAGATTTGATTGAATTATTTATTTAAAGGAAATGAAATGAAAAAAATAATATTAATTTTGCTCATATTCGGTTTTGGTATGAATGCTAAATCTCAATACTTCGGTGGTATTGCTGATGGTTTCTCTTCTGCTAAAATAACTAATTTTCCCACCGAAGATACTACCTCAATTAGTATAAATCTAAATTCAGGTTGGAATCTAATATCAAGCAATGTTATTCCATTAACTCCTAATTTGGCTAATGTATTTCAAAATATTAGCAGTTTAGTACTTGTAAAGAATTCATCGGGAGCGATATATAATCCTGTTTTTGGCATAAATCAAATAGGCAATTGGAATATTGCAGAAGGTTATCAGGTATATGTTTCAAGCCCTTCAATATTGGAAATAGTAGGAAATGCAGTAATTCCAGAGTATACCCAGATATATTTAAATGCTGGTTGGAATTTGATTTCATATCTTCGTAATAATGATATGTTAATATCGCTCGCTCTTCAAAGTATAGAAGAAGAATTAATTTTTGCAAAAGATGGACTTGGAAATATTTATCATCCTACTTTTGGTATTAACAATATTGGAGATATGGAGCAGGGCAAAGGTTACTGGCTTTATATGTCTTCACCGGTATTATTAATTTATCCGGAAAATTAAAGGCATTTAAAAATTATCACAACACTGTCATTTCGAACCCCCAGATAATAGAAGACTTTTATTTAAATGGAGATGACATAATTTTCTGTGTCATTCTGACGGATGTCAGAATCCATCTTAAAAA
>CAZCLJ010000227.1:0-682 GCA_964499465.1 uncultured Hyphomicrobiales bacterium
GCCAAAGTGGTTCATTAGGAACGAAGTGAAGAATCCAGAGAGTAGTGGTTAAAAATATTTTCTGGATTCATCACTTCGTTCAGAATGACTGTGTTAAATAATGTCATCTCCATTTAAATAAAGGTCTTCATTTATCAGGGGGTTACCAATGACATCGCTACTTTATACAACCAAAACTTTACGAAAGTTAAGAAACTTTCGCAAAGTGCAATAAGAAGCAACGTAGTTGCTTCCTGTTTGTAGAAAAAGTATTTTGAGTTTGCTAAACTCCGTAGGAGTGGTCTGTTTGTAGTAAAGATAGGTCGCAACTACGTTGCTTTTCTTTTTTTTCATTATTTCTACATAAAGGACACTCCTACGGAGTTAAAAGAAAACAAAACTCTTTCCACGCTAAGTTCAAATACTTTTAACAGATTTTAACTTTCGCATAGTAAGAAGAACAAAATACATTCGTAAAGTTTCTCGGAGCTTTGCGAATGTTAAAAATCTAAACTATCTAAACTTTCTAAATCTTATGTCATCTCCATTTAAATGAAACACTTCCTTTATCTGGGGGTTCGAAATAACAGGGTATATTAATATTGTTAATTTGATATTAACCACCATTAACCCAATAACCCAACAACCTAATTATCAATTATCAATTATCAATTATCAATTATCAATTATCAATTATCAATTA
>CAZCLJ010000227.1:805-7597 GCA_964499465.1 uncultured Hyphomicrobiales bacterium
AATTATCAATTATCAATTATCAATTATCAATTATCAATTATCAATTATCAATTAAACAACGTATCCGAATAGAGCATCAATAACGATAATTGAAGCAGCCGATAGAGTAAATGCGCGAACTGTGCTTTTCCCGACGCCTTCAGCTCCACCTTCAGTTGAAAAACCTACATGGCAGCCAATAAGAGCAGTAACGCCCCCGAATAGCAGTGCTTTAGTTAGTCCAATTATTATTTCATTTATTTGAAAAAATCTTTGAACAGAATCAAAGAACTGAAAAACAGAAAAATCGTATTTGAAAGCGACAAGCAGATAACCGCCGAGAAGAGCAACTACATTAGAAAAAACAACAAGCACCGGCATCATAGCAAGCGCAGCAAAAACTCTTGGCATTGCAAGGAATCGATTTTTATCAATAGCCATCATTTCGAGAGCATCAATTTGCTCCGAAACGTTCATTGTTCCAATTTGGGCAGCAATTGAGCCACCAACTCTTCCGGCAATTACAAGTGCAGTTAAAACAGGAGTAAGTTCAGTAAAAACAGCAGTTGAAATTGAGGAACCAAGAAATGGTTTTGTTATGTCAATCAGATTGAATTTGGAAAAAAGCATAGTTGCCTGAAGTGCAGCAATAACTCCGGTAAATATACCGATTAAAATAACGAGTGGAAGGGAATCTGTTCCAACAATTGCCATTTGTTCCAAAACCAATCTTCTGTCTTTAAAAATGCGTGGAAAATATCTAATTACTCTGTATAAAAAGATAGCAATTTGTCCAAATTCTGAAATAAAATTCAGGATACTTTTACCAATATTTGAAATTAATTTAGTCATTCAGTTGCTTTTTAAAAAAAACTATATTTAACAATTACAAAAATAGTCAGTAAAAAATTTAAAATAACTAACTTTTTGTGAATTAGCAAATAATTATGTAATTTTGCATTTTTAAAATTAGCAAATTTTAATATGAAAATACAATTCTTAATAATAAATCACCAAAACAAATTAAGGAAAATTTTATGAATGAAGGTCGTATAGTTCAAGTAATCGGTCCTGTTGTTGATGTTGAATTTTCTGAGGGAAAAATCCCGGCTGTTTTAAATGCATTGGAAATAAAGCGAAATTCACCCGAAACAGGTGAAGAAAGCACCCTTATTTGCGAAGTGCAGCAGCACCTTGGAGAAGACAGAGTCCGTTCAGTTGCTATGGATTCAACCGATGGATTAGTGCGTGGAATGACTGTTATTGATAGAGAAGAGCCAATTATGATTCCAGTCGGAAACGAAGTCCTTGGAAGAATGATGAATGTTATTGGCGAACCTATTGATGGTAAAGGAGCTATTAAATATAAAAAGAAATATTCTTTGCATCGTCCATCACCGGAATTCTCAACATTAAGCACAACGAAGGAAATGTTTGAAACCGGTATTAAAGTCATAGATTTAGTCGAGCCATTTACAAAAGGTGGTAAAACTGGTCTCTTTGGAGGTGCAGGTGTAGGAAAAACGGTAATTATTCAGGAACTCATTCATAATATTGCAAAGCATCACGGCGGCTATTCTGTTTTTAGTGGAGTAGGCGAAAGAACACGCGAAGGGAACGACCTTTATCTCGAAATGAACGAATCCGGTGTTATTGATAAAACAGCTTTGGTATTCGGACAGATGAACGAACCTCCGGGCGCCCGTTCAAGAGTTGCATTAACCGCTCTTGCAATTGCTGAATACTTCCGCGATGAGGAAGGAAGAGACATCCTTTTGTTTATTGATAATATATTTAGGTTTATTCAAGCTGGCTCTGAAGTTTCGGCTCTTCTCGGACGTATGCCATCAGCGGTTGGTTATCAGCCAACACTTGCTACTGAACTTGGTATTCTGGAAGAACGTATTGCTTCAACAGACAAAGGGGCAATTACTTCAGTGCAGGCAGTTTACGTTCCTGCTGACGACTTGACTGACCCTGCACCAGCCAATACTTTTACCCACTTAGATGCAAAGACTGTTCTTTCACGTCAGATTTCAGAGCTTGGCATCTATCCCGCAGTTGACCCGCTGGATTCTTCTTCCAGAATTTTAGACCCGCTTGTAATCGGAGATGACCATTACGATACTGCTACTAAAGTTAGAAGAGTTCTTCAAACATACAAAGATTTACAGGATATTATCAATATTCTCGGTATGGACGAACTTTCTGACGAAGACAAGCAAACTGTTTTCAGAGCAAGAAAAATTCAAAAGTTCTTCTCACAACCATTCTTTGTTGCTGAGCAGTTTACCGGTTACGAAGGACGCTATTGCAAAATAGAAGATACAATAGCCGGTTTCAAAGCCATTTTAAATGGTGAATGCGACGAAGTTCCTGAGCCACTATTTAGCTATGCCGGAACTATTGACGAAGTCTTTGATAGAGCTAAAAAACAAAATGCTTAATTTTAAAATATAAAAGAATATGACACAAGACAAGCTATTAGATGTAGAAATAATTACACCTGAAAAGGTTGTATTTAAAAATAAAGCATTATCTGTAACCGTTCCCGGCGGTCAGAGCAGTTTTCAAATACTATTTAACCACGCTCCGATAGTATCTACTTTGGCTGGTGGCTGGATTAAACTTGTTAATGAAAATAATAAGCAACTACTTTTTAAAACTGCAAAGGGTTTTACTGAGGTTAGCAATAATAAAATCTCAATTTTGGTAGAATCGGCAGAAGAGCAAAATTTAAGTAATTTAAACTAATATGATAAAAGAAAAGATAATTGGCGATGGCTTAACTTTCGACGATGTGTTGCTTGTTCCGGCTTATTCTGAGGTTTTACCAAGGGAAACAGATACAAAAACCTTGCTAACACCAACTGTTGAACTCAACATTCCGCTTCTAAGCGCTGCAATGGACACTGTTACAGATTCTGAAATGGCTGTTGCTATTGCCCGTGACGGTGGAATTGGAGTTGTTCATAAGAATATGTCTATTGCTAAGCAAACTGACCACGTTGATAGAGTTAAAAGAAGTGAAAGCGGTATGATTCGCGACCCTATTACTCTTACAAGGAACAAAACAGTAAAAGATGCTTTAGACCTGATGTCAAAATATAGTATTTCTGGTATTCCAATTATTGATGAAGAACATAAATTAATTGGTATCATCACAAACAGAGATCTAAGATTTGAGCCAAATCCAAGCGAGATGATTCAAAATGTAATGACAAAGGATAACCTGCATACTGCACCTATTGGAACAACACTCGAAGAAGCTGAAAAAATTCTTCAACAACATAGAATTGAAAAGCTTCCTGTTGTAGATAAAGATAATAAGTTGCTCGGTCTTATTACTTTCAAAGATATTCAAAAAAAGAAGAAGTATCCGAATGCTTGTAAAGATGCACACGGGAGATTAAGAGTTGGAGCAGCTGTAGGCACTTCGCTTGATACATTAGAAAGAGTTTCGGCACTTGTTGATGCTGGAGTTGATGTTATTTTTTTAGATACTTCTCATGGGCATTCTAAAAAAGTAATGGAAATGATTGAAGAAGTAAAAAGAACTTTTCCAGATATTCAAACAATTGCTGGAAATATAATTAGCGAGGAAGCAGCTGAAGCTTTAATCAAAATTGGTGTTAATGGATTGAAAGTTGGCATTGGACCAGGTTCTATTTGCACAACAAGGATTATTTCCGGTATTGGAGTTCCTCAACTTACAGCTATAATGAATGTGTCAAAAATCGCAAAGAAATATAATATACCAATTATAGCCGATGGCGGAATCAAACAAACTGGAGATGTTGCAAAAGCAATAGCTGCCGGTGCTGATTCCGTAATGGTTGGAAGTTTATTTGCAGGTCACGAAGAAAGCCCCGGCGAAAAACTTCTTTACGAAGGAAGGGTCTATAAAATCTATAGAGGTATGGGGTCGCTTTCCGCAATGAATCAAGGTTCTGCAGACCGCTATTTCCAAGACATTGAAGAGGAAATCAAAAAACTTGTTCCAGAAGGAATTGAGGGACGAATTCCATACAAGGGAAATGTGAGCGATACTATATATCAGATTGTCGGTGGATTACGGGCTGCGATGGGATACTGTGGCTGTAAAACTATCACTGAATTAAAAGAAAATACTCATTTTATTAAGATGACAAGTGCAGGGCTAAGGGAATCTCACCCTCACGATGTCGTTATTACAAAGGAATCCCCAAACTACTATGTTAAATAATAAATTTTTAATGTTATGTCACAGATTGAACAAATAGATAATCAGGAAGAACGTGGGTATCCTAAAATTGTTGATACCCGTTTAAGACAATTGTATTATGCAATTGAAGACTCAAAATCAGAAGCACTTGTTATTACCCATGTTCCGCATGTCAGGTATTTAACAAATTTTTCCGGCTCAGCCGCCACTTTGTTTGTAACCGAAGATGAACTACACTTTGTTACCGATGACCGTTACGAGGAGCAAATTAAAGATGAATTATTTCCATTACCTAATTTAAAAACACATATTTCACGTGACCCATGGTCTCTTATCAGTGAAAATAAAATACTTAAAAGCATTACTACAATTGCTTTTGAAGCCGACCAGCTTTATTACTCCGATGCTATTTTGATTAGAAACCAAATTAGACCCGTTAAATTCAAACCAGTTGCTAAAATGGTCGAGCCGTTTACGATTCCTAAATCTCCTGAAGAATTAGCAAATATTGAGAAAGCTGCAGAAATTGCTGTGCAAGTGTATGAGAAAATTCTTTCAATAATTAAACCGGGTATGACCGAAAAGGATATTGATACAGAAATCGCATACCAATCAAGAAAACTCGGTTCCGAAAACGACCCGTTCGATATTATTGTCGTATCAGGTTCACGCTCTGCTCTCGTTCACGGAACTGCAAGCGATAGAAAACTAAAAAACGGCGACATAGTCCTGATGGATTTCGGCTGCAAAGTTAATGGCTTTATGTCTGATATTACTCGTACTATTGCTCTCGGCAAAGCTACTAAAGAACAAAAAAGCATATATAAACTTTGCTACGATGCTAAAGAAGCCGCTATTCAAGGCGTTCGCCCCACAATGAACGGAAAAAATTTAGATACAATAGCTCGTAAAATGATTGAAAAAGAAGGTTTTGGAGACTATTTCCAACATTCATTAGGACACGGAATCGGACTTGCTCCCCACGAACTTCCAATTATTACTTTTAGGAAAGACGACCAGGTTGTAGTTGAAAACTGCGTTTTAGCAATTGAACCCGGTGTTTATTTACCAAACAAATTTGGTATAAGAGTTGAAGATATGTGCCACGTTACTCGTAATGGCGGAAGACATTTGACAAAAGCACCAGAAGAGTTATTGATTGTTTAAAAAGTGTTGTCATTTTTTATGATAGAAAATAAAGTATTGGTTATTGCATACTACTTTCCCCCAATGGGTTTAAGTGGAGTCCAAAGGACATTGAAATTTGTAAAGTATTTGCCGGATTTCAACTGGCAACCTATTGTATTAACATCAAATCCACGTGCTTATTATGCTTTTGACCAGACGTTGCTCGACGAACTTTCCGAAAAAAATATCGAAATTGTTCGGACACCAACAAAAAATTCGAAAAAAGAAAAGCCATTAAAGCAAGTAAAGTTCCCTTCCTATTTTTTGCAAAAAACAGGAAGGGCTTTCCTTCAAACTATTTTCCAGCCAGACACAAAAATTAGATGGAAAAAATCAGCACTTCGTATTGCTGACGAAATCTTTAAAAATAACGATATTCGTGCCATTTTTGCTACTGCTCCTCCGTTTACTGATTTTCTAATTGCAAGAGAGCTTTCGAAAACTTATAATATACCGTTTATTGTCGATTACCGCGATGCATGGGTGGACAATCCATTCCACTTTTATGCTACTCCTTTTCATAAAGTATATGCCATTAATTTAGAAAAGGAAATTTTAACTCATGCAGACAAAATCATTGTTACTACCCGGCATATAAAAGAAAATATTCTCAAACGATATAAGTTTTTAAACCAGGAAGATGTCGTTATCATTTCTCACGGATATGACCCGGAAGACTTTATTTTCGATGAAAAGATTTATCCAAATCCAAATAAATTTACTATAACCCATTCTGGCGTTTTTCAAGATGACAGAACTCCGGAATACTTTTTAAAATCATTCGCTAATTTTCTTGAATTAAAAAAAGGTGCTAAAGAAAACAGTTTCCTTAAATTAATTGGAGTTATGAGAAATGAGCATACTAAATTGATTAAAAAGTTGAACCTCGAAAGCAACGTAAATATAACCGGCTATCTTAATCACAAAAATGCCGTTAGAAATCTACTTGATTCAGATGTTCTCTGGCTAATGCTTAACGATACTGTCCGCTCACCGGGCAAGCTATACGAATACTTCGGCGCTAAAAAGACCTTGCTCATTACTGCTCCGGACGGACTTATGAAACGTCAGGCATTGGAATCGAAAGCGGCTTTCACTACTCTTCCGAATGACATTGAAGCAATTACAAAAGCACTACTCGAATTATACGATTTATGGAAGCAACGAAACCTTCCAATTCCGTCTGACAGCTTTTCCAATCAATTCAATCGCAAAGAGCTTACTAATCTTTTAGCAATTGAACTCTCAAGAGTTACGGATATTGTTTAGTTGTGGGTTATTGGGTTATTAGGTTAATGGGTTAATGGGTTATTGGGTTATTGGGTTATTAGGTTATTAGGTTATTGGGTTATTGGGTTCAGAACTCCTAATGCCTCGTAGTTTGCTATTTCGCAGTCTTGTCATTCTGAACGAAGTGAAGA
>CAZCLJ010000228.1:0-7587 GCA_964499465.1 uncultured Hyphomicrobiales bacterium
GTTTCGAAATGACACAATATAATAAGTCTTTTAACGAATTACAACATTAGTTATTCGTAGTTATATACTAATGACAAATGACCAATAACTAATAGAACGATATTTGCTAACTGCAAAATTATTCTTTACGAGGCAAATCTCCTAACTCCTTTATTTTCGATATAGGGAATGGAGTTCTGATATTATTTTGCCTTAATAATAACATTTAAAAAGGTAATTTTTTAAAATCAACATTTCCACCTGAGATAATAATACCTATTCGTTTACCGGAAATTTCTATTTTATTTTCTAATAGAACTGCAAGAGTAGTTGCCGATGATGGCTCTACAATTATTTTCATTCGTTCCCAAATCAATTTCATAGCATTAATAATTGCTTCTTCGCTTACAGTTACAATTTTATAAATATTTTCTTTAATTATTTTAAAATTCAATTCTCCAAGTGATGTAAGAAGTCCATCAGCAATAGTCTTTGGATTGACAGATGGCACAATGCGGTTTTCTATTAATGAGCGGTAGGCGTCGTCAGCTCCTTCGGGTTCAGCGGCAATCACTTTTGTTTTTGGCGAAAGACCTGAACAGGAAATTAAAGTACCACTAAGCAAACCACCGCCACCAACAGGAGCAATAACATAATCCAAATCTTTTACATCGTTCAGCAATTCAAGGGCAGCAGTTCCCTGACCAGCAATTATATTATAATTATCGTAAGGATGGATAAAAGTTTCACCTGATTCTGATATTCTTTCGTTTAATGTAGTTTCTCTTGAAATCAGGTCTGGCTTGCAAAAAATAATATTTGCACCGTAACTTTTAACAGCATCAATTTTTATAGCAGAAGAATTTTCTGGCATAACAACTGTTGCATTTACTCCACGAATTTTTGCAGCAAGAGCGAGAGCTTGAGCATGATTGCCTGAAGAATGGGTCGCAACGCCTTTTTTAGCTAACTCTTCTGGTAAAGAGAACACAGCATTACAAGCTCCTCTGAATTTGAAAGCACCAATTTTTTGAAAATTTTCACATTTAAAAAAAATTTGATTATTTGTAATATTATTTATAGTTTTGCAATTGAGTATTGGAGTAATATGAGAAAAGTATGCTATTTTGTTAGCTGCTTTTAATACATCTTGAATATTTGGTGTTTGCATATTATTTCATAAGTTATTTTCTTACAAAAATACGTAAGAAAAAATAAAATAAAAAAAAATGAATTATTAACATAAATTAATTTGACAATTAAAAAAATTGTCATAATTTTGTAATGATTTAATTAAATAATTAAATTTTTTTATAATTTTATGGAGTTATAAATGAAACTCAAAGTTTTCTCAATCTACGCATTAATAGCCATTATTGCAATAAGCTTTTCTTTAACAAGCTGCGGCGGAAACAAAGACAAAGAGAATTTAGTAAAATACTATAATTCTACTATTGAATTTGTTAAGACACCTGATTTCAAAGCTATGTTAAAAAATGGCGAAGATTGGTCCGCCAAAAATTTGGAATTATTCAAGAATGCCGGTTTCCAAGTAGAATCAATGGAAGAAATGCAAAAGATTATTGACCAAAATGCAGCAGACCCAGACATTACTAAGCTTACTGAAGACTTAGCACTTGCTCAGCAAGAAGTCCAAAATCAAGTAATGCAAGAAAAAATGGAAGAAGAAGCAGCAAAAGCAGCAGCCGAACAACAAGCTTTAGAAGCTCAAGGTCAAGCAACACCAGGCCAACCTGCTCCAGGTCAACAACCTACTGCAACAACAGAAAAAAAGAAATAAAGACATTACGTTAATATTTAAAAGCCGAGTTTACTCGGCTTTTTTTTTACTCAAAATTATCAGAATTCCAGAAAATTAGAATTTCAGAACTCTTGACCCCATAACGAAAATAAAGGAGTTAAAAGATTTATCTCGTAAATAACAATTTCGCAGTTAGCAAATATTATCTTATTAGTTATTTGTCATTAGTCATTGGTATTCTTACTAACAACTAATGACCAATGACTAATGACTAAAATATTTCTTTGTCCATTCTCTTTAGGGAAAACCAAGATGGATTCTGACATCCGTCAGAATGACAAACTTCGATGTCATTGGTAACCCCCAGATAAAAAAGACATTTATTTAAATGGAAATGACATCACTTAACACAGTCATTCTGAACGAAGTGAAGAATCCAGAAAATTTTTTAACCACTACTCTCTGGATTCTTCACAACGCTTCAGAATGACCGAAAAAAGTAAAGATGTCATTGGTAATCCCCAGATAAAGGAAGAACTTTATTTAAATGGAGATAACATTATTTAAACTTTTGCAAAGTTAAGAAACTTTACAAAAGTGAAATTCGTCTTACTTTGCGAAAGTTTCTTAACTTTCGTAAAGTTTTGAAGTGTAAAAGTAGCGATGTCATCTCCATTTAAATAAAGTTCTTGCTTTATATAGGGGTTCGAAATGACATTATAATTTTGCACTATTAGTTAGCGGTTTGGTATTAAATATAAAACAAGTCATACGAGTAACTTGTTGCTCGTATGACATACTTCCGTTACATATTTTAATAAAAATTTACTAATCTCCTTGCTAAACTGCGACACTCAAAATTGCCTTTTGCAAACTGGAAGGCGTATTCGGAAATACTTTGGACCAAACTGGGATTTTCTATGCAATGAGTAATCATTTGGATAAATTCTTCTTTTGTATTTGCAAAAAGGATTTCCTTGTAATTTTTGCATAAAATACCTTCTGCACCAATATTTGTAGAAATAATAGTTTTTCCGAGCGACATCGCTTCTGCAATTTTCACTCTAATCCCACTCCCAAAAAAGAGTGGCACTATCATTATGCTGTGATTTCCTATAAATTCCCTTGAAGAAGGCACCTCGCCGCAAATCTCTACATTTTTTCTTCCCCATTTGTATAATTCATTCGGAATATTTCTGCCGGCTACGTAAAACTTATTATCCGGAAATTGCTTATAAACCGATTCCCAAACATTTTCCAAAAACCACTTGAGTCCCTGCTCGTTAGGCGCCCAATCTAATGCTCCTATGAAGAAAAAAGAAAGTTCTTCCGGTTGAACAGGTTTATTATCAGCTATGTCGAATCCAATCGGTATCGTTGTTGTCTTTACTTTTGGATTTAAATACTTTTTTTGTGTTTCTTCATCAATTTCAGAAATAGAAACGATGCTATCGAAATTATTTACAATTTCCGTTTCAAAATCTTTCAGTTTTTTTGCTAAAAGATTTAAATACCATTTTTTCAATGGATTCTTTGTTATTTCAGCCCGGCGTTCCCAAATCAAATGTTCAATATTATGCGAGCGGTAAACCATTTTTGCATTAGAGAGCTTTCTTGCCGTAGCAAGATAAGGCGTAGTAAAAAGCGTTTCAAACTGAATTACATCAAATCTGCTTTCATTGAGGATTTTTTCTAATTCCGCTTCAAACTCTTTCGTAACAAAACGCGAAATATTATAAGATTCTTTTTGGAATAAATTTATGAAAGCATCAAATGGTTTAACTCTGTTATCTATATTAACAAAAGAATAATTCGTTTTTTCGTAGAATAATTTAGACTCATCGTTAAAAACTGGTTGAGCTGTAGGCGTTGCAAAAGAAAGAATTTTCAAATCAATACCAATTTGCAGCAGCCCCTGAGCAATGCTAAGGAATGCCTTGGAAGCTCCGTTATTATCCGGATAAGGCGGCTGACTGCATATTTGTAGAACTTTCATTTTATACGATAAATTTTAGTAAAACAAAACCACCGACAAGCAAAACTACAAAAGCAAGAGCTAATTTATCGAAATATTTTTCAATATATGCCTTGATTGAAGGGCCGTAGAAATAAAAAAGAGAAGCAACCAAGAAAAATCTTGCCGCTCTTCCAAACGAAGAAATCAAGATGAAAGGAACTAAATCCATTTTTACGAAGCCGGAAGCTATTGTTGAAACTTTGTAAGGAATAGGTGAAAAAGCTGCTATTGCCAGAAAGATTTGTCCCCACTCGTTGTAAAGCCGTTCAAAACTCGCCCATGCTTCCTGATAATGATAAAAGTCCACGATTGGTTTCCCAATTGCCTCCCACATACCGAAGCCAATGTAGTATCCGAATATCCCACCGAACACGGAACCGAGCGAGCACCAAAGTGCTGCCTTGTAGGATTTGCTCGGAGCAGAAACGGCTATTGCTATTAGTAATACGTCCGGTGGTATAGGGAAAAAAGATGATTCGGCAAATGCAAGTAAAAAAAGTGCAGTCATTGCATATTTCTTTTCTGCAAAACTTTCCATCCATTCTTTCATTTTATACATCCAGCTAACAAAGAAATTCATAATTTTCCATAATGTTTATAAATAATGCAATTATATTTATACAAAAATAAGAAAAATGTTGATTTGTTGAATTAGGAATTGGGAATTGGGATTTGGGGGTGTTTTAAAAATTAGCAGTCGGTTTATGGTTTATGGTTTCAGAACTCCAGACCCCATAACGAAAATAAAGGAGTTAGGAGATTTATCTCGTAAATAAAAATTTCGCGGTTAGCAAATATTATCTTATTAGTCATTGGTCATTAGTTATTGGTTATTTGTATGAAACTACTAATGACGAATGACCAATAACGAATGACCTATTGGAAATATTTACATTCAAATTTAACTTTATATTGTAAAATATGCGAAATAGCAAACTACGTGGCATCAGGAGTTCTGGGTTTATGGTTTATGGTTATCGGTCATTAGTCATTAGTATTTTTCCCTTTACGATTGACAAATTCACAATTCCCCAAACCCCCAATTACTAGGGCTGATACGTTCTCTTATAGCCATACTATCAACTTGTTGATAGTATGGCTGTAGAGTATTTAAACTCTAACTCTCCCAAATTTACGTATTACTTTATTTATTTTTTTAATAAATATAGATTAGTAGCAGTTTATCTTGAATTTTATAACAAATAATCTATTACGTATTTATGGTTTAAGGATTTTACGCTCTTTATTGGAAATTAACTCCCAAATAAATTTGGGAGTTAATCTAAGGATTAGAGTATCACCATAATTTATTATGGTGATTTGACTAGCAGTAAGAAAAATGTATGCGTTTTTTTACTAAATAAATCTTTCAATTACGTAAAATTGGGAGAGTTAGAGTATTTAAAAGAACGTATCAGCTCTGTCTAATGGCTGTAGAGTATTTAAAAGAATATATCAGCCCTGTCTATAATAACTCAATAACCTAATAACCCAATAACCAGTTTCTTCGCTTCGCTACAAATTAACTATTTTTGCTACTCATCTTAAAAAGATTTTACTTAATTTGCATTTTTGAAATTTATATTTTTGGAAAATGGAAAAGAATAATCTAATTAAATGCCCAAATTGCAACACAGAAATCAACGTTAATGAAGCTTTATTTAAGCAATTGCAATCACAATTCGACAGCGATTATCAAAATAAAATTTCTTTAATGGAAAAGCAGTTTTCTCAAAAAGAAAGCGAATTGGAAAAAATAAAAAATAACTTTGAAAGTGAAAAAAAAGAATTTGAAGATAATCTTAAAAACGAAATAGAAAAGAAATTAAATGAAGAAAAGCAGCAATTGGAAAGCAATTTAAAGAAAAAACTTGATGACGAAAAAGAAGAGTTTAAAAAACGTATGCTTTCTGAAAATAATGAGCAACTTGACTTACTGAAAAAAGAATTAGATGAAAAATCGGTTCAGTTAAAAGAATATAATAAAACTGTTGCTGAAAATGAAAAGCTAAAGCGGGAAAAAGAAGAAATTAAAGAGCAAATTATTCGCGAGAAAGAAGAAGAATTTAGAGAAGAACGCAATAAACTCAAGCAGCAATTGGAAAGCGATTTAAAGAAAAAACTTGATGATGAAAAAGAAGAATTTAAAAAACGTATGCTTTCTGAAAACAATGAGCAACTTGAATCATTAAAAAAAGAATTAGATGAAAAGTCGGATAAGTTAAAAGAATATAATAAAGCTGTTGCTGAAAACGAAAAGCTAAAGCGGGAAAAAGAAGAAATAAAAGAGCAAATAATCCGCGAAAAAGAAGAAGAATTTAGAGAAGAACGCAATAAACTCAAGCAGCAATTGGAAAGCGATTTAAAGAAAAAACTTGATGATGAAAAAGAAGAATTTAAAAAACGTATGCTTTCTGAAAACAATGAGCAACTTGAATCATTAAAAAAAGAATTAGATGAAAAGTCGGATAAGTTAAAAGAATATAATAAAGCTGTTGCTGAAAACGAAAAGCTAAAGCGGGAAAAAGAAGAAATTAAAGAGCAAATCATTTACGAAAAAGAAAAAGAGTTCAACCAAAAACTTCAGGAAGAAAGAAGCAGAATTACACAGCGGTTTGAAGACGATTACAAATTAACACTCAAAGAAAGAGAAAAGACTATAGAAGATATGTCTAAACAAATTGAGGAATTGAAAAAACGTGCTGAGCAAGGTTCAATGCAGTTGCAAGGCGAAGTTCAGGAACTTGAAATTGAAAGAACATTAAAAGAACTTTTTCCTTTCGATGAAATTAACGAAGTCAAAAAAGGTGCAAAGGGTGCTGACGTTATCCAAATCATAAGAAATACTACTGGCGCTCTTTGCGGAAAAATCTATTACGAAAGCAAACGCACTAAGAATTTCGACAACAACTGGATTAGCAAATTAAAAGAAGATAATTTGCTCGAAAAAGCAGATGTTCTGGTGATTATCACAGAGGCAATGCCAGAAGAACAGGATAAATTTATTTTTAGAGACGGGGTTTGGATTTGCTCTTTCAGAGAATTTCGTTGGTTCGTTCCAGTTCTTAGATACAGCGTTATTGAGGTGCATAACGTAGCAATAACAAATCAGGGCAGAGAATCTAAAATGGAAATGCTGTATAATTATTTGGTTAGTCAGGAATTTCGCGGGCAGTTCGAAGCAATAATTGAGGGCTTTTATTCTATTCAAGAAGGTTTTAACAAAGAAAAAATGCAAATCCAAAAAATTTGGAAAGAAAGAGAAAAGCAATTAGAAAAAATTCGAACTAATACTTCATATTTTTATGGAGCAATAAAAGGCATCGCCGGAACATCAATTCCTAATATTCAATTACTCGAAATGGATAATGATGAAAAGTTGTTAGAATGAGATTGTTTGAAGGTTTAGAAAGTTTAGAAAGTTTCAGAACTCCTTACCCAAGAGCGAAAATAAAGGAGTTATGAGATTTGCCTTGTAAAGAATAATTGCGCAAATTATAGCAAAAAGTATGTCATTCTGAACCCCCTTATAAAGCAAGTGCTTTATTTAAATGGGAATGACATTAATTTACCCTGTCATTCTGAAGCGCAGCGAAGAATCTCACAAGTCATTGCTACCACAGAGTTTGAGATTCTTCACTTCGTTCCTAATGAACCACTTCGGCTTTTTTGCACGTAACTATATGTATAGCTAATACTTATACAAGTCATACGATAAACAAGTTTATAGTATGACTTTATTAAATTCTTGGTTTCTCCTTCCCAAGTTGCACTTGGGAAGGAGGATTTGTAACTTAAAAAAAAATTCTAAGCCATACTATCAACTTGT